>NZ_JBIWPN010000006.1:0-55982 GCF_044768305.1 Kitasatospora sp. NPDC101155 | reverse complement strand
ACAGGCGGAAGTCCGGGTCCGGCTCGGCCGCCAGCGCCACCGCCAGGCGGGTGGCCCGGTGCAGCAGCTCCCGCGCGCCCTCCTCGGCGGCGGCCCGCAGCCGCTCGACCTCCCGCTCCCGCCTCGCGAGCAGTTCCTCGGCGGCGGCCCGGGCCTCGGCGGCGGCCCGGACCGCGGTGTCCTCCTCCGCTTCCGTCCCCGCCGCCCGGTTGCGGGCTATCGCGATCAGCCCGCCGGTGTTGCGGTTGCGCTGCTGCGGCAGCGGGCGGGACTTCGCGGCGAGCCGTGCGTACAGCCGCCGGTAGAGGGTGTCCATGTCCAGCAGTTCGGGACCACCCGGGATGCCGCACTCCAGCAGGTCGATGAGCTCCCCGGTGAAGGCGGTGTACGGCTCCCCGGGCGGCGAGAGGGCGGGCCGGGTGGCGGCCGAGGCGGTGAGCACCACCGTCCCGTTCACCGCCGTCCGGTCGGCGAGGGACTTGCCCGCGCCCATCGAGCCCACCAGCGCCCGGCCGCTGTAGCAGCAGTCCAGCACCACCACCGTGCGCTGCGCCCGGGACTGCGAGTCGAGCAGCGCGCGGCGCAGCGACTCGAACCGCAGCGCGGTGTACTCGCGCTCGCGGTCGGTGTCCGGCAGCGCGAGGTACAGCTCCTCCGAGTAGTCGTCGGTCACGCCGTGCCCGGCGTAGTAGACCAGCAGGGTGTCGGTGGCCTGGCGCGCCTTCTCCCGTACGGTGTCCAGCACTTCGCGCACGCTCGCGGGCTGGGCGATCACCGCGCAGGCCTCGGCGGGCAGCCCCCAGACGTCGGGGTCGGCGAGCACCCGGCGCAGCCCCTCCAGGTTCTGCTCGACGGCCGGCAGTCCGTCCAGGTGGACGTAGTCGTGCACCCCGACGAGCACGGCCGCCGACCGGCCCGGGTCCGCCAGCACGGTCACGACTGCTCGGCGGCTCCGGCCGGCGGCTCCAGCTGCGCCACGATCCGGCGCACCTCGTCCGCCGACCCGTCCTCGATCACCACCGACGTGCCGCCGCGCTCGATCCGCACCCGCATCCCGCCGCGCCGCGAGTCCCGCCAGGTGGCGACGGCGGTCACCAGGCTCCCCAGCGCGATCCCGTTCGCCAGGACCACGTTGAGGATCTCCAGCACCTCCCCCATCCGTCCGGCCGCCGGATCCGCCGCCCCGGGCCGCACCTCGATGCCCCGCAGCTCCGGCTCGGCCAGCAGCCACCGGGTCAACGACCGGGCCGCCTCGACCTCCGCCCCCTCCGAGGCATCCTCCGCCACCTCGAACCCGAGCTCGACCTCCACACCCAACCCCTCTCCCACAACCCCCAGTTGGCCGACCCCACCCTAGAGGAACCACCACCCCCACAAAGCGGAAGGGGCCGAACTCCGTTCACGGGAGTCGGCCCCTCCGGGGGGTGTCAGCTGTCGCCGGGTCAGACGTTGAAGCGGAACTCCACGACGTCGCCGTCGTGCATGACGTATTCCTTGCCCTCGATGCGGGCCTTGCCCTTGGCGCGGGCCTCGGCGACGGAACCGGTCTCGACCAGGTCGTCGAAGGAGATCACCTCGGCCTTGATGAAGCCCTTCTGGAAGTCGGTGTGGATGACTCCGGCGGCCTCGGGGGCGGTGGCGCCCTTCTTGATGGTCCAGGCGCGGGTTTCCTTGGGGCCGGCCGTCAGGTAGGTCTGCAGGCCGAGGGTGTTGAAGCCGACGCGCGCGAGGGTGGCGAGGCCGGGCTCGTCCTGGCCCATGGACTGGAGGAGTTCGAGGGCCTCGGCGTCGTCCAGCTCGATCAGCTCGGACTCGATCTTGGCGTTGAGGAAGATCGCCTCGGCGGGGGCGACCAGCTCGCGCTGGGCGTTCTTGAAGTCCTCGTCGGCCAGCTCGGCCTCGTCCACGTTGAAGACGTAGAGGAAGGGCTTGGCGGTCAGCAGGTGCAGGTCGCGGATCGGGGCGGTGTCGAAGCCGGCCTCGAAGAGGGTCTTGCCGGTCTCCAGGATCGCCTGCGCGGCCTCGGCGGCGGCCAGCACGGGGGCGGTGTCCTTCTTGAGGCGCGCCTCCTTCTGCAGACGCGGCAGGACCTTCTCGATGGTCTGGAGGTCGGCCAGGATCAGCTCGGTGTGGATGGTCTCGATGTCGTCCTTGGGCGACACCTTGCCGTCCACGTGCACCACGTCCGGGTCGGTGAAGGCGCGCACGACCTGGCAGATCGCGTCCGACTCGCGGATGTTGGCGAGGAACTTGTTGCCCAGGCCCTCGCCCTCGCTGGCGCCGCGCACGATGCCCGCGATGTCCACGAAGTCGACGGTGGCCGGGAGGATGCGCTGGGAGCCGAAGATCTCGGCGAGCTTGGCCAGCCGCTGGTCGGGGACGCCGACGACGCCGACGTTCGGCTCGATGGTGGCGAACGGGTAGTTGGCCGCCAGCACGTCGTTCTTGGTCAGGGCGTTGAACAGGGTCGACTTGCCGACGTTCGGCAGGCCGACGATTCCGATCGTGAGCGACATGAAGCGCAGTCCCGTGGGCTTGGAGGAGTTGGGTCGGCACCGTACGGGCCGACCCCCAAGTCTACGGGCAGCGTCTGCGCTGCCCTACGCCTCGGTCTCCGCCGGTCGTGGCTCCAGGAACTCCAGCCGGTTGCCCAACTGGTCGGCCGCGTAGAAGCGCCGGTGGCCGGGCAGGTTGTCGTCCCAGACCACCCCGTGGCCGTGCGCGGTGAGCCGCTCGGCCAGGGCGTCCAGCGAGCGCACCAGGATGCCCGGGTGTCCCTTCACGGACGGCCGGAAGTCCGGGGTCACGCCGAGGTGCACCTCGACCCCGCCGCCACGGAACCAGCAGCCGCCGCGGGCCGCCAGCACCGGCGGCTTCTCCAGCTCCGTCATGCCGAGCACGCCGGACCAGAAGGCCCGGCAGGCGTCCTCGGCGCCGGCCGGGATGTCGAGCTGGAAGTGGTCGAGGCGTTCGAAGGTGAAGTCCGTGGCCACGAGGCCCCCCGTACGGTGATCCGATGATCTTGGTTCGTCGACCCGTCCGAGCCGGTCAGGTCACTGAACGACGATCACAGAACCACTCCATCCGGAGACACGGGACAAGACCTGAACGGTCCATTACACAGTGTGGCGATGATCGGACCGTACGTTGGGCGGGTGGAGCAGAGCACCCGTACCCAGCCGCCAGGGCCCAGACGCCGTCCGCCGAACGGCGCGGCCGCGGCCGCCGTCCCCGGTCCCGGCCGGGCGCCCGAGAGCACCCGAGCCCCTGCCGCCCCTGAGACTCCCCCTGCCCGGCTGCGTCCGGTGGCCGGCCGGCCCACCGCGGCGCGCCCGTCCCCCGGGCGCCGACTGCGGGTGTACGGGCGCCGCCGCACCGGTCGGCCGACCCGGCTGACCGCCATCGGCACCGGCGTGGTCGCCGTGCTGGCGACGCTCGCGGTGGCGGGCGTGGACCGGCTGCTCTTCGACGGCCTCGGCTGGCTGTTCGGCCTCGGCTACCTGGTGGTCTGCTTCCAGCTGGCCGTCCGGGTCCGGTACGCCGACCTGCTGGCCGCGCCGATCAGCGGGCCGATCGCCTTCGCCCTGGCGCTGCTGGTGCTCGCGCCGGTCAGCTCCTCGGGCGTGACCGCCCAGGTGGTGGCGCTGGCGACCGGGCTGGCACTGCGGGCCGGCTGGCTGTTCTCCGGCACCGGCCTGGCCACGCTGATCGTGCTCGCCCGTTTCGTCGCCCAGCGCCGGATCCACCGCTCCCGCTGAGCTCCACCCCTCCCGTCGAAGCCCGGCACCGGCAGACCCTCAGCCCGCCGCCCGGGCCGCCGCCATGGCGGCCCCGACGATGCCCGCGTCGTTGCGCAGTTCCGCCGGCACCACCCTCGCCTCGCGGTCCTTCAGCAGCGGCAGGAACTTCTCGTGCTTGCGGCTCACCCCGCCGCCGATCACGATCAGCTGCGGCGAGAGCAGCATCTCCACCAGGTCCAGGTACTCGTTGACCCGCCCGGCCCACTGCTCCCAGGTCAGCCCGTGCCGCTCCTTGGCGGCCGAGGAGGCCCGACGCTCGGCGTCCTTGCCGCGCAGCTCCAGGTGGCCCAGCTCGGTGTTGGGCACCAGCGTGCCGTCCACGAAGAGCGCGCTGCCGATGCCGGTGCCGAAGGTGAGCACCAGCACCACGCCCGACTCGCCACGCCCGGCACCGTGGGTGAACTCCGCCAGGCCGGCCGCGTCCGCGTCGTTGAGGACGGTCGCCGGCAGATCCAGTGCCTCGCGGAACAGGCCCGCGGCGTCCAGGCCGACCCAGCCCTTGTCCACGTTGGCTGCGGTCCTGGTACGGCCGCCGACCACCACGCCGGGGAAGGTGAGCCCGACCGGCCCCTGGTGGTCGAAGTGCCGGACCACCTCGCACACGGCGGCGACCACAGCCTCGGGCTCGGACGGATGCGGGGTGAGCACCTTGTGGCGCTGCTGGGCGAGCACTCCCCGGGCGAGGTCGACCGGGGCTCCCTTGATGCCCGAACCGCCGATGTCCACGCCGAATACCGCCGTCATCGCTCCGCCCTCCGCCGTTCGGCCGCGGACCGGCTTGTCCACAGCCTGTGCACAAAAGTACGAGAGCCCCGGCGGCGACGCACAGCGAAGAACCCGGCACCCCACCGGGGCGCCGGGTTCTCCACAACGGTCTACAGCTTGCCCGCCGCCTCGGCGCGCAGGTCGCGGCGCAGTTCCTTGGGCAGCGAGAAGGTCAGGTGCTCCTCGGCGGTCTTGACCGTCTCGACCGTGTCGTAACCGCGCGCGGCCAGGAACTCCAGCACGCCGTCCACCAGGATCTCCGGCACCGAGGCGCCGCTGGTCAGGCCGACCGTGGTGACGCCCTCCAGCCAGGACTCCTGGATCTCCTCGGCGAAGTCCACCAGGTGGGCGGCCTTGGCGCCGTACTCCAGGCCGACCTCGACCAGGCGGACCGAGTTGGAGGAGTTCTTGGAGCCGACCACGATCAGCAGGTCGGTCTCGGGGGCCAACTGCTTGACCGCGACCTGGCGGTTCTGGGTCGCGTAGCAGATGTCGTCGCTGGGCGGGCTGACCAGCGCCGGGAAGCGCTTCTTCAGCTCGCCGACGGTGGCCATGGTCTCGTCCACCGACAGGGTGGTCTGGGACAGCCAGACGATCTTGGACTCGTCCCGCACCTGGACGTTGGCGACGTCCTCGGCACCGTCCACCAGGTGGATCCGGTCCGGGGCCTCGCCCATGGTGCCGATGACCTCCTCGTGGCCCTCGTGACCCACCAGCAGGATGTCGAAGCCCTCGTCGGCGAAGCGGACGGCCTCCTTGTGCACCTTGGTGACCAGGGGGCAGGTGGCGTCGATGGTGGCCAGCTTGCCGGCCCGCGCCTCGTCGTGGACGGACGGGGCGACGCCGTGCGCCGAGAAGACGACGATCGAGCCCTCGGGCACCTCCTCCGTCTCGTCGACGAAGATCGCGCCCTTCTTCTCCAGGGTCTGCACCACGTACTTGTTGTGGACGATCTGCTTGCGGACGTAGATGGGCGCCCCGTACTGCTCCAGGGCCTTCTCCACGGCGATCACGGCGCGGTCGACACCCGCGCAGTAGCCCCGGGGGGCGGCGAGCAGGACACGGCGCTGCGCGGTGTTGGACATGGCTCCATCGTACGGGCGACCGCGAGTCGCACTGTCCCCGGCGGGCAGCCGCGCCGACAGCGGGCGGTTTCCGGTCAGATCCGATCAGAAATGCTCAAATGTGGGGTCTATGAGCGCTGTGAGCGGGCAGGCGACACCGAGCGGCCTGCGCCGCAGTCTGGGCGTCCGCGATCTGATGGTCTACGGACTGCTGTTCATCGCCCCGATGGCCCCGGTCGGCGTGTTCGGCGTGCTGGACGCCAAGAGCCACGGCGCCGTCGCCTCGGTCTACCTGGCCGCCACGGTGGCGATGGGCCTCACCGCCTTCTCGTACGCCCAGATGGTGCGCGCCGTGCCGCAGACCGGCTCGGTGTTCGCCTACGCCCGGGCCGGGCTGGGCGAAGGACCGGGGTTCATCGCCGGGTGGATGGCGATGCTGGACTACCTGCTGATCCCGGCGGTGGCCTACCTGTTCTCCGGGATCGCGCTGCACTCCCTGGTGCCGGGCGTCTCGCGCTGGCTGTGGACGGCGCTCGCGGTGGTGGCCACCACCACGCTCAACCTGATCGGGGTGCGCACGGCGGCCGTGGTCGGCTTCGCGGTACTGGCGCTGGAGATCGCGGTGCTGGCGGTGTTCATGGCCGCGGCCGTGGTGGCACTGGTCCAGGACGGCCCCCGGCGCGGCTGGGACACCCCGTTCACCGCCGTCGGGGACTTCTCGCTCACCGCGGTGATCTCCGCGGTGTCCGTCGCGGTGCTCTCCTACCTGGGCTTCGACGCGATCGCCACCTTCGTGGAGGAGGCGGTCGGCGCCTCGGCGGCGGTGGCCAAGGCGGTGCTGTGGTGCCTGGCGCTGGCCGGGGTGCTGTTCGTCGCCCAGACCTACCTGGCGGCGCTGCTGGAGCCGATGACCCCGCGGCAGCTGGCCGCCGACCCGGCCGCACAGGGCTCGGCCTTCTACGACACCGTGGAGAGCGGCATCGGGCACTGGCTGCACGTGCTGGTCGCGGCCGGCAAGGCGATCGGCGCGGCCTTCGCGGCGCTGGCCGGCCAGGCCGCGGCCGGGCGGCTGGTCTTCGCGATGGGCCGGGACGGGCGGCTGCCGCGGGTGCTCGGCTCGGTCGACCCGGGCAGCGCGGTACCGCGCCGGGCACTGCTGGCGGCCGCGGCCATCACCATGGCGGCGGCGGTCTGGGCGGCCAACCGGGACGACGGGCTGGACCAGCTGACCTCGGTGGTGAACGTGGGCGCGCTGACCGCCTTCGCCCTGCTGCACGCCTCGGTGGTCGGCTGGTACACCGTCCGGCACGGCTCGCGGGACCGGCTGCGGCACCTGGTCGTCCCGGCGCTGGGGATCGCGGTGATCGCGGCGGTGGTCCGCGAGGCCTCGACGACGGCGCAGCTCGTCGGGCTGGCCTGGCTGGCGGCCGGGCTGGTGGTGCTCGGGGTGCAGGGCAGTACCGCTTCGGGCGCCGGCGGGCACCGTTAGCGCCCGAGCTGTCGGCGTGCGCCGCTAGCCTCGTACGCATGGCCAACCCCAGCTCCCCCGAAGCCCCGCTCCCGGTCGGCAAGGTCTCCGCGCTGATCGGCGGCTGGATCGACCGGCTCGGCGCGGTGTGGGTCGAGGGGCAGATCACCCAGCTCAGCCGTCGGCCCGGGGCGGGCGTGGTGTTCCTGACCCTGCGCGACCCGCAGGCCGACGTCTCCCTCACGGTGACCTGCTTCCGCTCGGTCTTCGACCAGGTCGCGGACGTGGTGCAGGAGGGCGCACGGGTCGTCGTGCACGCCAAGCCGGAGTGGTACGCGGCGCGCGGGCAGCTGTCGATGCGGGCCTCGGAGATCCGGCCGGTGGGCCTGGGCGAGCTGCTGGCCCGACTGGAGCAACTGAAGCGGCGGCTGGCCGGGGAGGGCCTGTTCGCACCCGAGCGCAAGCGCCCGCTGCCGTTCCTGCCGCAGTGCGTCGGACTGGTCACCGGGCGCGACTCGGCGGCCGAGCGGGACGTGCTGGAGAACGCCCGGCGGCGCTGGCCGGCCGTGCGCTTCGAGGTGCGCAACGTCCCGGTGCAGGGGGTCAGCGCGGTGGAGCGGGTGAGCGCGGCCGTCCGGGAGCTGGACGAGCACCCCGAGGTGGACGTGATCATCGTGGCCCGGGGCGGCGGCAGCGTGGAGGACCTGCTGCCGTTCTCGGACGAGGGGCTGGTGCGGCTGGTGGCGGCCGCCCGTACACCGGTGGTCAGCGCGATCGGGCACGAGCCGGACCAGCCGCTGCTGGACTTCGTCGCGGACCTGCGCGCCTCCACCCCGACCGATGCCGCCAAGCGGGTGGTCCCGGACGTCGGCGAGGAGCTGGCCAAGGTCCGCCAGCTGCGCGACCGGGCCCGTCGGCACGTGCTGGCCCGGGTCGAGCGCGAGCAGCATGGGTTGGACGGGCTGCGCAGCCGCCCGTCGCTGGCCGCCCCGCACAGGATGCTGGACGGACGCGGCCAGGAGGTGGACGGCCTGCTGGAGCGGGCCCGGCGCACCCTGCGGCACCGGCTGGACCACGCGCAGAGCGACCTCGGGCACACCCTGGCCCGGGTGGTCGCGCTGTCCCCGGCGGCCACCCTGGAGCGCGGCTACGCGGTGCTGCAGCGGGCGGACGGCACGGTGGTGACGGACCCGGCGCAGGTCGCGGCCGGGGAGGGGCTGCACGCCCGGGTGGCGGGCGGCGGCTTCGACGTCACGGTGACCGCGGCCGAGGCCGAGGCTCGGGACTAGGACGAGGCTCGGGACCAGGACGAGCGCTGCCGGGACGGCGCGGGCGCGTCGGCCGGAACGGCGGGTCGTACCTGGATCGTGCGGCGGAGGCCGGCGCCGCGGGTCGACCGGGCGCACCCGGGTTTCCGCCCCGCCGGAGCCGTCCCTGTCGGTGCCAGCCCCTACGCTGGCACGCATGGCAGAGCAGCAGGAGCAGCAGAACGCGGCGGCGCCGACCCCGGACGACGCGCTGGGCTACGAGCACGCCCGGGACGCGCTGCTGGACGTGGTCCGGCAGCTGGAGAACGGCGGCACCTCCCTGGAGGAGTCGCTGGCCCTGTGGGAGCGCGGCGAGCAGCTGGCGAAGGTCTGCCAGCGCTGGCTGGACGGCGCCCGGGCCCGACTGGACGCCGCGCTGGCCGCCGAGGAGGGCGGAACCCCGACCGGGGAGTGATGCGGGTCACAGCCCCTTGGGGAATCGTTGAATCTTCACCTATGTTGGAGGAAGTGATCGGCCACGCCGGTCACACCGACGAACCCCCTCCCGCATGAGGTGCAGAAGCATGACCACCGACGCCCTGGTACTCGACGCCGCCGCTCAGGACCTGCTGTTCCGCGAGGCCCGCACCGCGAACACCTTCACCGACGAGCCGGTCACCGAGGAGCAGGTCCAGGCCATCTACGACCTGGTCAAGTACGGCCCGACCGCCTTCAACCAGCAGCCGCTGCGCGTCGTCCTGGTCCGTTCCGCCGAGGCCCGCGAGCGCCTCGTCCAGCACATGGCGGACGGCAACAAGGCCAAGACCTCCACCGCGCCGCTGGTCGCCATCCTGGCCGCGGACAACGAGTTCCACGAGGAGCTGCCGACCCAGCTCCCGCACTTCCCGCAGGCCAAGGACATGTTCTTCTCGGAGCGCCCCGTCCGTGAGCAGTCCGCCACGCTGAACGGCGCCCTGCAGGCCGCCTACTTCATCATCGGCGTGCGCGCCGCCGGCCTGGCCGCCGGCCCGATGACCGGCTACGACGCCGCGGGCCTCAACAAGGAGTTCTTCGGCGACGGCGAGCACTCGGTGCTGGCCGTGGTCAACATCGGCAAGCCGGGCGAGGACGCCTGGTTCCCGCGCTCCCCGCGCCTGGCCTACGACGAGGTCGTCACCACCGTCTGATCCGCGACGGAACGGCGAAGGGCCCGCACCGGTTCGTCCGGTGCGGGCCCTTCCGCGTGCCCGTGGAGCCCTGGCGCTACTTGAGCGCCTGGGCCAGCTCGGCCAGCTCCTCGTAGGAGGCGGTGCCGGTGATCAGGGTGGTCGCCGAGCCGGTCTGCACGGCCAGCGCGCGGCCCTTCTCGCCCTGCACCCGGTCCCAGACGTGCCCGGCGGCGTCCGAGGTGCCGTCCGGCCGGCCGTCCGCGACCTTGTCGGCCAGCAGCTTGTCGCGCGGCACGTCAGCCTGCTCGACGGCCGCGTACTGGCCGGAGGGCGTCACGAAGCCCAGGTGCCAGGCGTTGCCCTTGCCGGAGTTCAGGTCGGCCGGGGTGTAGCTGACCGAGGTGGCCCGCCACTTGCCGGACAGCCCCTCCGGGGAGAGCAGCGGATAGGGCGCGGCGCGCTTGGCGCTGGCCGCGGCCGCCCTGTACTCGACCACATGCACCGGGTCGCTGTTGGCGTCGTGCGGGAGGAACAGGTACCCGATCCAGACGACGAAACCGACCGCCAGCATCGACAGGACCATGTCCCGTACGGTCTGCCGACCTCTCATACCCTTGCTCTCTGCAGCCACCCCCACATGGTGACTCATCCGCATCCGGGCGGGGCCACCCGGGGTGTCCACGTACGGGTGAAGCCGGGCGAACCGGTGCTTTTCGCCACAGGGTGGCGACCCGCGCCACAGACAGTCATCTCGTGGGCAGATACGATCGCAGAACCCTCACCACGGCGTTCGACCAGGCAGTAGTCGGGCGCTCACTGGCCGTCGCGTACAGAGAGGTAACGACGATGACCACGCAGTACCCGCACCACCTCCCCCGTGCCCTGGAAGTCGCGCCCGAGGCTCCCGACCGGAACCTCGCGCTCGAACTCGTCCGGGTCACCGAGGCGGCCGCCATGGCCGCCGGCCGATGGGTCGGCCGCGGTGACAAGAACGGCGCGGACGGTGCCGCCGTGAAGGCGATGCGCACCCTCGTCTCGACCGTCTCGATGAACGGCGTGGTCGTCATCGGCGAGGGCGAGAAGGACGAAGCCCCGATGCTCTACAACGGCGAGCGGGTCGGCGACGGCACCGGCGCCGAGTGCGACGTCGCGGTCGACCCGGTGGACGGCACCACGCTGACCGCCAAGGGCATGAACAACGCGGTGGCCGTGCTGGCCGTCGCCGACCGCGGCACCATGTTCGACCCCAGCGCCGTGTTCTACATGGACAAGCTGGTGGCCGGCCCCGAGGCCGCCGAGTTCGTCGACATCACCGCCCCGGCGGCCGTCAACATCCGCCGGGTCGCCAAGGCCAAGGGCAGCGCCGTCGAGGACGTCACCGTGGTCGTGCTCGACCGCCCGCGCCACGACGGTCTGGTCCGGGAGATCCGCGAGGCGGGCGCCCGGATCAAGTTCATCTCCGACGGCGACGTGGCCGGCGCCATCATGGCCGCTCGCGAGGGCACCGGCGTCGACCTGCTGATGGGCGTCGGCGGCACCCCGGAGGGCATCATCGCGGCCTGCGCGATGAAGTGCATGGGCGGCGTGATCCAGGGCCGGCTGTGGCCCAAGGACGACGCCGAGCGGCAGAAGGCCCTGGACGCCGGGCACGACCTGGACCGGGTGCTCACCACCAACGACCTGGTCAGCGGCGAGAACGTGTTCTTCGTCGCCACCGGCATCACCGACGGCGAGCTGCTGCGCGGCGTGCACTACCGCTCGGAGACCGCCACCACCAGCTCGCTGGTGATGCGCTCCAAGAGCGGCACGATCCGCGAGATCAACTCCGTCCACAAGCTGGCGAAGCTGCGGGCCTACAGCGCGATCGACTTCGACCGCGCCAACTGACCCACACGAAACGGCCTCGAAGACAGGACGTTCGGGCGCGGCCTCGGCGGAATCCCCCTCCGCCGAGGCCGCGCCGCGTTTCCGACCGCCTTTCGGGGGATCCGCCTCCCGGCTCCCGTCTCCGGCCCGCTGTCAACCGGCTATCCGGCTCCGGGCCGTGGTCACCCGGGTGGCCTCGCGCAGCTCCGCGTCCCGACGGCGGCGCCGGGCCAGCACCACCCGCCGCTCGGCGGCCGTCAGCCCGCCCCAGACCCCGTACGGCTCCGGCTGCGCCAGCGCGTGCTCGCGGCACTCCAGCAGCACCGGGCAACGGGCGCACACCTGCTTGGCCTGCTCCTCGCGCGACAGCCGGGCCGCCGTCGGCTCCTTCGAGGGCGCGAAGAACAGCCCCACCTCGTCCCGCTGACAGGCCGCACCGGTGTGCCAGGGGCTGTCCTCGCCGGCGGCGGTGCCCGCCGGGCCGCCCGGGGGCTGCGGCTGCGGGCGGACGGCCGGACGACGCTCCAGCATGTGGGCGGCGACGACTGGCGAGGTGGGGCGGGACTCGATCGGATGCAGCACGGCCGTACTCCTGACGAGGCTCTCGGACACAGGGAACCTCGCTCCGCTGCCCGGCTGCGAGCCCCCGCTGGTCCAACCCTCCGGACCGGCCGCTTGGCCGCCTCCGGTGCGCAGCCGTACAAGAAGCGATGTGCGGAATGACCTACCCCGCCCCGCCGGGATTCATGCACACTGCACGCAATCGACTACGGAGTGCACCCGCCACAACGTCGAGTGCCCGGCCGGGAGTTGATCCCCGGCCGGGCACTCGACAGGCCAATTCAAGTCAGTCGGCGCCGAGTTGCTTGCGCACCCACTCCTTGAGCTTCTTGCCCCGGCGCGGCTTGGCGTTGCAACCGCCGAACAGGGCAACGCCCTTGACCCGCACGACCGGAGCGTACGGGTCCGCGGCGGTCTGCTCGCGGACGTCGAACCCTCCGAAGATGCCGACCCCGGAGCCGTGCAGGCTGACGTTCTCCGGCACCCGGACCTCGACCCCGCCGAAGATCGCCGTCACGGTGATCTCCACCTCGGGGGACTCGAACACGGCGTCACTCAGGTCGATCTCCACCCCGCCGAACATGGTGAAGGCGGTCAGGTGCGAACCGACCCGCCAGCGGCCCTTGCGGGCGGCGCCCCCGAAGATCGCCACCACCGACGGCGACTCCTGGCGCGCGGGCGGCAGTTGCGTCCGGGTGGGAGCCGGCGCCGGGGCGTCCAGCGGCGGCTTCTCGAAGGAGAGCGGCCGGTGGGCGGGCAGGTCCCGGGTCAGCGGCACCAGGTCGCCGAAGGTCTTGGCGGCGTACGCGGCCCCGATCCGCTCGGCGTGCTCGTCCGCGTCCAGGCGACCCTCGGCGTAGGCGTCCCGCAGCAGCTCCGCGACCCGCTCGCGGTCGGCGTCCGAGACGCGCAGCTCCGCCTCCGCCACCGGGGCGTGCGAGGGCTGCGGCGTGGCCACGGGCGTGGTCTCGGGCTTGAGTTCGGGTTTGGTCATCGGTACGGGAGCCGGCACCGGCGGCTGCCCCGGGTCGTCCTGCGACGGCGAGTTGTCCACGGCGCAAGCGTAGTCGCTCGCACTGCTGCCCGAGTGAGCCCCGTCACCAAGGCTGACCTGTCCGCATGCGCGCGATCGGCGGGTCCTACCCTGGATGGTGCTTCGCCGACGCAGCCGGATCACTGGACACCTAAGGACCGCCCCCATGGCTCCCACGCCAGACTTCGAGTACAGCGACCTGCTCCCCCTGGGCGCTGACCCGACCCCGTACCGCAAGCTGACCTCCGAGGGTGTCTCCACGTTCGAGGCCGGCGGTCGCAGCTTCCTCCAGGTCGAGCCCGAGGCGCTGCGGCTGCTCACGGCCGAGGCGATGCACGACATCTCGCACTACCTGCGCCCCGCGCACCTCGCCCAGCTGCGCCGCATCCTGGACGACCCGGAGGCCAGCCCGAACGACCGCTTCGTGGCGCTCGACCTGCTGAAGAACGTCAACATCTCGGCCGGCGGCATCCTCCCGATGTGCCAGGACACCGGCACCGCGATCGTCATGGGCAAGCGCGGCCAGAACGTGCTGACCCAGGGCGGCGACGAGTCCGCCATCGCGCGCGGCGTGTTCGACGCGTACACCAAGCTCAACCTGCGTTACTCCCAGATGGCCCCGGTGACCATGTGGGACGAGAAGAACACCGGCAACAACCTGCCGGCCCAGATCGAGCTGTACGCCACCGACGGCGACGCGTACAAGTTCCTGTTCATGGCCAAGGGCGGCGGCTCCGCCAACAAGTCGTACCTGTACCAGGAGACCAAGGCCATCCTGAACGAGGCGAACATGCTCTCGTTCCTGGAGCAGAAGATCCGCTCGCTCGGCACCGCCGCCTGCCCGCCGTACCACCTGGCCATCGTGATCGGCGGCACCAGCGCCGAGTTCGCGCTCAAGACCGCCAAGTACGCCTCGGCGCACTACCTGGACAACCTGCCGACCTCGGGCAACGCCAAGACCGGCCACGGCTTCCGGGACCTGGAGCTGGAGGCCAAGGTCACCGAGCTGACCCAGAAGATCGGCATCGGCGCCCAGTTCGGCGGCAAGTACTTCTGCCACGACGTGCGCGTGGTCCGACTGCCGCGCCACGGCGCCTCGCTGCCGGTCGCGATGGCCGTCTCCTGCTCCGCCGACCGCCAGGCGCTCGGCAAGATCACCGCCGAGGGCGTGTTCCTGGAGCAGTTGGAGACCGACCCGGCCAAGTACCTGCCGGACACCACCGACGAGCACCTGGACGACGACGTGGTGCGCGTCGACCTCAACCAGCCGATGTCCGCGATCCGCGCCGAGCTGTCCAAGTACCCGGTCAAGACCCGGCTCTCGCTCACCGGCACCCTGGTGGTCGCCCGCGACATCGCCCACGCCAAGATCAAGGAGCGCCTGGACGCCGGCGAGGGCATGCCCAAGTACCTCCAGGACCACCCGGTCTACTACGCCGGCCCGGCCAAGACCCCCGAGGGCTACGCCTCCGGCTCCTTCGGCCCGACCACGGCCGGCCGGATGGACTCCTACGTCGACCAGTTCCAGGCCGCCGGCGGCTCGATGGTCATGCTCGCCAAGGGCAACCGCAGCAAGCAGGTCACCGACGCCTGCGCCACGCACGGCGGCTTCTACCTCGGCTCGATCGGCGGCCCGGCCGCCCGCCTCGCCCAGGACTGCATCAAGAAGGTCGAGGTGCTGGAGTACGCCGAGCTCGGCATGGAGGCCGTCTGGCGCATCGAGGTCGAGGACTTCCCGGCCTTCATCGTCGTCGACGACAAGGGCAACGACTTCTTCCGCGAGACGACGGAAGGTCCGCTGATCACCAGCCTGCGGATCCGCTCCAAGGAGTAGTCCGGAGGCGTGACTCCACGCGTTCCCTCACCGCCCCGGCCGCCCTGCGGCCGGGGCGGTTTCACGCCGTGCGGCCTCCGGCTACTGCGCGGCCGTCGGCTCGTTCAGGCGTCGAAGTCGTACTCCAGGACGTAGGAGGCGGCGTCCAGGATCATCTCGTTGAGCTCGACGACCTGCCCCTCGTCGGCGAAGGCCGTACGGCAGATCAGGATGACCGGGGTGCCGGCGGAGAGTTCGAGGCGGGTGGACTCCTCGGCGCTGGGCATGCGGGAGCGGACCTCCTCGCGGAAGTGCACGGGCTTGGCGCCGATCTCGGCCAGCCGGGCGTAGGTGCCGCCGGGGCCGGTGTCCTCGCGGGTGATGGCGGTTCCGGCGACCAGGACGGCGGGCAGGTAGGAGGTGGAGAGCAGCACCGGCTTGCCGTCCAGGACGAAGCGGCGGTGCCGTACGCACATCGACGCGCCCGGGTCGACCCCGAGCACCCGGGCCACGTGCTCGGGCGCGCCCCGCTCGGCGACGGAGACCTGGTCGACCACCAGGCTGCGGTTGTCTATGTCCGCGGACCATATCGACCGGCCGGAGCCCCACTGCCCCTGCGCCAGCCGCTGGATGCCGCGCCGACGCAGCGGCCGGAAGTCCCGGACGAACACCCCGGCGCCCCGGCGGGCCTCCGCGATGCCCTCGCTCTGCAGCACGCCGAGCGCCTGGCGGGCGGTCATCCGGGCCACGCCGTACTCGTCCATGAGGTCGTTCTCGCCGGGCAGCCGGTCGCCCGCGCGGTAGCGGCCGTCGTCGATGGCCGCCTTCAGGGAGTCTGCGATCCGCTGGTACTTGGGCTGTCTGTCGCCACTGCTGCCGGTCATCGCCGCTCCCTCTCCCTCGGACAATCCTAGGCGCGCCCGCGGTCGCTGATAAGGAGATACGACCGTTGACATCTCTAGAGATATTAGCTTCTCTAGAGATGCTGGCCAGTCGCCTACCAGAGCGAGGAGCAGCACGGTGAGCACTCGACAGCACGACGCCCGGGCCTACCGGCCACAGGTGGGCGAACTCGTCCTCGACCGGAGGACCGGACACACCGGCATCTACATGGGCACCCTCGGCGGCGAGCACTACCTGCGCCCGGAGGGCGGCGGCCGCGAATGGACCGCCGAACCGCACCACGTCTCACCCGTCCCGAAGCCCCGCGATTCAGCTGAATGAGATCGGCGCCGGGAATTGCGGCAAAACCCACGCAAACCACAACATTCAGGGGCCCTCAATCCCCCTGGTGAATCCGGAATTCCGGAACGTCGCGGGCCCGCCACCGGGCACGTTACGAATAACTCCGGTCACCATGCGTGCACCGCGGACAGGAATCGGCCACCGCGACGCACCCGCACACGAATTGGCGCGCACATAACCAACAGCGCCCCCGCGCCCGGACGGGGGCACGGGGGCGCTCGGTCGGCACGGCTTACGGGTGGCCGCCGACAATGCTCTCGGGCTGGCGCGGGCCCGGCTCGCCGGTGGTCGGCTGGTCGGGCTCCGCGATGTACTGGCCCTCGTCACCGAACGGGCCGTTCTCGAACGCGGTCTTGTCCGCGTCGGTCGGCGCGGTGTACTCGGTCGGGTTCGAGGTCGCGGTCACCGCGCCCTCGACAGCCTTGCCCGCCTCCACAGCGGCGGCCGGGGCACCGGTCTGCGCCGCGTTCTCGGGCGTCGACGGCACCGGGGTCTCGCTCTGGTCGTTGGCCATTGGGCGGCCGCCTTTCAGTCATCAATTGTGTCCCGCCCGACCTCTGTGGCGCGGGCGCGCGGACAGTATCGTAGGGTTGATTAAATGTCCGATAAACATCGTGCGGCTTGCGGCGCCGTCCGGCAGAGTCAGGCGCCCGCCTAAGCTGAACCATCACGGCGGACCGCCGAGCGCCCTTTCACGGAATCGACACCACAGGCCATCGGGGGACTTCATGGAGTTTCGGGAGACGCCGCAGGCCCCTGCGCTGCGCTTCCAAGTCCTCGGTCCGGTCCAGGCCTGGCTCGACGGCACGCCCCTCTCCCTCGGTTCCCCCCAGCAGCAAGCCGTTCTGACCACCCTTCTGCTGCACTCCGGCCGCCTGGTCACCACCCAGGACCTGGTCGACGCGCTCTGGGGAGACCGTCCGCCGACCCAGGCCGTGGCCGCGCTGCGCACCTACATCTCCCGCCTGCGCTCCGTCATCGAGCCCCGGCGCGCGGTGCGCCGGCCCGCCGAGCTGCTGATCTCGGTCGCCGACGGCTACGCCCTGCGCATCCCGGGCGAGGCCCTCGACCTGACGGTCTTCGAGCGCCTCTCCGCCGAGGCCGCAGCTGCACGTGCCTCCGGCGACCGGCACGAGGCGCACCGACTGCTCGTAGAGGCGCTAGGCCTGTTCAGCGGCCGTCCGCTCACCGGAATCCCCGGACCCTACGCCGACGCCCAGCGGCTGCGGCTCGCCGAACGCCAGGTAGCCGCCGCCGAGGAACTGTGCGCCGCCGCCCTCGACATCGGTCTGCACGCCGAGATCGTCGGCGAGCTCAACAACCTGACCGCCGAACACCCGCTGCGCGAGCGGCTGCGCGAACTGCTGATGCTGGCGCTGTACCGCTGCGGCCGCCAAGCCGAGGCGCTCGGTGTCTACACCGACACCCGCAAGCTGCTGATCGAGGAGCTCGGGGTCGAACCGGGCGCGGGCCTGTCCGCGATGCACACCCGCATCCTCGCCGCCGACCCTGACCTCGTCCTCCCCGCCGCACCCGCTGCCACGACCCGCGAGGACGGTCCGGCCGCGCCCCCGGCTCCGGCCCAACTACCCGCTGACGTATCGGACTTCAGTGGCCGCTCGGAGCTGGTCGGTGAGCTCTCGGCGGTCCTGATGAACGCCACCGGGCAGGCCGTGGTGGTCACCTCGCTGGCAGGCATCGGCGGAGTCGGCAAGACCACCCTCGCGGTGCACGTCGCCCATCGCGTCCGCGCCGAGTTCCCGGACGGGCAACTCTACGTCGACCTGCGCGGAGCAGGCACCTCACCGGCCGACCCGGTGGTCGTCCTGGGTGACTTCCTGCACGCGCTCGGCGTCACCGAGAACCCCGACTCGCTGGAACAGCGGTCCGCCCTCTATCGCTCGCTGCTCGCCAACCGTCGGATGCTGATCCTGCTCGACAACGCGCGCGACGCGGACCAGATCCAGCCGCTCATCCCCGGGGTCTCCGGCTGCGCGGTGCTCGCCACCAGCCGCTCCCGGCTCGCCGGTATCCCCGGCGCCCAGCTCTTCGACGTCGAAGAGCTGACGCCTGACGAGGCACTGGCGCTGTTCTCGGCCATCGTCGGCGATCAGCGCGTCGCCGCCGAGCCGGAGGCGGCCATGAAGGTGGTCACCGCCTGCGGTTTCCTCCCGCTGGCCGTCCGCATCGCCGCCGCCCGGCTGGCCAGCCGCCCGCGCTGGAGCGTCTCCGACCTGGCTAGCCGGTTAGCCGACCAACGACGGCGACTGGACGAACTCCAGCTCGGCAACCTCGCTGTGGAGACCACCATCGGGCTCGGCTACGGACAGCTGTCCGCAACCGAGGCCCGCGCCTTTCGGTTGCTCGCCCTGATCGACTCGCCCGACATCCCGCTGGCGGCGGCCGCGGCGCTGCTAGGTGTGGACGAGTACACCGCCGAGGACCTCGCCGAGGCGCTGGTTGAGGCGAACATGCTGGAGTGCTTCACTCCCGGCCGCTACCGCTACCACGACCTGCTCCGGCTCTACGCCCAGCGACAGAACGAGCGGATCGGCGACACCGCGGACCAGGAGCGAGCGGTCATGCGGCTACTCGACCTGCTCATCCCGACTGTCCGCAACGCGACCCAGGTCATCGAACCGGACGACCCGCTGCCCGAACTGCTGTCCACACTCACCTCGCCGGGGCTCGGTCTGTCGACGAGCCCGGCCGCGCAGGAATGGCTCCGCGCCGAGGGCGCCCTGTTGCTAAGCGCCATGGCCGCAGCAGCGAACGGCTCCCGCACCTCGCAGCACGCGGCGATCGACCTGCTGATCCTGCTGTACGGCCTCGGGCCGGACGCCACCCACGGCCCGCAGGTGGTGCCGGTGCTGGAGACCATCGGCCGTGCGGCGGAGCAACGCGGCGACCACGCAGCGCTCGCCAGGGTTCATTTCGCCCTCGGCACCCTGCAGTCCGTCACCAGCGACTTCCAGCGGTCCGAGCAGTCATTCCGCCGAAGCCTGGACCACCAGGCACCCAACGAGCCGACCGTCCTGCTCCTGGCCACGGCCAACATGCTGGGCGTGATCCTCAACGTCGGCAACCGTCCGGCCGAAGCCCTGCGGTTCCTCGAACAGGCCCGGGCCACCAGCCAGGCCGTCGGCGCGCCGATCCTTGAGGCTCGGGTCGTCAGCAACATGGCCCGCGTGCAGCACCGGCTCGGCATGGCCGAGACGGCGATCCAGTCCGCCGGCGACGGCGTCGCCGCCGCCCGGACGTCCAACAACGGCCCGCTGCTCGCCCAGACCCTCTACCAGCTCGGCGTGGTGCTCTCCACCGCCGAGGCCGTCCCGCACCTGCGGGAGGCCCACCAGCTGTTCCAGTCCCAGCAGAACGCGCTCTGGGAGGGCTACGCCCTGGCCCGTCTTGCCTCCGCCCTGCTCGCCGCCGAGCAGCACACCGAGGCCGCCGAGGCGGCCGGCGCGTCTCTGGCGATCGGGCAGGAGATGGACTTCGTCTACTGCCAGGGCCTGGCCAACGCCGCCCTAGGCGAGGCGCTGCTCGCCCTGGCCCAGCCGGCCCGCGGGCTCGCCTGTCTCCAGGAGGCGCACGCGATCTTCACGCGGCTCGGTGTGCCGGAGGCCTCCCCCGTGGCGGACCTCATTTCCCGTCAGCACACCGAGCCCATCTCTTCTCCCCCCGCGCCGTAAGGCCTCCGCCCCCCAGCGGAGCGCCTTCCCCGTTCCGCGCGTCGGCGCTCCCGCAGCCCCCCGGCTGCGGGAGCGCCCTCAACGCTTCCCCGGCGCTGGACTCAACTGTGCACCGAGCCGATTGACGTTCGATAAACGTCCGATTGTCAGCCTGCGGACTGGTGAAACCGCAGGTCAGCGCCGTCACCCCGGCGCGACATCCGGCGCGCGGGGCCCTGCCCACCACCCCCGCCCGCACCGTAGTGCTTCCGCGAACCCGGGCCACACCGGCCCAAGCACGACGAGTTGGCTGGAAAGGGACCCCATGGCGCAGTGATCACGCATATTCTCAGATGCCAGTACGCACACGAGTGTCTGCCGGGAACGTGTCGGGGTGCAGTCCGCCTGTGTGATGCGAAGTGATGCGGGGAGCGTGACGTACCGCCACCGGCAGCGGCCCGCGAGGCTGTGGAGGAGCCGACCGGAGGCCACAGGTGGAAGGGTGCCTCTCAACGTGACGACCGGCCAGATATCCGATTCGTTCCCGGTCGGCGAGGACGCCGACGACGACGAACCCGACGTGCGGCGGCGCCGTGCGGCGCGGGCCCTGCAGGCGGTCGCCTTCGACACCATCGGCGCCGGGTACGGCGAGGCCTTCCCCGCCAAGGACGGGCAGCTGGAGTGCGGGAAGCAGCTGCTCACGGCGCTCGAACCCGGGGCCCGGGTGCTGGACGTGGGCTGCGGCACCGGCGAGCCGACCGTCCGCCAGCTGGCCGCCGGCGGGCTGCGGGTGACCGGGGTGGACCTCTCGGACGTGATGCTCGCGCTGGCCCGTCAGGCGAACCACCCCGGCCCGTTCCCGCCCGATTTCCATCGGATCGACCTGTACGATCTGGACACCGAGCGCGCCGACCGGGTCTGGGGCGTCCCCGGGCTCGGCCCGGAGGGCCACGGCACCTTCGCCGCCGTCACCGCGTTCTTCTCCCTGATCCTGCTGCCGCAGGACGAGATCCCGACCGTGCTCGGGCGGTTGCGCGAACTCCTGCGACCGGGCGGACTGCTGGCGCTCGGTATGGTCGAGGCGGACCTGGATCACGTTCCGCTTCCGTTCCTTGGCAGAGAGCTGCGGATCAGTGGGTATCTGCGGGAGGATCTGGAACGGGTTCTGGTCGCGGCCGGTTTCGCCGTCGAGGAGTGCTCGGGGCATCCGTACGCGCCGGCCAGTACCACGCTGCCGCCGGAGGAACAGCTGTTCCTGTGCTGTCGACGCGTCGGCTGATCGACCGCCCGACCAGCACACCCACCGACCAGTACACCCACCGCCCAGCCCACCCACCGACCACACCGAATCCAGGACAGGCAGCCGTGCGCGACCAGCTCAAGACCGAGGCGGAGCAGCCGCCCGCCGTCCCGGGCCAGCGCCGCCGGGTCCCGGCCCGGCCGGAAGCAAAGTTCGGGGCCGCGGCCCCGGCGAAGTCGCCGACGGCACGGCCGGACCGCACCGGGGCGGCGGACGGGCTGGCCGACCGCCTCGCCTACCTCGACGCGGCGACCCGACGGATCAACAGCGCCCTCGACCTGTCCGCGACCCTGCGCAACATCGGCCGGGTGCTGGTCCCGACCCTCGCCGACGCGGCCGTCGTCCACCTGCGCGACCCGCTGCCCAACGTCGAGCGCGAGCCCGGCTTCCCGGACGAGCTGCGGATCCACCACAGCACCGGCACCCGGATCGGCCGGCGCGGCCGCAAGGGCGGCGTGGACGACCGGCACCGCTCCCGGTTCGGCTCCCGCTCCACCGCCGACCCGGGCCCGGCCGTCCCGGTCACCCGCGGCGGCGCGCTGGCGCACGTCCTGCTGAGCCGCCGCCCGGCCGAGTCGGCCGTCCTGGGCGCGCCCGCGGCCGATCGCACCGAGACGCTGCTGCGCGAGCTGTACGGCCCCCGCGGGCTGGCCCGGCTGGCCGCCGGCACCTCCGTCCTCGCTCTGCCGCTGCGCGGCCGCAAGGCCGTCCTCGGGCTGCTGGTGCTGATCCGGCGGCCCCCTGAACGCACCGGCCGTCCGGCCTTCGACCCGGCCGACACCGCGACCGCCGCGCACCTGGCCACCCAGGCCGGGCTGGCGGTGGACACCGCGCTGCGGTACGCCCGCGAGTGGGAGATAGCCAACGAACTCCAGCGCAGCATGCTGCCGTTGCGGCTGCCGCAGCCGCACGGCGTCCGGCTCGCCCAGCGCTACCTGCCCGGCGAGCGCGGCGCGCAGGTCGGCGGCGACTGGTACGACGCGGTGCCGCTGCCCGGCAACCGGGTCGCCCTGATCGTCGGCGACGTGATGGGCCACTCGCTCACCTCGGCCGCCATCATGGGTCAACTGCGCACCAGCGCCCAGACCTTGGCCGCTCTCGACCTGCCGCCGCACGAGGTGCTCTACCACCTGGACGAGCAGGCCCAGCGGCTCGGCCGCGAACAGCACCTGGCCACCTGCGTGTACGCGGTGTACGACCCGATCGCCAACCGGGTGGTGCTGGCCAACGCCGGGCACGTCCCACCGGTGCTGGTCCGCCCGGACGGCACGGCCGAGCTGGTGGAGCTGGACTCCGGGGCGCCGATCGGAGTCGGCGGGGTGGACTTCAACTCCGTCGAACTGCCCGCGCCGCCCGGCTCGGCGCTGCTGCTGTTCACCGACGGCCTGGTGGAGACCCGCAGCCGTCCGATCAGCGACGGCCTGGAGGTGCTCCGCGCCAGGATCGCCGCCGCCCGCTGGCAGTCCCCCGAGCAGCTGTGCCAGGAGGCACTGCGGATCCTGCCGCCCGGGGACCGCGGTGACGACATCGCCCTGCTCGGCGCCTGCTTCGACGGCATCCCGGCCGGGGACGTCGCGCACTGGTACCTGCAGCCGCGCAACGAGACGCCGGGCCGGGCGCGCCGGCTGGCCGCGCACACCCTGCGCCGCTGGGGGCTGGACGAGCTGAGCGAGGCGACCGAGCTGATGGTCAGCGAGCTGGTGACCAACGCCGTCCAGCACGCGACCCGGCCGGTCACCCTGAGCCTGGTGCGCACCACCCGGCTGCGCTGCGAGGTCGGCGACGACAGCCCGCTGCTGCCGCGGCCGCGCCGTACCGGCCCGGAGGACGAACGCGGGCGCGGGCTGCAGATAGTGGCCCGGTGCGCGGACCGCTGGGGCGCCACCCGGCTGGGCACCGGCAAGGTGGTCTGGTTCGAACAGCGGCTGCCCCAGTAGCCGCCGGCTCCGTCACAGCCCCGGATCTGCCGGGCGCCCGGCGGGAAACCGCTCCCACCGGGCGCATCGAAGGGTGCGTCGAAGGGGCCGTCACACCCCGGCGGGCTCCTTCACCGGCTTCTCCTCCAGCCGGGCGATCAGCTGCTCGCCCTCCATGTCGACCTTCGGCACGACCTTCTCCAGTCGCTTCGGGAACCACCAGGCCGCCTTGCCGAACAGCGCCATCGCGGCCGGTACCAGCGCCATCCGCACCACGAAGGCGTCCACCAGCACGCCCACCGCGAGGGCGAAGCCGATCGGCTGGACGATCGGGTCGTGGCCGAAGACGAAGGCCCCGAACACCGAGATCATGATCAGCGCGGCCGCGGTCACCACCCGGGCGCCGCCCTTCACCCCGCCGACGACCGCCTCGCGCGGCTCCTTGCCGTGGACGTACTGCTCCTTCATCCCGGAGACCAGGAACAGCTCGTAGTCCATCGCCAGCCCGAACAGCACGCCGATCAGCAGGATCGGCACGAAGCTGACCACCGGGCCGACCTTGGGCACGTCGATCAGGCCGTCCAGCCAGCCCCACTGGTAGACCGCGACCACCGCGCCGAGCGAGGCCACGATGCTGAGCAGGAAGCCGAGCACCGCCTTGAGCGGCACCAGCACCGAGCGGAAGGCCAGCGCCAGCAGCAGCAGGGCGATGCCGACGATCACCGCGACGAACGGCGGCAGGGCCTGGCCGAGCTTGGTGGAGACGTCGATGTTGGCGGCCGTGGTGCCGGTGACGGCGATGCTCGCGCCGGTCGCGGACTTGAGTGAGGCGCGCTGGTCGCGGATCTCGTTGACCAGCGCCTTGGTGTCCGCGTGGTCCGGGCCGGTCTGCGGTATGACGGGCACCAGGGCGGTCCGGCTGGCCTGGTCGACGGTCGGCGGCAGCAGCGTCCTGACACCCTTCAGGGTCTGCAGCTCGCCCGCCACGGCCTGCACCGCCTGCTCCGGCCGCGGCGCGTCATGGGCGTCCACGACGACCACCAGCGGCGCGTTGAAGCCGGGCCCGAAGCTCTCGCTGACCAGGTCGTACGCCTTGCGGCCGTCCGTCCCGACGGCCTGCGAACCGCCGCCCGGCAGGCCGAGCTCAAGGCTCGCGGCGGGCACCGCGAGGGCGCCCAGCCCGGCCAGGCCGACCAGCAGCACCGGCAGCGGGCGGCGGACCACGAAGCGGGCCCAGCGCTCGCCCACGGTGGTCCGGCCGTGCGTGGTCAGCGCCCGCCTCCAGACCGGCAGCCGGTCGATCGCGCGGCCGGCGAAGCCGAGCACCGCGGGCAGCAGGGTGATCGCGACCAGGACGGCGACCACGAC
This sequence comes from Kitasatospora sp. NPDC101155, assembly GCF_044768305.1. Lineage (NCBI taxonomy): Bacteria > Bacillati > Actinomycetota > Actinomycetes > Kitasatosporales > Streptomycetaceae > Kitasatospora > Kitasatospora sp. NPDC101155. The sequence goes on along the minus strand of NZ_JBIWPN010000006.1, from coordinate 31,696 downwards.
GGCGCCGGAGGCGGCCAGCCCCATCACGGTGAGGAACGGGACGCCGGCCACCGCCAGCCCGGCGAGCGCGACCACCACGGTCAGGCCGGCGAAGACCACCGCGCTGCCGGCGGTCGCGGTGGCCCGGGCGGCGGCCTCCTCGGGCTCCAGGCCCTCGTCCAGGTTGCGGCGGTGCCGGAAGAGGATGAACAGCGCGTAGTCGATGCCGACCGCGAGGCCGACCATCAGCGCCAGCACCGGCGCGGTGGTGATGATCTCGAACGAACCGGTGAGCGCCAGCAGGGCGCCCATGGCCACGCCGACGCCGATCAGGGCGGTCAGCAGCGGGAGCCCGGCGGCGACCAGGGTGCCCAGGGTGACCACCAGCACCACCCCGGCGACCACCAGGCCGATCGACTCGGTGCCGCCCTCGATCTGGGCGAACCGGTTGTACGCGTCGCCGCCGAAGGCGACGTCCAGGCCGGCCGCGCGGGCCGGTTCGGCGGCGGTCTTCACGGCCTCGCGCTGCTGGTCGGTGACCTCGGCGAGCTTGTGGTCGAAGGAGACCAGCGCGATCGCGACCTTCCCGTCCGGGGAGACGGCACCGGTGGCGTACGGGTCGGGCACCGCGGCCACGCCGGGGACGTGGGCGATCCGGTCGACGGCCTCGCCCACCGCCTTGCCCGCCCCGGGTGCCTTGATGCCGCCGGAGTCCTTGGCGGCGAAGACGATCTGCGCGGAGCCGTGGCCCTGCGCCGGGAAGGTGCCCTTGATCTTGTCCAGGGTGCTCTGGGCCTCGGTGCCGGGGACCTTGAACTCGTCGCTGGTCTTGCCGGCGAAGGCCCCGGCGGCGCCGCCGATCGCGATCAGCAGGGCGATCCAGACGGCCAGCACGGCCCGCCTTCTCCGGAAGCAGTAGCGGCCCAGCCGATACAGGTACGTGGCCATGGGTTCCCTCGGTCGGATCGTCGGACAGGCGACTGCCTGAGCGGACCCGTCTCACGGTAGCCCCAAGTTTGTCGAGTGACAAAGTTGGGCGACAAAATCATCCGACACGGTTGCCCGACCATGGCGCTACCCTGGCTGAATGGCTCACGTCCCCGCCTCCGAACGCCGACCACAACTGGTCCGGGCCGCGATCGACCTGATGACCCGGGAAGGGGTCGCCGCCGGCAGCACCCGCGCGATCGCGGCCGAGCTGGGCGTGGCACAGGCGACGGTGCACTACACCTTCGGCACCAAGAAGGACCTCTACCGGTCCGTCGTCGAGGAGGTGGCCGCCCAGTTCATCGACCAGGTGCGCGCCGCATCCCCGGGCGACGGCCCGTTCGGCGAGCAGGTCCGCACCCTGGTGCACGCGCTCTGGGCCGCCGCCACCGGCGAGGAGGGGCGCTGCGTGCTGCTGAGCGAGTTCTCGGCGCTGGCGATGCGCGATCCCGACGTACGGGAGATCATGCTCGGACTGGACCGCGCGATCGAGGGCACCGCCACCGAGATGCTCACCGCCCTCGCGGCCGCCCACCGACTGACCCTGGCCGTGCCCGCCCGCGAGATCGCCGTCCACTTCCTCAGCGGCTTCGACGGCCTGACGGCCCGCCACCTCACCGGGCACTCCCCCGGCGAGCCCGCCGACCCGGACACCCTGCGGGCACTGGACCTGCTGGTGGCCACGACGGTCGGGCTCTGCCTGGGCACCCCCGCCGCAGTCGGCCGGGTCGCCTGAAGCCGCCTGCCGAGGGCGGGTCCGCAGGCCCGCCCGGCGGGAATCGTCAGACCGGCCTCAGGAGACGATCCGGACCGGCAGTTCGGCCAGCACCTCGCGCAGCGCGGCCGCGAAGCGCTCGTACTCCGCGCTGCGGGCCGAGCCCGGGCGGGTGGCCAGCCCGATCCGGCGGCCGGGCGCCGGATCGGCGAAGCGGACGGCGGCCAGCCGGTCGGCGCGGCCGGCCTCGACGTCCAGCGCGGTGGCGGGCAGCAGGGTCACCCCGAGACCCCCGGCGACCAGCTGGACCAGGGTGGACAGCCCGGCCGCGCGGGTGGTGGAGCCGGCCGGGTCGGCGCCGACCTCGCGGCAGATGTCCAGCGCCTGGTCGCGCAGGCAGTGCCCCTCCTCCAGCAGCAGCACGTCCAGGTCGAGCAGCACGTCGCGCGGGACGTCGCTCCGCCCGGCGAGCGGGTGCCCGGGCGGGGTGACCAGGACGAAGTCCTCCTCGAACAGCGGGATGTCCCGGGTCGGCGAGGCCCCGCCGGCCGGCAGCGCGAGCAGCAGCACGTCCAGGCGCCCGGCGGCCAGACCCTCCAGCAGCGAGGGGGTGCGCTCCTCGTGGACGTGCAGTTCCAACTCCGGAAACCGGTCGCGGACCAGCTTCAGCACCAGGGGCAGGAGATACGGCGCGACGGTCGGGATCACGCCCAGGTGCAGCGGCCCGGTGAACGGCCGGCGGGCGGCCTCGACCTCCTCGGTCAGCGCCTGCAGCGAGGCCAGCACCCGACGGGCGTGCTGGTGCACCCGCTCCCCCAGCGGCGTGACGATCACCTTGCGCGTCGTACGCTCGACCAGCTGGGCGCCCAGCGACTCCTCCAGCGCCGCGACCGCCCCGGACAGCGCCGGCTGGCTGGTCCCGGTCGCGGCGGCGGCCTCCCGGAAGTGCCGGTGCTCGGCCACCGCAACGAAGGCCCTGAGCTGGGCGACCGTCGGCGTGCGGGGGCTGCGGGCCGTGGCGCTCGTCACAGCCGGATCGGCCTTGGCGGCGGCGGACCTGCGGGCGGCGGGCCGGGGTGCGGGCGGTTCAGTACTGATAGCAATCTCCGATCAGACACATCCAGTGTAGCTATTTCTCTGATCAGTCCACGATGTGGAATCGTGGGTCGTGTCCGGAATCCGGACAAAGCTCCCCACAGTCTCACTTCAGGAGAAGCGAACGTGCTCACGATCGGTGACAAGTTCCCCGAGTTCGACCTCAAGGCCTGTGTCGACCTCGACGCCGCGAACGCCTTCGCCGACATCAACCACAAGTCCTACGAGGGCAAGTGGAAGATCGTCTTCTTCTGGCCGATGGACTTCACCTTCGTCTGCCCCACCGAGATCGCCGCGTTCGGCAAGCTGAACGACGAGTTCGCCGACCGCGACGCCCAGATCCTCGGCGTCTCCGGCGACTCCGAGTTCGTGCACCACGCCTGGCGCAAGGACCACAAGGACCTGCGCGACCTGCCCTTCCCGATGCTGGCCGACGTCAAGCACGACCTGATGCGCGCCTGCGGCGTCGAGGCCGAGGACGGCACCGCCCAGCGCGCCGTGTTCATCGTCGACCCGAACAACGAGATCCAGTTCGTCATGGTGACCGCCGGCTCCGTCGGCCGTAACCCCAAGGAGGTCCTGCGGGTGCTGGACGCCCTGCAGACCGACGAGCTGTGCCCGTGCAACTGGAACAAGGGCGAGGACACCCTCGACGCCCAGGCCCTCCTGGCGGGCTGACCCATGGCCCTCGACGACCTGAAGGCCGCCCTCCCGGACTACGCCAAGGACCTCAAGCTCAACCTGGGCTCGGTCATCGGCAACTCCGACCTCCCGGCCCAGCAGCTCTGGGGCACCGTGCTCTCCTGCGCGATGGCCACCCGCAGCCCCGGCCTGCTGCGCGAGCTGGAGCCCGAGGCCAAGGCCAACCTCTCCCCGGAGGCGTACACCGCCGCCAAGGGCGCGGCCGCGATCATGGGGATGAACAACGTCTACTACCGGACGCTGCATCTGCTCTCCGACAAGGAGTACAGCACGATGCGCGCCGGCCTGCGGATGAACATCATCGGCACCCCCGGCGTCGAGAAGATCGACTTCGAGCTCTGGTGCTTCGCGGTCTCCGCCATCAACGGCTGCGGCCAGTGCCTCGACTCGCACGAGGCCGTCCTGCGCAAGGCCGGCGTCGAGCGTGAGGTCATCCAGGCCTCGATGAAGATCGCCGCCGTCCTGCAGGCCGTGGCCGGCGTCCTCGACTCCGAGGCCGCCCTCGCCGCCGTCAGCTCCTGACGCACCCGGCACGACGCCGACGGGCCCCTCCGCTCCAGGAGGGGCCTGTCGGCGTTTCCGCGTCCCGGACCCTCCCAACTCCGCTACAGTGCAGGGCGATCCGTACACGACATTCGGTCCGAGGGGGCCCGCGGTGTCCGACCACCCTTCGCATTGCGGCAGCTTCCAGATCGACGCCGACGCGCTCCACGAGGCAGCCGGAACGGCGAGCACGACCGCGGCCCGGATCCCCGGCCGGACCAAGGCCGTCCTCGACTCCTCCCACCAGGCCGTCGCCGCTCTGTCGGGACTCCGGTGCGCCGCCGCGCTCGACACCTGCACCGACGCCTGGCACACGCTCCTGGACGACCTCCGCACCTCGATGAGCCGACACGGCCGGCAGCTCGAAGAGGCCGCCCGCCGGTACCGGGGCACCGACCACCAGATCACCATCCGGTTCGGCCCGACGGCGGAGCAACAGCAGAACTTCGTCCGGCACTTCGGTTAGGGGCCGACGACCGTGGATCTCGCGACGCTGCGCGACACCGACTTCGCCGCCCTCCACGCCGCCGCCGACGCGTACGACAAACTGCACGGCGCCTTCGGACAGCACCTGGAGAGCTGGCACAGCGGGGTCGACCAGCGGCTCGCCGCCTCCGGCTGGACCGGACCGGCGGCCGACGCGGCGACGCCCTCCTTGCAGCTCACCACCGGCGAGTTGAGGGCCGCCCACTCCGAGGTCGGCCAGATCGGCAAGGTCCTCCGGACCGGCGCGGACGCCCTGGTCCTCGTCCAGTCCGCCCTGCGCAAGGCCCTGGAGGACGTGAGGACCGCCGGCATGTCGGTCAACGAGCACGGCGCCGTCACATGGGGGCCCGCCCCCTACGCCGACCAGCACGACCCCGAGTACCGGAAGAGCCGCGAGCGCACCGCCACGGCACTCGCCGCCCGCATCGGCACCGCCCTCACCGAGGCCGGCACCATCGACCAGGCCGTCGCCGCCCGGCTCCAGCACTACACCACCCGCGCCCACGACGGCACCGGCCTCGACCCGGACTCGGCCGGCCAGGACCAGCTCGACCCGAACCTCGCCGTACGGACCCTGCTCCGCGTCGCCGTGCCGCGGGACGGCGCCCCACCGACCGAGGTGAACGCCTGGTGGAACGGACTCCCCGCCGACGAACAACAACGGCTGATCAAGGACCACCCGGACCTCGTCGGCAACCGCGACGGCATCCCCGCCCTCGCCCGGGACCGGGCCAACCGGGCCCTCCTGGCGCAGCACCTCGCCACGTACGAGGGCCACCCACCGCCGCTCTCCGACAAGGACGAGCTCAGACTCGCGGGCTTCCGCAAGATCAACGAGCGGTTGGAGGAGGCCGAGGGACAGGACCCGCCGGTCCTCCTGCTCGGCATCGGCGCGGAGGGCCAGGGCCGCGCCATCCTCTCCTTCGGCAATCCCGACACCGCCCAGAACGTCACGTCCCTCGTCGGCGGCATGGGCACCGAACTCCAACGCATCGGCGGCGGCGACGCCGACCGGGCCAAGGCGGTGTACGACTCGGCCCTGCGCGCCGACCCCACCCGCAGCACGGCGTCGATCGCGTGGCTGGGCTACGACGCGCCGCTCTCCCCTCAGCGGACCCTCGACTTCGGCCGCGCCCGGAGCGGAGTCGACGCCTACCGCACCTTCCTCGAAGGGCAACGCGTCACGCACCAGGGACCGCCGGCCCACGTCACGGCACAGGGACACAGCTTCGGCTCGCTCCTGGTCGGCCTCGCCGCGCGGAAGCCGGCCGGACTGGCGGCAGACGACATCATCCTGGTCGGCAGCCCCGGCACCGACGCCTTCCACGCCTCCGAGCTCTCGGTGGGAGCCGCCCACACCTACGTCGGCGCCGCCGGCTGGGACTACGTCTCGCACGCCGGCTGGTACACCCGGGACCCGGCGAGCGCCGACTTCAGCGCCCAGCGCTTCGCCGTGGACGTCGGGTCGGCCGACGGCACCGCGCACTCGTCCTACTGGGACGACGGCCCCCATGACGACCACACCTCGATCGACAACATCGGAGAGATCGTCAGCGGTCACGGCGACCGGATCACGAAGGCGGTCGGCCGCCGTGACTGACAGCACGCCGGAACCCCGTCCGCCCCGACCGTCGCTCGCCGAGGCGGCTAGGCGGCGCCGGCCACGTCCGACCCCGTCCTAGTCCACCGCCGGAGCCGGCTCCGCCGCCTGGGTCGGTTGCGCCGGTTGGGCCGCCGCCTTGTGCTCAGCGGCTTCGCGGGCGGCTTCGAGGGCGGTGAAGACAGCCTGGCCGGCCTCGTTGCGCTGGCGCAGGTGGGTGATCACGGTGTTGGTGACGGCGATCAGCGGGACGGCGACCACCGCGCCGCCGATGCCGCCGATGATGCCGCCGGCCGCGACACCGAGGACCACACCGAGCGGGTGGACCCGGACGGCGCGGCCGAGGATCAGCGGCTGGAGGATGTGACTCTCGACCTGCATCACCACGATCAGGATCACCAGCACCATCAGCGCCGTCCACGGCCCCTGGGTGACCAGGGCGATCAGGACCGCGACGGTGCCGGTGACCAGGGCGCCGACCAGCGGGACGAAGGCGCCCAGGAAGATGATCACGGCGAGCGGCACGGCCAGCGGCACGCCCAGCAGCTCGATGCCGGTGCCGATGCAGACCGCGTCGATGAAGGCCACGCCGACCGTGCCGCGCACGTACGCGGTGAGGGTGATCCAGGCCTTGGGACCGGCGCCGGCCATCGCGAAGCGGGAGTGCCGGGGCAGGCCGCGCAGGGCCCAGTTCCAGATCTTCGCCCCGTCGTACAGGAAGAAGAAGGTGGTGAAGAAGGTCATCAGCAGCGCGGTCAGGGTCTCGACGGCGATCTGCGCGCCGGTGATCGAAGCCGAGGTGAGCTGGTCCGTGTTGGTGGTGATGGCCTTGGTGATCTGGTTGGCGAAGTCGGTGATCTGCTGCTGGGTCAGGTGCAGCGGTCCGGTGACCAGCCAGTCCCGCAGCTGGTTGACGCCGGTCTTCACCTGGGTGGTGACGTCGGACAGATTGGTGGTCACCTGCCACACCACGAACCAGCCGACCAGCCCGATCCCGGCCAGGCCGCTGAGGAACACCCCGCCCGCCGCGAGCGAGCGCGGCACCCCGTGCCGGCGCAGCCAGGAGACGGAGGGTTCCAGCAGCGCGGAGATCAGCAGCGAGGCCAGCACCGAGAAGGCCACCAGCCGCAGCATGTCGACGACGTAGAAGACGACGTACAGCGCGGCGCCGAGCAGCAGCAGCCGCCAGGTCGATTCGGCCGCCACCCGCAGTCCCCAGGGCACCGCCTCGGCGGGGGTGGCGGGCCGGCCCGGATGGTACTCCCGCCCGAGCCCGGCGTTCGCGGCCGGGGCGGCCTGGGCGGCCTGGGCGGCAGGGGCCGCCGCGGACACCGGGGCCGTAGCCGTCGCCGTCGTCACGGCCGCCGCCGCGGCGGGCTCGACGGCTTCGGCTGCCGAGTCGACACGCGGCACCGGGACGGGCCCGGGCACCTCGGTGAGGGCCGGGACGACGGGAAGCTCGTGCGGGTCGGCCGCAATCGCGGCGCGTCGGCGCCGTTCGATCACGGCGGCCGCGCTCGCCACCACGGCCATGCCCTTGGCCACGGCCTTGAAGGCCTTTCCGCCCCGCGCCATCCTCGCTACCCACCGCTTCCCCGCTGTACCCGCCGAGCCGGCGGTACGCCGTGGGTCCTGCCACGGCCGTCAGGGATGACGCTACCCGGCGGGGGCCGGGCGAGTCCGCCCACCGGTGGGTTCGACTCGATCGCCTCATTCCACAAATTCGGACAAATCACCGGATTGCAGATGGTTTCGTCCACACGCCGCTGGGGAGGACTTCGAACGAGACCTCAGGGTCATCCCACTCAAGCCAACCTCCGGCGGACCGGCCGGTGCGGGGAGCAACCAGGACCCCTTCCCGCGCCCCACGTCCGCACCCAGGACCGCACCGCCCGCGGGCGCACTGGTCAGCGCAGCCCGGGCGGCGCGGCCCGCCCCTTCTCGGCCGATGAAGGCCATGCAGGCCGATGAAGGGGGCCCGCCCGGTCGGAGCACGCCACCGGTGGGAGAACGCGACGGCCCCCGGCCGCTCGTCGAACGGGACGAGCGGCCGGGGGCCGTGCGGAGTGCGCCGCCCGGGGGCGGCGGCCACCTTCGGAGAGAGGGGCGGCCTAGTACCAGCTGTGCGCCTGCCAGAACGACCAGGCACCACACGGGCTGCCGTAGCGGTCGTTCATGTAGCCCAGGCCCCACTTGATCTGGGTGGCCGGGTTGGTGCGCCAGTCGGCACCGGCCGAGGCCATCTTGGAGCCGGGCAGCGCCTGGACCAGGCCGTACGCACCGGAGCCGCTGTTGGTCGCGGTGTAGTCCCAGCCGCTCTCGCGCTTCACGATGTTGCTGAAGCACTGGAACTGGGCGTCGTTGCCGACGATCTGCCGGGCCATGTCCTGGACGGAGCCGGGAGTGACCGAGACGGGGGGCGTGCTGCTGTCCACCGCGGTCATCGCCGAACGCGCCTTGGAGCGGTTGGCGGCGGCGTCGGCGGCGGCGCGCTGGTCGGCGGCGGCCTTGGCGGCCTTGTCCGCGTCGGCCTTGGCCTGGGCGTCGGCCTTCGCCTGGGCGTCCGCGGCGGCCTTCTGGCGCGCGGCCTCGTCGGCGGCCTTCTGCTCGGCGGCGGCCTTGGCGGCAGCGTCGGCGGAGGCCTGCTGGGCGGATGCCTGCTGGCTGATGTTGTCACTGATGCTCTGCGCCTGGACGCCAGAGGGGACTTCGGCAAGCAGGGTCGCGCCGGCGACGTCGACCGTCTGCGTCGTCTTGCCCTCGCTGCCCGAGGCCATGCCCACGACGGCACCGACAGCGGTGACGGCGGTGGCGGAGGCCACAGCAACTCCCCGGACCGAGATCCGAGTCACATGGATTCCTTCCAGCATCGCCCATGCGTGACCGTACGGGCGCAACATGCCCCTTGGCGCGGACCTCCGTTGGGTGCTCTGGTCACGGGAGGTGCTGGCCCGGCGTCCGGCCGAGGTGAGGCGACCGGGCGTTGGAATCGGGCGGCGTACGGCTCGTCGGTCTTCAATTGTGCGCCCACCGACCGAAGTTGGTGGACCTTCCGGGGCCTGACTTCCGGGGTCCGGAAGCCCTGCCGCGCCGTACGCGGGGCCTGACAGAACCCTCACCATGCCGCACCGGACACTGTCGACGCAATTCCCGCCCGCGTGGCGCATGTCACATTCACCGCTTGGGAGTTCCCCGGACAGAAAGCACTCGATGTGATGAAACGGGCGGGGCCCGCTCCGTCAGGAACGGGCCCCGCATCACGAGTTGACCTTTTTGTCCAACTATGTCCTGATCAGGGATGACTCACGGGTGGATGTCCTCCAGCATCTCCGTGACCAGCGCCGCGATCGGCGAACGCTCCGAGCGCGTGAGCGTGATGTGGGCGAAGAGTGGATGACCCTTCAACTTCTCCACCACCGCCACCACACCGTCGTACCGGCCGACCCGGAGGTTGTCACGCTGGGCCACGTCGTGGGTGAGCACCACCCGCGAGCCCTGGCCGATCCGGGACAGCACCGTCAGCAGGACGTTCCGCTCCAGCGACTGGGCCTCGTCCACGATCACGAAGGCGTCGTGCAGCGAACGCCCCCGGATGTGGGTCAGCGGCAGGACCTCCAGCATCCCCCGGGCGATGACCTCCTCGATCACGTCCGGGGTGGTGACGGCGGAGAGGGTGTCGAAGACCGCCTGCGCCCAGGGGCCCATCTTCTCCGCCTCGGTGCCCGGCAGGTAGCCGAGCTCCTGTCCGCCGACCGCGTACAGCGGCCGGAAGACCATCACCTTGCGGTGCTGCCCCCGCTCCAGCACCGCCTCCAGCCCCGCGCACAGCGCCAGCGCCGACTTGCCGGTGCCGGCCCGGCCGCCCATCGAGACGATGCCGATGTCCGGGTCGAGCAGCAGGTCCAGCGCCACCCGCTGCTCGGCGCTGCGACCGCGCAGCCCGAACGCCTCGCGCTCGCCGCGCACCAGCCGGACCCGCCCGTCGCCGGTGACCCGGCCGAGCGCCCGGCCGCGCTCCGAGGTGAGCACCAGTCCGGTGTGGACCGGCAGTTCGGCGGCGCCCTCGACGTCCACCGCGGCGTCGTGGCCGGCCGCGAACAGCGCGTCCACATGGTCGGCCGCGACGTGCAGCTCGGACATCCCGGTCCAGCCGGAGGTGACCGCGAGCTCGGCCCGGTACTCCTCGGCGAGCAGGCCCACCGAGCTGGCCTTGATCCGCAGCGGGAGGTCCTTGGAGACGACGGTGACGTCGTAGCCCTCGGCCTGCAGGTTGCGGGCTACCGCCAGGATCCGGGTGTCGGCCTCGCCGCCGCCGGCCCGGTAGCCGACCGGCAGTATCGAGACGTCCGAGTGGTTGAGCTCCACCCGGATCGTCCCGCCGAGTTCGCCGACCGGGATCGGCTCGTCGAGCCTCCCGTAGCGGATGCGGTAGTCGTCGAGCAGTCGCAGCGCCTGGCGGGCGAAGTAGCCCAGCTCCGGGTGGTGCCGCTTGGCCTCCAGCTCGGTGACGACCACCACCGGAAGGACGACCTCGTGCTCCTCGAAGCGGGTCATGGCGAGCGGGTCCGCCAGGAGCACGCTGGTGTCGAGAACGTACGTGCGCCGGTCTGGTGTCCGGCGGCTCTTGGAACTGACCACTAGGCCTCCAGAGCGGATGACCCTGCGTCATCCGCGGCATGCCGGCCCCCGCTGCCCCGGTGGCCTCGGGGCCGGACTGACTGGAGTATTCCCAGGCGAGGAGCGGTGCATTCGCGTCCCCGGCGAACTGACGGATCATTGCCGGTGAACGTTTGGCCTCACGCGGAGCCCGGGTAGGCAAGCCCTACGGCGGTCACTTCACCGCGCCGGGGCCTGCCTCTTGGAGCTCGGCGGACCCGGCGAGGATCCGAGAGACAGGCCCTTACAGCCCCAGCCGGCGGTGCCGCTGCTCGAACGCGCGCAGGGCGCGCAGGAAGTCGACCTTGCGGAAGGCCGGCCAGTAGGCCTCGCAGAAGTAGAACTCGCTGTGGGCGCTCTGCCAGAGCAGGAAGCCGGACAGGCGCTGCTCGCCCGAGGTGCGGATGATCAGGTCCGGGTCGGGCTGGTTGCGGGTGTAGAGGTGCTCGGCGATGTGCTCGACGGTCAGGATCTCGGCCAATTCCTCGATCGAGGTGCCGCGTCCGGCGTGCTCCTGGAGCAGCGAGCGGACGGCGTCGGCGATCTCGTGCCGGCCGCCGTAGCCGACCGCGACGTTGACGGTGATGCCGTCGATCGCGGCGGTCTGCTCGGCGGCGCGCTTGAGTACGTCGGCGGTGTGCTGCGGGAGCAGGTCCAGCGCGCCGACCGGGTTGACCCGCCAGCGGCGGGCGGCGGCCAGGCCGGTGACGGCGTCCTCGATGATGCCGAGCAGCGGGACCAGTTCGTCGGCCGGGCGGTCCAGGTTGTCGGTGGAGAGCATCCACAGGGTGACGACCTTGACGTGGGTCTCGTCGCACCAGCCGAGGAACTCGCTGATCTTGTCGGCGCCGCGCTGGTGGCCGTACGCGGTGGAGCCGCCGGCGGCCTTGGCCCAGCGGCGGTTGCCGTCCAGGATCACGCCGATGTGGTGCGGGGTGCGGCCGAGGTGGACCTCGACCCGGCGGCCGTAGAGCCGGTACATCCCGCCCAGCAGGGTGCGCAGCCCCGGCGTCCGTTCGGCGACATCGCGCAGACCCATGTTTCCCGGCCCCTCCGTGCTCGTTCAGCTGGTGCGTCACCGCACCGGCGCAGCCTACTCCCGCGCGCTGGCGCGCGGGAAAGCCCCAGGTAGCGGTCTGGTCACGGTCCTGTACGAAGTCTGTCGCGACGGGTGTGTCCCGGGCTCCGCCGGGCCCGACCCGGCGCGGACACGGAACGGTCTCCGAATCCTTAAAGAATCCGTAAGCCGACGGTCGGATGCTTGACGACCGGCAATGGTCTAGTCCAGCTTTTGACCCGGGACGACAGCGAACTCCCGCGTCCCGCAAGGCTCACACCGGACCTCCCCTCCCCCACACGCGGCCGCCGCGCCCCCCACCGCGGCGGCCGCTCCTCCCCCAGGAGCGTCACCCCATGGCCCGTACGCTGAACCAGCCTGCCCACAAGCGCCGGCGCAGCCCCCTCCCGGCCGTCGCGGCCGGTGCCACCGCCCTCGCCCTGGCCGGCGGGGGGCTCGCCCTCTTCGCCGGGGGCGCCGGCGCGGCGGTCGGCAACCTGGTCACCAACGGCGGCTTCGAGAGCGGGCTGGGCGGCTGGTCCTGCGCCGGCGCCGCGACCGCCGTGTCCTCGCCGGTCCACTCCGGCACCGGCGCGCTGCAGGCCACCCCGGGGGTGGGCGACACGGCCGAGTGCACCCAGACCATCAGCGTGCTGCCCAACACCAGCTACACGCTGAGCGCCTGGGTGCAGGGCCCGTACGTCTACCTCGGCGCGCGCGGCACCGGCGGCACCGACCCGTCCACCTGGTCGAACCAGAACAGCTGGAACCAGCTGTCCACCACCTTCACCACCGGGGCGAACGCCACCAGCGTCACGGTCTACCTGCACGGCTGGTACGGACAGGGCGCCTACCTCGCGGACGACGTCGCGCTGGTCGGCCCGGGCGGCACCTCCACCCCGTCGCCGACGGCCACCCCCACCCAGACGCCGACCCCGACCCCGACGGCGCCCCCGACCGCCACCCCCACCGCGACGCCCACCCCGACCGCCACGCCGACCCCCACGGCCACCCCGACCGCCACTGCCACACCGACCACCCCGCCGGCCACCGGCCTGCCCGCCCACGTAGTCACCGGCTACTGGCAGAACTTCGACAACGGCTCGACCCCGCAGCGGCTGAGCGACGTGCAGAACGCGTACGACATCATCGCGGTCTCCTTCGCCGACGCCGTGCCGACCCGGACCGGCGCGATCAGCTTCACCCTGGACCCGGGCCTGTCCAAGGCGCTCGGCGGCTACACCGACGCCCAGTTCCGCGCCGACATCAAGGCCGAGCAGGCGGCGGGCAAGAAGGTCGTCCTCTCCATCGGCGGCCAGAACGGCGCGATCACCGTCGGCGACGCCACCGCCGGGGCCAACTTCGCCAACAGCGCCTACGCGATCATCAAGGACTACGGCTTCGACGGCATCGACGTCGACCTGGAGAACGGCGTCCAGGCCGGCCCACTCGGCGACGCGCTGCACGCCCTGCAGGCCAAGGTCGGCACCGGCTTCGTGCTGACCATGGCCCCCGAGACCATCGGGATGTACAGCACCTCCGGCGCCTACTTCCAGCTGGCGCTGAACACCAAGGACATCCTGACCGTCGTCAACACCCAGTTCTACAACTCGGGCGGCATGAACGGCTGCGACGGCAAGGTCTACAACCAGGGCACGATCGACTTCATCACCTCGCAGGTCTGCACCCACATCCAGGGCGGTCTGCGGCCCGACCAGGTCGGCATCGGCGTCCCCGCCTCCGGCAAGGCGGCCGGCGGCGGCTACGTCGACCCGTCGGTGGTGAACAACGCGCTCAACTGCCTGGCCACCGGCAACAACTGCGGCAGCTTCGTGCCGCCGGCCAAGTGGCCCACCATCCGGGGCGCGATGACCTGGTCCACCAACTGGGACGCCAACAACGGCAACGCCTTCTCCAACACGGTCGGCCCGTTCGTCCACAAGATGCCGTGAGTGGATCCGGATCCAACTCCCTCCGGCGCGCCGCTCCTTGAGGGTGGGGCTCGCGCGCCGACGGCGGGGCCCGTCGTACCGACTCCGGTACGACGGGCCCCGTCCGTCACCTGCTCACCTGGCCAACACCGCGGTGAGCGCGCCGAGCAGCAGGAACGGGCCCACCGGGACGTCGAGTCCGCGCCACGGGCGCCGGCGGATCAGCAGGGCTGCGGCCCGCAGGGTGGCCCAGAGTCCGGCGAGCACCACCGCGGCGACCAGCCCGCCGATCGCGACCCACCAGCCGTACCACCCGAGCAGCCCGCCCAGGGAGAGCCCGAGCGGGGAGTCACCGGGGCCCAACGCGCCGATCTGGACGGCCACTTCGAGCAACGCCCCGACCGTCAGCGCGACCAGCAGGCAGCGCAGAAGCACCCCCGGGCGCCCCTCGGCCAGCGCCGCCGCCGTCAGCAGCACGGCCACTCCGGCCAGCAGCGCCAGGTTCAGCCGGTGCGGCAGCCGGTGCACCCGCCCGTCCACGAAACCGAGCGCCACGCCGAGCGCGCCCGCCCAGCCCAGGGCCATGGCCTGCGGCCCGTCCGCCGCGTACGCCACCGCGACCGCGACCGCCGCCGTGACCGCCTCCACCGCTCCGGCACCGGCGCCCAGCCGCCCCCGGCAGCCCGGGCAGCGCCCGGTCGGCGGCAGCAGCCGCACCACTCGCCCGCACAACGGGCAGGCCCCGCACCAGGGTTCACCCTCCGGTACGGCGAAGTAGGCGATCAGCCCGCGCAGCGGCGGGGCCACCAGGAGACCGACCAGCACCGCCGCGACCACGACCGGTACCACCGGCACACCCCCTCCTCGATCCGACGCACCGGCCACATCCTCCCCCGCCCGGGGTGTGCCGTCCGTCTCGTTCCGAACAGGATCGCGCCCGCGTTCCTCGCGTACGGGAGCATTCCGGACATCCGGCCACCGGTTTGGAAGGCGACCTGACACCCCCGCCTGTCGATCCAAGGGGGCCGCTCCGAACGCTTTCACCCGTCCCCGGGATACCCGGTACGGGGCCCCGGCGTACCCCTAAAGTAAGCAGGCATGCAGGTCATCCAGTCCACGAAGCTCGCCAATGTCTGTTACGACATCCGCGGTCCGGTGCTCGACGAGGCGATGCGGCTGGAGGAGCAGGGCCATCGCATCCTCAAGCTCAACACCGGCAACCCGGCCACCTTCGGCTTCGAGGCACCCCCGGAGATCCTCCAGGACATCCTGCGCAACCTCTCCAACGCGCACGGGTACGGCGACTCCAAGGGCCTGCTCTCGGCCCGCCGCGCGGTGGTCATGCACTACGAGGACCGCGGCCTGCACGGGCTCTCGGTGGACGACGTCTTCCTCGGCAACGGCGTCTCCGAGCTGATCCAGCTGGCCATGACCGCGCTGCTGGACGACGGCGACGAGGTGCTCGTCCCGGCGCCGGACTACCCGCTGTGGACCGCCTCGGTCTCGCTGGCCGGCGGCACCGCCGTGCACTACCGCTGCGACGAGCAGGCCGAGTGGTACCCGGACCTCGCCGACATCGAGGCCAAGGTCACCGACCGGACCCGGGCCATCGTGGTGATCAACCCGAACAACCCGACCGGCGCGGTCTACCCGCGCGAGGTGCTGGAGGGCATTGTCGAGATCGCCCGCCGGCACCAGCTGGTGGTCTACGCGGACGAGATCTACGACAAGATCCTCTACGACGACGCCGAGCACGTCCCGCTGGCCACCCTGGCCCCGGACCTCTTCTGCGTCACCTTCAACGGACTGTCCAAGGCCTACCGGGTGGCGGGCTTCCGCTCCGGCTGGATGGTGCTCTCCGGCGACCGCAACCGCGCCCACAGCTACGTCGAGGGCCTGACCGTACTGGCCTCGATGCGGTTGTGCGCCAACATGCCCGCCCAGCACGCAGTGGCCGCCGCGCTCGGCGGCCGGCAGTCGATCCGCGACCTGGTGCTGCCCGGCGGCCGGCTGCTGGCCTCCCGCGACGCCGCGTACGAGCTGCTGAACCAGATCCCGGGCGTCAGCTGCGTCAAGCCCAAGGGCGCGCTGTACGCCTTCCCCCGGCTGGACCCGAAGGTCTACAAGATCAAGGACGACGCCCGGATGGTGCTGGACCTGCTGCGCTCCCAGCGGATCCTGCTGGTCCAGGGCACCGGCTTCAACTGGCCCGAGCCGGACCACTTCCGGCTGGTCACGCTGCCGCGGGCGGAGGAGATCACCGACGCGGTGACCAGGATCGGGGACTTCCTCAGCGGCTACACCCAGCCGTAGGCCCCACGGTCGGGGAACACACCACGGCCGGAAAACACTACGGCCGGAGTCCCGGCCCGGGCGGTCTCCTTGGTCGGGGAAAGACCGCCCGGCGGAACTCCGGCCGTCCTGTCACTCGGCGGGCGCGCGGTTCGTGCCGCGCGCCCACCTCTCGCTCGGTTGAGGCTCAGGCTCAGGCTCAGCCGAGGCGCGCGACCAGGCTCCGGTACTCGTCCCACAGCTCCTTCGGGGTGTGGTCGCCGAACAGCTCCAGGTGGGCCGGCACCAGCGCGGCCTCCTGGCGCCAGATGTCGGCGTCCACGGTGAAGAGCAGGTCGAGGTCCTCCTCGGACAGCTTCAGGTCACCGAGGTCGAAGCCGTCGACCGTCGGCAGCACGCCGATCGGGGTCTCGACGCCCTCGGCCTTGCCCTCCAGCCGCTCGACGATCCACTTGAGCACGCGGCTGTTCTCGCCGTAGCCGGGCCAGACGAACTTGCCCTCGGCGTTCTTGCGGAACCAGTTGACGTAGTAGATCTTCGGCAGCTTGGCGGCGTCCGCCTGGGCGCCGACCTTCAGCCAGTGGGCGAAGTAGTCGCCCATGTTGTAGCCGCAGAACGGCAGCATCGCGAACGGGTCGCGGCGCAGCTCGCCGACGGTGCCCTCGGCGGCGGCGGTCTTCTCGGAGGCGATGTTGGCGCCGAGGAAGACGCCGTGCTGCCAGTCGAAGGACTCGGTCACCAGCGGGACGGCGGTGGCGCGGCGGCCGCCGAACAGGATCGCCGAGATCGGCACGCCCGCCTGGTCCTCCCACTCCGGGGCGATGGTCGGGCACTGCGCGGCCGGGACGGCGAAGCGGGCGTTCGGGTGGGCGGCGGGGGTACCGGACTCGGGGGTCCAGTCGTTGCCGCGCCAGTCGATCAGGTGCGCCGGGGGCTCCTCGGTCAGGCCCTCCCACCACACGTCGCCGTCGTCGGTGAGGGCGACGTTGGTGAAGACGGTGTTGCCCCAGAGGGTGTCGATGGCGTTGGCGTTGGTGTCCACGCCGGTGCCGGGGGCGACGCCGAAGAAGCCGGCCTCGGGGTTGATGGCGTACAGGCGGCCGTCCTCGCCGAAGCGCATCCAGGCGATGTCGTCGCCGATCGTCTCGACCTTCCAGCCCGGGATGGTCGGCTGGAGCATGGCCAGGTTGGTCTTGCCACAGGCCGACGGGAAGGCGGCCGCGACGTACTTCGGCTCCGCCTCGCCCGCGGAGCCGGCCGGCGGGGTGAGCTTCAGGATCAGCATGTGCTCGGCCAGCCAGCCCTCGTCGCGGGCCATGGTCGAAGCGATGCGCAGCGCGTAGCACTTCTTGCCGAGCAGGGCGTTGCCGCCGTAGCCGGAGCCGAAGGACCAGATCTCCTTGGTCTCCGGGAAGTGCGAGATGTACTTGGTGCTGTTGCACGGCCACGGCACGTCCGCCTGGCCCTCGGCCAGCGGGGCGCCGACGGTGTGCACGGCCTTGACGAAGTCCCCGTCCTCGCCGAGCTGGTCGAGCACGGCCTGGCCCATGCGGGTCATCACGCGCATCGACACCGCGACGTAGGCGGAGTCGGTGATCTCGACGCCGTACGCGGCCAGCGGGGAGCCGACCGGGCCCATCGAGAAGGGCACGACGTACATCGTGCGGCCCTTCATCGCGCCGCGGAACAGGCCCTGTTCGCCCTGGAAGATCTCCCGCATCTCGGCGGGGGCCTTCCAGTGGTTGGTCGGGCCGGCGTCCTTCTCCTGCTCGGAGCAGATGAAGGTGCGGTCCTCCACGCGCGCCACGTCGGACGGGTCCGAGGCGGCGTAGTAGGAGTTGGGGCGCTTCTCCTCGTTGAGCTTCTTGAAGGTGCCCTGAGCCACCAGCAGGTCCGCGAGGCGCTGGTACTCCTCGTCGGAGCCGTCGCACCACTCGATGCGGGCCGGCTGGGTGAGTTCGGCGATCTCGCTCACCCAAGCGAGCAGCTGCTTGTGGCGGGTGGGCGCGGATGCGCTGAGAGCAGAGATCTCGTACGACACGATCGCTCCGTTTCACGCCGACTCGGCGAGGAGACGGCGTTGCGGGGGTCTGAGGGTGCTTGCAGCGTAGCCCCGGCCTTCGGGCCTGAATGCGGCGCAGCGGCGAAATTGACGCATCTTTTACTACAGTAAGTACGATTACCGGCCAGTAGCAGGTCGCCCACAGGGGGGCCGGAGTGCGCGGCGCCACACTCCAAATGCTCCAAAACGTCTAAGAGTGATGATCGCCACTTCACTACGCGCCAGTAACCTACGGATGCGTAGGTAACGGGTAGCATGCTGCGCATGACTGCTGCCGCACTTGCCGAGCGCCTCCCGGAGGGCCCTGCCGAGAACAGGGAGGGCAAGCCGAAGTGGCGCGGCTGGCTGCACGCCGGGATGTTCCCCGCCACGGTCGCCGCCGGGATCGTACTGATCTGCCTGGCCGGCTCCACACCCGCCAAGATCGCCTGCGCGATCTACTCGGTCAGCGCCTGGATGCTGTTCGGGGTCAGCGCGGTCTACCACCGCTTCAACTGGGGCCCGCGCGGGGACGCCGTCCTGCGCCGGCTGGACCACTCGAACATCTTCCTGATCATCGCGGGCACCTACACGCCGTTCACGATCCTGCTGCTCAAGGGCAACAGCCAGCAGGTACTGCTCTGGGCGGTCTGGGGCGGGGCGCTCGCCGGGATCGCCTTCCGGGTGTTCTGGGTCGGCGCGCCGCGCTGGCTGTACACGCCGGTGTACATAGCGCTGGGCTGGGCCGCCGCGTTCTTCCTGCCGGACTTCCTGCGCACCGGCGGGGTCGCCGTCCTGGTGCTGATGATCGTCGGCGGGGTGCTCTACAGCATCGGCGGCGTGGTGTACGGGCTCAAGCGGCCCGACCCCTCACCGCGCTGGTTCGGCTTCCACGAGGTGTTCCACGCCTTCACCCTCGGAGCCTTCATCGTGCAGTACGTCGGCGTCTCACTGGTGGCGTACAGCACGGCCGGCTGAACCCGGCGCGTTCCGACGGGCGGTCGAACGGTCCACGGACCGGGCGGCCGCCCGTTCCGCCGTCCAGGGGCGCTCGTACGGGGCCCGGCCCTGTGAACGGTGCGGGTACGACGGGTGGTCGGCGGCGCCGGACTCCGGCTGCCGGACCTGCGCGGGCTCGACCGACGGCGGCGCGAACTCCGGCGCGAACTCCGCCCCGGACTCCCGGCGCGCGGCGCGGGCGGCCTTCGCACCCCGCCCACGCGTCTCCCGCGCGTCCAGCGCCTCGCGCGCCCGGCGGCAGCGCTCGCAGTGTGCCGCGTGCGGGGTGCCGCGCCGCGGACGGTGTCCGGCCGGGGAGGCCTGCTGGTGCAGGGCGCGCCAGCGGCGCGCGACGTACACCATGAGCAGCAGCACCTCGGCCCCGGCGACCCCGAGGACCAGCGCGGCGCCGTTGATCAGATAGGCCGCGACCACGGCCAGCGCGGAGCCCACCACCACGGCCGCGCCCCACACCTGGGCACTCGCCTGCCTGTCGTCACTGTCGGCCACTTCGGCTTCCCCTTTCCCGGCGCCGGGCTCGTGGTCGGCTCCTGCCGCCCCACCCCTTCTCCGCTCTCGGCGTGCGTCGGCCAGCACTGACCGATTGCCACATGGTATCTACCGACAGTCACTCGGGGCTGCCTCCAGGCGGCGAACGACAGATCAACGTTGCGTCAATTCCGCGTGCGGAAGCAGCACTTCCAGGACACATCACGGAACGTGTCCGTACGGCTACGCACCTACAGTACGGAGCCATGTTGACGGTTGCCATCTTTTGAGAGTTACTGTCATTTGAAAGTGACTCCCTTTCGGATGGCTCCGGAGGTCACCGTGCCCACCGCTCCGCCCGCTTCCGCCACCACCGCCGGGGTCTCCGACCCCCGCCGCCGGCTCGCCCTGGTCGCCGTCGCCCTCAGCGTCCTGGTGATCAGCTTCGACATGACGATCCTCAACGTCGCCCTGCCCACCCTGGCCTCGCAGTTACAGGCCGACACCGGGCAGCAGCAGTGGCTCGTCGACGCCTACACCGTGGTGTTCGCCGCCGCGATGCTCCCGGCCGGACTGCTCGGCGACAGGTACGGCCGCCGCCGCACCCTCACCACCGGCCTCGCCCTGTTCGCACTCGCCTCCGCCGTCGGCATGCTCGCCGACTCCCCCGGCACCCTGATCGCCGCCCGCGCCGGAATGGGACTGGCCGGCGCACTCGTCATGCCGATGTCGATGGCGGTCATCCCCGGGCTCTTCCCCGCCGCCGCACAGCGCCGGGCCACCGCGGTCCTGGCCGCCTCGCTCGCCGCCGGCGCCCCGCTCGGGCCGCTCATCGGCGGCTTCCTGCTGCAGCACTTCTGGTGGGGCGCGGTCTTCGCGATCAACGTCCCGCTGACCGCGATCGGCATCGTCGCCTGCGTCCTGCTGCTGCCCGAGAGCCGCAACCCCGCCGCACCCCGGATGGACCTGCCCGGCACCGCGCTCGCCGCCGCCGGACTGAGCGCGCTCACCTACGGCATCATCGAGGGCGCCGACGCCGGCTGGGCAGACCCGGCGGTGGTCACCGCCCTGGTCGGCTCGGTGCCCCTGCTCACCGCGCTGGTGCTGCGCAGCCGCCGCCGACGCGACCCGATGCTCGACCTCGCCCTGCTCGCCGACCGGACCTTCCGCTGGTCCGCCGTCGCGGCCACGCTGATCTCGCTCGTCCTGTTCGGCGCCTTCTTCGTGCTGCCCCTCTACTTCCAGAGCGTGCTCGGCACGGACGCCCTCGGCTCCGGACTGCGGCTGATGCCGATGATGCTCGGCCTGCTGGTCGCTGCCAAGCTCACCGACCGGCTGGTCAGCCGGATCGGCGCCCGTACCGTGATCACCCTCGGCCTGGCACTGCTCGGCGGCGCGCTGCTGTTCGGCAGCCGGACCGGCCCCACCGACGGGTACGGACGGGCCGCGGTCTGGCTCACCGTCCTGGGCCTCGGCATGGGTCTGTCGCTGATCACCGCCCAGGCCTCCGCCCTGGTCACCCTGCCGCCCGCCAAGGCCGGGGTCGGCTCCGGACTGCTCCAGACCCTGCGGCAGGTCGGCGGTGCGATCGGCATCGCCGCCTTCGGCAGCCTGCTCACCGGCGCCTACCGGGGCGCGCTGGACACCGGTGGACTGCCGGCCGAGGCCGCGCACCGGGCCGGGAAGTCGGTGGTCGCCGCCGACGCCGTCGCCCGGGCCACCGGACGTCCTTCGCTCAGCGCCTCCGCGCACGCGGCGTACGTGCACGGGATGACGGTGGTGCTGCTGGTCTCCGGGCTGGTCGCGGTGGTCTCAGCGGTGCTGGTCGCGGCCCGGATGCCGGCCGGCGGGGATGCCGGCATGAATGTCGGCGGGGATGCCGACGCGGCCGCGGACGCGCCCGAACACGTCGCTGCCGGAGATCGCCGATAATCGTCGCCATGACTCCCAAGCAGCCGACCGCGGCCCTCCCGGACGCCCCGACCAACCCGGTCCAGGCGCTGTTGGAGGCGCCGCTGTCGCTGCGCGAGCGCAAGAAGCTGAAGACCCGGCAGACCATCCGCCGCGAGGCCTACCGGCTGATCTCCGAGCAGGGCTACGAGAACACCACGGTGGAGCAGATCGCCGCCGCCGCCGAGATCTCGCCGTCCACCTTCTTCCGCTACTTCGCCACCAAGGAGGATCTCGTCCTCTCCGACGAGTACGACCCGGCGATGGTCTCCGCCCTGCTGGCCCGCCCCGCCGACGAGCCCTTCCTCACCTCCTGCC
Organism: Kitasatospora sp. NPDC101155; assembly: GCF_044768305.1. Classification (NCBI taxonomy): domain Bacteria; kingdom Bacillati; phylum Actinomycetota; class Actinomycetes; order Kitasatosporales; family Streptomycetaceae; genus Kitasatospora; species Kitasatospora sp. NPDC101155. The sequence continues at coordinate 9,856 of NZ_JBIWPN010000006.1, read as the reverse complement.
GGGAGGCGATCATCGACCTGATCCGCGCCCTGCTCCAGCACGAACGCCAGGAGCTGCTGACCCGGATGCGGCTGGTCACCGAGGTCCCCGCGCTGCGCGCCGGCCTCGACCGCTCCGGCAACAGCCCGCGGGAGCTCTACCTCTTCGTCCTCACCCGGCGGGCCGGCGTCGAGGAACCCACCTACGACATGCGGGTCACGGCCGCCGCCATCGGCGCCGCCACCACCGAGGCCGTGCTGCAGTGGGCCGCGGCCGACGGCCGGGAGGACATCGCGGACCTGGTCGACCACACCTTCGCGCTGCTCGGGAGCGGCTTCGCGGGGGTGTGAGCCCTACGCCGGGGTGTGAGCCCTGGCCTGAGGAAGAGGAAGAGGCGGGGCCCGGCCCGACCGGCCGGACCCCGCCCGGCGTCAGCGGCCGCTCCGCCTCCGCCGCCACCTCGCACTACGCGGCGTCCACGTCGGAGTCACCAGCCTCAGCTACTGGCAGCAAGGCCGCCGCCGCCCGGAACGCCCCGAATCACTGCGCGCCGTCGCCGCCCTGGAAGAAGTCCTCGACCTGCCCCACCACTCCCTCGCCCGACTGCTCGGTCCCCGCCGCGCCGCCGTCACCACCGGCCCCCCGGTCCGCCCCTACCGCGACCTGATCTCCCCACCCACCGCCGTCGACGACCTGCTCACCACCCTGGCCAGCCCCCCCGACACCGGCCTCCACACCATCACCCACATCGAACGCATCCGCATCGGCCCCGACCGCCAACTCGCCCGCCGCGACTCCCAGCACGCCCTACGCGCCCACCGCGACGGCATCGACCGCTACCTCGCCCTCTACCAGGGCGACCCCGGCAGCGACATCACCCGCGTCGGCGTCCGCGCCGAGGAGAACTGCCGCCCCGGCCGCATCCGCCGCGACCGGGCCCACCACCTGCTCGCCGCCGAACTCCTCCTCGACCGCCGCCTACGCGCCGGCGACACCCACCTCCTCGGCTACGGCTTCGACGACGCGCCTTCCCCGGAGCCCAGCTGCGAATACGTCCGCGGCTTCAACTCCGGCGCCGGCCAGTACGTCCTCCAGGTCACCTTCCACCCCGCCGCCCTGCCGGTGCGCTGTCACCGCTTCGCGCTGCACTCGCCGGGCGAAGCCCCGTACGAGAGCGAGGAGTTGACCCTCGACGGCCACCGCTGCGTACACCTGGTGGCGACGGCGGTACGGCCGTGCATCCTGGGGATCCGGTGGGACTGGGAGTGAGGGGGGTGGTCAGTGCGACCAATACGGGTCGTCAACGTCGGGGGTGAGCTCCTGCCCAGTCGGCCGCTCCCCGATCGGAGGGACGCCGTAATCCGCTCCAGGCTGGTAGCGCACCGTGAACACCTCTGCGCTCATGAACACCTGCACGGTCGAGTCAGTCGTGGAACTCACCACCGACAGCGTGAACAGGGTGTCTCCGCGTCCGGAACAGTTCAGGTCCGTGTAGCGCTTCGCTGCGGCTTCCCCGGTGACTTCGGGTCGGCACTGTCCACCCCAGACCTGCCTCATCCGGTCCAGCAGCACCGGCACCTTCGCGGGGGTCACCTTCGTCCGAACCGAGACCACTTCCCTGACGCCAGACAACAGGCTCGGCTCACCGTCGGCGTGCTCCGGTCTGCGGTCCACGGCGTAGAACCCGCCGAAGTAAGCCATCGGGGGAACGACCGCCCCCATGGCCGCCTGCAAGCTGCCATCCAGGTCCGCCTTCGCCTCGCCCGGGCTCAGCTGGGTGGTACCACCCCGGTCCATCAGCGCCATCGGCCCGTACCCGTTGTAGAACAGCCCCAGGCCCGTGGCCAGCACGACCGCCGCCACCACAGAACAGCCCAGCGCACGTCGCGGCCGCTTCACCCGCGTTGTCCCTGCAGTTCGACGCCCCCGCTGCCCGTGACGACGGCCGCGATGTTGTCCAGCGAGGGCCCGCCCCGCCCGTTCAGGTACTTGGTGTGCGCGTCGATGGGGTTGCCACGGCTCCAGTCGTCGACGGTGAAGCGATTCGCGCCGAAGTGCTTGCTCGACGGGTCCCGCCCGTACCAGCGCTCGTCCGGGTCAAGGCTGAACTTCGACGGGGCGTGCGTCACGACGTCGTTGTCGGCGGCACCGACCCAGACGTGACCGGAGGGCATCTTCAGGTCGGAGGCCTTGTCCACGCCGACGCCCGGGCTGCCGATGAAGACCACGTCGTCCGGGGGTACGTAGTGCGACCCCGGCTGGGTGGCGAGCTTGGTGGCCTGGCCTACCAGGTACGAGCCGTAGCTGTGCCCGACCGAGGTGACGTGCGGCAGCTGAGTGCCCTCGTGGCTCGCCCGTACCCCGCTCATGAACCTGGCGTACGCCGGGGCGCCGTCCTTGCCCGCCTTCGTCGACGCGGCCCCGAGGTCCGCCCCCGGCGAGTCATACCCCAGCCAGACGATGGAGGCGACGGAGCGGCCGGCCGGGGCCTTGCCGCTCGCGGCGCGGTAGAGGTTCAGCGCGTTCTCCGCCTCGTTGGTGCCGTCGTTCTCCCCCGGCCCGAGGCTGGCCATGGTGGTCGTGATTCCCGGCACGTAGGAGGAGATGTCGGTGGCGGTGTCCGGGTTCCCGAACGAGAGGACCGCCCGTCCCTGACCCTCGCTGCCGAGGCCCAGCAGGTAGATCGGCGGGTCGCCCTTGTGCTGCGAGAGGCGCGCGTCGATGGGCCCGTAGAGGGCGAGTAGGGCCTTCTCGTTGGCGTTCAGCTCCTGCGGCTTCTTGCCCCTGATGGAGCCCATCAGGTCCTCCAGGTGCTTGCGGTTCACCTGGTCACGGACCTCCGCCGGGACGCCGTCGAGGTTGCCGAGCACCTCCGGGTGGTGGCTGAGGAACCACTGCCGGCCCTGCGGGCCGAGCCCCTTCCACCAGGAGTTGACCTCGGTGGGGGGCGCGTCCTTGAGGGGCATGTTCCGCTGCCACATCGGATTCGACGCATCGCCGAACTGGTCCATGTACGCATCGGCACTGGCCGTCTTCTCGTCCAGGCCCGACTTGTCCTTGGCGTGCCCCGCGAACAGGTTGAGCATGCCGGCCAGGCTGGTGTCGGCCTCGGCCGCGTCGGACAGGGCCTTGGCGATCTGCTTGCTGATCTCGTCGGCAGCCGCCTTCTGCTTGGCCTCCCAGTCCGGAGCCTGGTACGGGTTGGTCGACGCGGGCCAGCTCACGGCGCCGGTGTCGCTGACCGTGAAGCCCTTGGTCTGCGCCTCGAACAGCGCCTGGGTGAGCTCGCCCTGGGCGAGCGTCATGGCGTCGGCACAGTCTCGGATCCCCTTGCCGATGAGGCCGACCTCGGTCACCGCCGCGCGCATCTTGGTGGTGAGGCCGTCCAACACGGGAATCGCGGCAGTGGCCGACGGGCCGGTCCACTGGGAGCCGTGGACCCGATCCGCGGTTCCGCTCGTCCAGTCGTTGACGTGCTGGTGAAACGCCTTGGACAGCGCGTCGTACGCTTCCGCCGCCGTGTAGAGGTCGGCCGGCTTGGCGTCCCTCAGGCTCGCCAGATCCATCCTCGGTCCCCCTGTACGCTCCGTACCTCCCGCGACACTCACAGCTACCATAACGTCCGCGGCCGACACGGATGTCAGGGGGAATCAGTGGGACAGGATCCGGGATTCACGGTCAAACCCGGCGAGTTGACCGCCGCCGGGAACAACGCGGTGACGGTGGCCGGGAAGGTCCCCGAGGAAACCGCGAAGCTGGCGGAGCCGAGCACCAAGGCCGCCGGAGGCCTGGCCGGCTGGCAGAGCGGGGCGGCGCTGACGGGGTGCAGCAGCGCCTGGAAGACGCTGCTGGACGGGCTCTCCAACGACATGAAGTCGGCCGGGGGCAACCTCATCACCTGCGCGCAGACGTACCTGAACGCCGACCACCTGCCGCCGCCCACGGCGGCGCCGGTCTCCGACCCCTTCGACACGAAGGTGGTCGGCGTGACCGGCGACCATCTGACCAAGGACGCGTAACTGCGCTACCGCGCCTGGAAGTCCAGCACCAGGCAGTCCTCCACCGGCCGGTAGCCGATCTGCTGGTAGATGGAGTTGCTGGTCGGGTTGGAGAGGTCGGTGTAGAGCAGCACCTCCTCCGCCCCCAGGCCGAGGACGTGGGCGGATGCGGCGGCGGTCACGGCGCTGGCGTAGCCGCGGCCGCGGCGCTCGGCGGGGGTGTAGACGGGGCCGATGCGGGACATCCCGGCGAGCACCGGGCTACTGCCGGCCAGGGCGACCGGAGTGCCCGCGTCCTCCCAGAGGTGGAGGCCGCCGGACGCGATCTTGTCGTCCACCGACCTTGCTACGTCGTGGGGTTGAATCTTGACTTCGAGCAGGAACTCCTGGTGCCAGCGGATCGCCAGCTCCCGGTCGGCCGGTCCGGCGAGCCGGTGGCGGCCGGCCGGCGGGCGCGACGGGTCGGTCAACTCGCCGAGCCGGTAGAGGCGTTCACTGACCCTGACGGACTGCTCGGTGCCGGTGGCCGCCGTCCAGGCCTCGCCGAAGGCGCGGACGGCGTCGGCTCCCCCGCTGACCCCGGCCACCTCGGTGAACTCGGCTCCGGCCTCGGCCAGCCGGACCGCCAGCTCGGCGGCCGCGGTCTGCGGCATGGCGGAGAGCCTGGGGGCGAACGGCGGCGTCTGGAGGAAGGCGCCCTCGATCGGGCCACCCGGCTCGGCCTGCCACCATCCGAAGACCGGCGGGCGTTCCCCGAACACGTCGAGTCCGGCCTCGGCCAGCCGGTGGGCGATGGTGAGCAGGACGGTGTTCTCGGCCGGGCGGGCGGCCAGGAACTCACCGGCCTGCTCACGGAAGTCGTCGAGCGAGGTGCTGAGGGTCCAAGTCATGGCCCATGCTCGCCCCGACCAACCCTTTCCCGCCAACGATTATCCGCCCGCCGACCACGCCGACCGGGCCTACTCGACCGCCGTCCCGAGCCGTTCACCGAGCACCACCGGATCCGTGGTCGGTGTCTCGCAGGCGAAGTGCCGGCACACGTACGCGGCGGGCTCCCCGCCGACCAGCGGCCGGTCCGCGAGCAGGGGGACGTCGGTGTCCCCGGGCTCCCCCACCGCGACGACGGCGCCCGGCGCCGTCCCGAGCAGCGCGGCCCGCCGCAGCGCCGCGGTGGCCGGATCCCCGGCGGGGCCGACGACGGCGATCTCGCGCGGCCCGTCCACCAGGGCTTCGGCGACGGCCAGGCCCCAGCCGATGAACCGGGGGGCCCGCCCGGCCAGCGCGCCGACGATGCCGAGGGCGCGCTCGGCGGCGGTGCGGTGCCGGTCGGAGCCGGTGTACGCGGCGTACGTCAGCAGGGCGCCGGCGGCGGCGGTCCAGCCGGAGGGGGTGGCGTTGTCGGTCGGGTCCTGCGGGCGGCGGATGAGTTCCTCGGCGTCGTCGGCGGTGTCGTACAGCGCGCCGGAGCTCTCGTCGGTGAAGTGCTTGAGCACGGTGTCGAGCAGCCCGCCGGCCAGCTGCAGCCACGAGGTCTCGCCGGTGACGGCGTACAGCGCGAGGAAGCCCTCGGCGGTGTCGGCGTAGTCCTCCAGGACGCCCGCGTTGGCGCCGGCCCGGCCGTCCCGGGAGGTGCGCAGCAGTCGCCCGTCGGCGGTGAGGTGGACGGCGAGCAGCAGGTCGGCGGCACGTTCGGCGGCGTCGACGAGGTCGGGGCGCTCCAGCAGGGCGCCGGTCTCGGCGAGCGCGGCGATGGCGAGGCCGTTCCAGGCGGCGACCACCTTGTCGTCACGGGCCGGGGCGGGGCGGGCGGCCCGGGCCTCGGACATCCGGGCGCGGATCGTCTCGTACTCGGTGAAGTCCTCGGGGTCGGCGAGGAGTTGGAGTACGGAGGTGCCGTGCTCGAAGGTGCCGTCCGCGGTGACGGTGAACAGCCGGGCGGCGGTGGCGGCGTCGGCGGGGCCGAGCAGGTCGACCAACTGGCCGGGCTCCCACACGTAGTAGGCGCCCTCGGCGATGGCGCCGGTCTCCTCGTCCAGGCTGTCGGCGTCCAGTGCGGAGGCGAACGCGCCTTCGGGGGTGCGGAGTTCGCGCAGCAGGAAGTCGGCGGTGGAGAGCGCGACCCGGCGGGCGAGTCCGGAGCCGGTGGCCCGCCACAGGTGCAGGTAGGCACGCAGCAGCAGGGCGTTGTCGTACAGCATCTTCTCGAAGTGCGGCACCACCCAGCCGGCGTCCACCGCGTACCGGGCGAAGCCGCCGCCGAGCTGGTCGTGGATGCCGCCGCGGGCCATCGCCTCCGCGGTGTGCACGGCCATCTCCAGTGCCGCCGTCGATCCGGTCCGGGCGTGGTGGCGCAGCAGGAACTCGATCACCATAGCGGGCGGGAACTTGGGTGCCCCGCCGAAGCCGCCGCGGTTCTGGTCGAACTCCCGGCTGAGGGCGACCAGCGCCTGGTGCAGGTCGGCTTCGCCCGGCGGGTGGTGGGCGCCGGCCGAGTAGACGGCGGCCCGCTCGGCCAGGTCGGCGCGGATCCGCCCGGCGACCTCGCCGACCTCCTGGCGGCGGTCCCGCCAGGCGGCGTCCACGCCTTCCAGCACCTGCCGGAAGGACGGCATCCCGTGCCGGGGCTCGGGCGGGAAGTACGTGCCGAAGTAGAACGGCTCCTTCGCAGGAGTGAGGAACACCGTCATGGGCCAGCCGCCCTGCCCGGTCGCCGCCTGGACGGCCTCCATGTACACGGCGTCGACGTCGGGCCGCTCCTCCCGGTCCACCTTGACCGCGACGAACCGCTCGTTCAGGTATCCGGCGAGCTCGGCGTCCTCGAAGCTCTCATGGGCCATCACATGGCACCAGTGGCAGGCGGCGTAGCCGACGGACAGCAGCACGGGCACGCCGCGCCGCTCCGCCTCCGCGAAGGCCTCGGGGCCCCAGGGCCACCAGTCGACCGGGTTCTCGGCGTGCTGCAGCAGGTAGGGCGAGGTCGCGTCCGCGAGACGGTTCGGCATGCCCCCATCCTCCCGCATCGGGGCCCTGACGCGTGTCAGCCGGGACACGCGTCAGCCCGGGCCCCGCTCGCGCCGATCCCGCCGCCGGCCACCCGCCGCCGGCCACGCAGTACCGGACACCCGCTACCGGATGCCCGCCGGACCGGCCTCACCGAAGCCGGTCCGCAGCGGGGGTCACTCCTTGGGAGCCTCCGGCTCCTCCGCGAAGTCGACCTTCTTGAACTGCCGGTTCATCGACTTGGCCAGGAACCACGTCGCCACGCCGAGCGCGGCGAAGACGACGAAGCCGAGGAGACCGGGGGTGACCTTGGCGTCGTCGACGGCGAGGTCAGCGGCGAGGTGGACGAAGTTCACGGGGGCGCTCATATCTCTATGGTGGCCCGGCTCACGGCGAGCCGGGCCGTCGGGGGTGGGTCAGTCGCGCGTGTCGGCGGCCTCGGCCACCAGGGTGGGGGTGCGCAGACCGGCGAACAGGTCGTCCTCCGGCAGGTCCGCATCGATCAGGGTACGGGCGAGCTCGTAGTCCTCGGTGGGCCAGACCTCGCGCTGGACCTCCAGCGGGACGCGGAACCACGGCCCGTCCGGGTCGATCTGGGTGGCGTGGGCGATCAGCGCGCGGTCACGGGTCTCGAACCAGTCGTCGCAGCGCACCCGGGTGGTGATCTCGCGCTCCTTGCGGCCGCTCTTCTCCCAGCCCGCGATCCACTCGCCGTACGGGGAGTCGAGGCCGTGCTCGGTGAGGTACTGGTGCAGCGCGCGGATGCGGCCCATCGGGAAGCCGTGGTTGTAGTACAGCTTCAGCGGCTGCCAGGGCTCACCGGCCTCGGGGTACGCGTCCGGGTCCCCGGCCGCGTCGAAGGCCACCATGGTGATCTTGTGGGTCATGATGTGGTCCGGGTGCGGGTAGCCGCCGTTCTCGTCGTAGGTCGTGATGACCTGCGGCTTGAACTCGCGGATCAGCCGGACCAGCGGCTCGGCCGCCTCCTTGACGTCCTCCAGGGCGAAGCAGCCCTCGGGCAGCGGGGGCAGCGGGTCCCCCTCCGGCAGGCCGGAGTCGACGAAGCCCAGCCAGGCCTGCTTGATACCGAGGATCGCCCGCGCCTCGTCCATCTCCTTGCGCCGGACCTCGTGGATGTTCTCCTCGATGTACGGGTCCCCCTGGAGCTTGGGGTTGAGAACCGACCCGCGCTCGCCCCCCGTGCAGGTGGCCACGAGCACGTCCACGCCCTGCTCGACGTACATGGCCATGGTGGCCGCGCCCTTGCTGGACTCGTCGTCCGGGTGGGCGTGCACCGCCATCAGTCGCAACTGCTCAGTCAACGCCTTGCGTTCCTTCCACATGTTTCGGGCGTTCCGCGAAGTCCGGTCTGCCCACCGTACGAACCGCTCACTTCGGGACCACGTCACCGCAAGGCCGGCCACCGGCCGGTGGTCGACCTTGCCGAGCCCCGCCCCCGCCGGAACGGCCGCGGGCGTGTCCCTCCTATAGTGACGGACTGGAGGAGCGTCGCATTCCCCCGCACCGCCCGCGCGGCCCCTCCCCGGGAAAGGACGTCGCCCGATGACTGCACAGAGCACCGCCGCCCAGCTGCCCGAAGGCCGCTACGGCCGGAGCGGCAACAGCGAGTCGGACCGCCGCCTGAAGGTGGTCGGCGCGGTCTGCGGTGTGCTCGCCCTGGGCGTGATCGCCTGGCTGGGCGGCTCGTACGTGCTGCGCGAGTCGAAGATCAACGGCTCGGTGCCGACCTTCCAGGTGCTCTCCGACACCGAGGTCCAGCTGCACCTGGCCGTGAGCAAGAGCGACGGGACGGCGGGCACCTGTACGGTCCGCTCACAGGGCGACGACCACGCGGTGGTCGGGGTGGCGGACTTCCCCGTCCCGGCGGCCGGGTCGAGCTACGAGGCCACTGTCACCCTGCGTACCACGGCCCGCGGCACCACCGCCGAGCTGCTGGGCTGCACTCCGGCGAAGTAGGCGGAACGGCGCGGGGGCGCATATTCGTTCGGGAGAGCGGGCATCCGTAGGAAGTCCCGTACACCGTTCCCGTACACCGTGGCGTAACACTGCCGTCAATGACCCACTAACGCCTCTCCCGCTTGTCGGCAGGACTTGTTAGGCTCGTGGTTTCGCCCCTTCCGCACCGGATGGTACGGGAGCGGGCGTTGCTTTGTAGTTACGACCGATATCACCGACAACCCTGCTGACGACTCACACCCTCAGCACAGCCCCAGCACCTACGAGGAGCACCCGTGACCCAGACCAGCGAGAACGTGACCTGGCTCACTCAGGCCGGCTACGACCAGCTCAAGGCCGAGCTGGACCATCTGACCGGGACCTGGCGCATCGAGATCGCCCAGAAGATCGAGGCGGCGCGCGAGGAGGGTGACCTCAAGGAGAACGCCGGCTACCACGCGGCGAAGGAGGAGCAGGGCAAGACCGAGCTGCGCATCCGCCAGCTGACCCAGCTGCTGGAGCGCGCCAAGGTCGGCGAGGCCCCGGCCGACTCGGGTGTGGTTGCCCCGGGCATGGTCGTCACGGTCGCCTTCGACGGTGACGAGGACGACCTGATGGAGTTCCTGCTCGCCTCCCGTGAGGTTGCGGGCTCCGACGACCGGGACGTCTACTCGCCGCAGTCCCCGCTGGGCCGCGCGATCGACGGCAAGAAGATCGGCGACGAGGCCACCTACGAGCTGCCGAACGGCAAGCCGGCCATGGTGAAGATCGTCAAGGTCGTGCCGCACGCCGGCTGATCCGGCCCCTGAACACCGCCGAGGGCGGTGGGCCCCGGCCCCGGCCCCGCGGCCCCCCCCCGCGGCCACGCCCCCGAACACCCCCGCCGGCGGGGGGGGCTCCCCCGGCGGGGCCAGCCCCCCCCG
>NZ_JBIWPN010000005.1:0-419280 GCF_044768305.1 Kitasatospora sp. NPDC101155 | reverse complement strand
GCTGGCGACTGGGCCGTTTGCGCCGCGAACCGACCGTCCAAGGAGCCCTGATGCGGCAGGCATTCGGACAGTTCCAATACCCGACTCCACCATTACGCCGCCTGGACATGACCCGCGTCTACCGCGAGGCCTACGACGGCGCCGGACTGCCCGGCGACCGTGACGCCGCCGGCAGGGAGGCCGCGGCGGAGTTCGACGACGAAGACGATGAGGACGAGATCTGATGCCTGCCACGCTGAGTGACGACGGGCTGAGCCTGACCTGTGTGTTCAGCGACCGGACCCGGACTCACCAGGTCCTCGATCCCAGTGGCAACCCCGAACTTGCCCGGCAGTTGCTGGTCGGGCTCGCGGAGCTTGTCCACCCGAACGGGCGTCTGAACTCGGCCCGGACGATCGGCAGCTACATGACGGCGCTCAGGTCGCTGCTGACCAGCTTGCAGCGGCTCGGCTTCCAGGGCCGGGCGGAGGACCTGACGCGGGCCCGTCTGGCCGAGGTCTGGATGGGAGCCGGACAGTCGCGGACCGCGCACAGGAACGAGGGCCTCGCTCGGACGGTCCTGCGGAGTCTGGACGACCTGCACGGGGCTCTGCGGCCGGACGTCCGCGACCTTGTCGACGGGCGGATGTTCCGGCCGAACCTTCGAGTGGACCGCCGCACGCTTCCGCCGTACACGGAGAGTGAGTGGCAGCGGCTGATCACCGTGTGCCGGTCACTGATCAAGCCAGCCTTCGCCGCCTACCGGCAAGCGCGAGCCCAGGCAGAACGAGGCAGCGATCCGGCGGAGGCGGGGTGGACCGAGGAAAGCATCCAGTGGATGCTGTTGAACCGCGGCCCCGAGAGCGCCGAGGTGCTCGCCACGACCGTGCGCCGGGGCCGCCGGGCCAGCACGCGACCCGATGCCGTCCCCGCAGAGCTGTACCCGCAGGGACAGGCCGAAGCCCTGGAAGGCCTCTACCCGAGCCTGGACGTCCTCAAGGCGTATCAGGTGCTCCTCGGTGCCTACACCGGTATCGTCCCGGACGGGCTGATCGACCTCGGCCTGGACGGAATCGACTGGGCGGGCGATGCCACGGTGCTGCTGACCTACGTCAAGGGCCGCACCGCGACTGAGAGTCTGACCCTGTCGACGAAGGCGACCCGGCTGCTGGAGCAGTGGCTGGAGCACTCCTCAGTCACCCGCGCTCACGCGCCGGAAACCCTGCGTGACGAACTGTGGGTCCGCTACTGCCTGCAAGGCGGAACGCAGTGGTCGGCCGGCCGGGCCCACCGAAGCGTGACGCCGCGCTGGGCGGGCAGGCACGGGATCGTCGACGACGCGGGCGCCCCACTGCAGCTGCACGAGCACCGCTTCCGCACCACGTTCGAGTCACTGCGCGACCGGCGGGGGTGGAGGGGAAGCCCCCGGGCCACCATCGACCCCAACCACTCCCCGCAGGTGGAGGGCGACCACTACCTGCAAGTGGCGACGCCCGCGCAGAAGGCAGCCGTGGACTCCATCATCGAGGAAGCCCAGATGGACATGCTCCGTCGCGCGCAACCTCCGATGATCCTCGCGACCGAGGACGCGGCGAAGTTCGCCGAAAGCTACCCGGACGTGGTGGAACGGCTGGGACTCAGCGATGCCGCGATCGCCGAGCTGCTGGCTGGCGAGCGCGACGTGTTCACCGCAGCGTGCGCGGACCAGCTGTCCGGCCTGCACGGCCCGAAGGGCAAGCCCTGCCCGGCCCGGCCGTGGGTGTGCTTGCTGTGCCCGCTGTCGATGTACGCCCCGCGCCACCTGCCGAACCTGCTGCGGCTCAAGGCGTTCTTTGCCCGGCAGTGGAAGCAGATGCCCACCGCGCAGTTCATGGCCGTCTTCGGCCCGTACGCCACCCGCCTCGATCGGGTCCTCACCGAGGACAACTTCCCCGCCGGAGCCCTGGCCCGCGCGGCCGGCGAGGTCACCGACACCGATACCGATCTGCCCCTGCGAGCCGAGGAGATGACCGCATGACGACCCCGCACCACGTCGCCGACCACCAGGCGGTCAAGGCCTCGCCGTTCGCGGGAGAGGACGTCTGCCAGGCGGCGGGCCTGTCCATCGACCCCGACCGGGCCAGTGTCCGGCCCGTCTTCGACCAGGACGTCTGGGACTTCACCAGCGTGCTCGGCCTGCCCCGGCACCAGGTCAGGAACACGCAGGTCCTGGACTTCACGAGGATCAAGAACCCGGCGTTTCGGCTGGCCGCCAAGGAGTACCTGTTCGCGCTGATGGCCCCCGGCCACGAGCGCGTGCGCGTCCTGCCACGGGCCTACCGCGCGCCCCGGGTCATCTCCACCGTCAACCAGCGGATGTTCAACCTCATACGCTGGTTCGAGTGGTTGACCGGCAGGGGTGTTCATGACCTGGCCAAGGTGACCCAGGAGATGTGCGACGCCTTCCTGCTGTGGTGCCAACACTCCTGGAAGGACGGCCGGGCGGTCAAGGAGACCTCGCGGGCCTACCGGCGCCAGGCCGTGAACGCCGTGCTGGAACTGGCAGACTACGGCGAACTCCTTACGGCCGGGGGCTATGCCCCGGGCTTCCGGCCCTGGCCAGGCAGGAGCGCCGAGCAGGTCGCCGGATCCCGTCGACGGGGTGAGAACGCCACCCAGCCGGTGAACGACGACGTCCTGCAGCCGCTTCTGGCCGCTGCCTTCTACGTCATCGAGCACCTGGCGCCCCACGTCCTACTGCTGCGGGAAGTGGAAGGGCGCCGTGACGCGGACCTGGAGCATCGCTTCGCCCAGATGAAGGGCCAGCTGCAGTGGGCCCCGCTGATCACCGCCGTGATCAGCGACTACGTTCGGCGAGCTGATCCGCTCCCGGCCACCTCCGACGAGCAGATCCGCTACCGCCTGGGTGTCGGTTGGTCGCCCAATGATCCACTGCTGCGGGTCAGCTCCAAGCAGATCGCGCTGGAGACGGGCATCCGCTTCCCGAAGGCGTTGAAGATCCTCAACGACCACCGGGCCGAGCTCGAAGCCGCTGTCGCCGCTGTAGGGGTCGAGCACCCGACCGCTCGCCGGGCTCCCCTGGTCGCCAAGGCCGACGGCAAGGGAGAGGTGCCGTGGACACTGCCCCTTCCCGCACACTCCCAGGTGAACTGGCTTATCGAGCGAGTGCGGACGGCCTGCGTCGTCGTCGTGGCGGCGGTGACCGGGATGCGGATGAGCGAGATCTGCGAGCTGCCGGCCGACTGCCTCCTGCCGCCGGACCAGGTGGCCGAAGGGCTTGCGCGCTACAGGGTCAAGAGCAAGCGGATCAAGGGGATCGGGCACGGCGGCGTGTGGGACGAATGGGTCGTCGTGGAGGACGTCTACAAGGCGCTCGACCTGATGCGCAAGCTCCTGGACGACCCGGACACCGAGACGCATCTGATCGGCCAGGGCAAGCTCCAATTTAACTCGCGGTGCACCACCTTCCGGCAGTGGGTGAACGGCGCCGACGGGCAGCGGCTCGGTCTGGCGCCGATCCCCGACGGCCCGGTGAGCCTGCGAATGCTCCGGCGGACGCTGGCTCTTGAACTGGCTCACAGGCCTGGCGGACTGCTGGCGGCCAAGGTGGCTCTCAAGCACGTCTCAGTGGCCACGACGGAAGGCTATGCCGCCCGGCCGGGCGGCACGCAGAGCCTCTTCCTGGCCGAGGTGGGCAAGGAAGAGCAGAACCGCAACCTCCAGCTGACCCGGCAGGCCTTCGAGGACTACCGCAACGGCGTCCTGCCCGCCGGGCCCGGCGCCCGCGACCTGGTGGAGTTCTTCGAGTCCGTCGACGCCGACCTGAGCGAACAGGCCAAGGCCGCTCCGAACGTCAAGCGGGGCGACCGCGAGGTGCTGAGCTTGCTGGCCAAGCGCGCCAAGACCCTGCACCTGGGAGTCGCGAACTACTGCTGGTTCGCCGACCCCGCCAAGGCCCTGTGCTTGAAGCTGGCCGGCGCCCCGGTCACCGAGGACGCCAAGCCGATGGCCGGGCTGTGCGACTCGGCCCGCTGCCCGCAGGCGACCCACCATCCCTGCCACCGGCCCGTGTGGGCATCGAGCGCCGAGAACAAGAAGGTGTTCATCGGCTCGATCACCCGTGGCCAGAAGACCGAGCGAGCACGTCTGCAAGCCGACCTGGACAGGGACCTGCGGGTCCTTGCCGAGATCGACGCTGCCACTGGACTGGGGGACTGAGATGGCGCGTATCAGCGATGAGACCCGAGCCCGCAACGAGGAAGCCATCCGGGCCGCCATGGACCGGCTGCTGCGGGGCGAGCTGCCTCCCGGCGGCAAGTGCGACCTCAAGGCACTCGCCGCCGAGGCCGGGGTGACCCGCACCGGCTTCTACCCGAAGAAGAACCGCGACGGCACCGAGCGTTCGGGCCCCTACCAGCACCTGGCCGAGGAGTTCGAGCGGCGCCTGACGGCCCTGCGGGAGGCCGGGACGGTGCCAGACCCCCGGGCAGCCCAGATTGAGCGCCTGAAAGCCGCCAACACCGACCTGAAACGGCGTCTGGACGACCGCGACGCCGAGATCGAGGAGCTGACCGAGTTCAGGCAGCTGGCCCTGTCCAGGATCGCTGCCCAGCACCTGGAGATCGAACGCCTTCGGGAAGAGCTGGCGCGGCGGCCCGAGGCGCAAGGCCCGCTCGGGGTCGTCCGGCAGCTGACGACCGGCAACCGTACGGCCCCGCACGGATCGTGCAGTTGAAGGCTTGACGGGCCTGCCGCGGGGCCGCGCGGTCGCCGGCTTCGGACGTCAGTGCGCGATGGAGTCGATCAGGTCGCGGGCGCCGTCGCGGATCAGCGTCTCGGCGACGGCCTCGCCGAGGGCCTGCGGGGTGAGCTGGTCGCTGGTGCGGCTGGCGGTGAGTACGGTCGCGCCGTCGGGGGTGAAGACCATGGCCCGCAGGGCGAGGCGGCCGTCCTTGAAGGCGCGGGCATGTCCGGCGATCGGGCTGTTGCAGTGCCCGCGCAGGAGGTTCAGCACGGTCCGTTCGGCGGTGATCTCCCGAGTGGTGAGGCGGTCGCCGAGCGGGGCCAATAGGGCGATCATCTCCGGGTCGTCGGCGCGGCACTGGAGGCCGAGGACGGCGGCCCCGAGCGGCGGGCACATCTGCTCGACGGACAGCACCTCGCTGATGCGGTGGTGTTCGCCGATGCGTTCCAGGCCGGAGGCCGCCAGGACCAGGGCGTCGACCTTGCCCGCCTTGAGAGCGGCCAGCCGCAGGTTCGCAGTGCCCCGGCTCGGGACGAGTTCGAGGTGGGGGTGGCTGGCGGTGAGCTGGGCGATCCGGCGCACGGCGGCCGTGCCCACTCGGGTGCCGGGCGGCAGCTGGTCGAGGGCCAGGCCACCAGGGTGGATCAGGGCATCGCGGATGTCGGCGCGGGCGGGGTGGGCGGCGAAGACGGTGCCCGGGGCGTTCAGCGGGTAGCCGGCGACGTCCTTCATGCAGTGCACGGCCATGTCGCAGGCACCAGTCAGCAGGGCGTCCTCAATCTCGCCGGTGAAGGCGCCCTTGTCGTGCAGCTCGGCCTGCCGGCCGGGTTCGAGGTCGCCGGCCGCGGTGAACGGCACGAGCTCGATCTCGGCGTCCGGGTAGCGCTCGCGCAGGTCCTCGGTGACCCGGGCGACCTGGGCCAGCGACATCGGAGAGGTGCGGGCGCCGATGCGGATGGTCCGGGTGGTGTTCAGCACGAAGGGCTCCTTCCAGGTTTCCGACATACCGTCGGAAACCGGGCGTGTTCGATGCGGGTAGCATGCGGTCAACATCTCGTCAGATGCTGGGAGTTGGCGTATGAGCACACTGGTGGTGGGGTCGCGGGCCAGTCACTTGGCGCGGGCCCAGGTCAGGGAGTTCCTGGCGCCGCTGCGGGAGCGCTTCCCCGACGTGGTCTTCCGCCAGCGGGTGATCACGGAGGCCGGCGACCAGGACCGCAGGTCGGCTCTGCGGGACGTGTCGGAGCGAGGCGGCGGCTCGGCGTTCTCCGTGAACCAGGTGAACGCGCTGGTGTCGGGCGAGGTCGATGTGATCGTGCACTCGCTCAAGGACCTGCCGACCGCGAACCCGCCCGGCCTGATCTTGTTGCCCCCGCCCACTCGTGCGGACGTGCACGACGCGCTCTGCGGCTCGACGCTGGCCGATCTCCCGCGCGGCGGTCGGATCGGCACCTCGGCGTCGCGCCGGATCGCCCAGCTGCTGCACGTCCGCCCGGACCTGGTGCCGGTGGAGATCCGGGGGAACGTGCCGACCAGGCTCGGCAAGCTCAGGACACAGCGGCTGGACGCGGTGGTGCTGGCGGCTGCTGGGATCAAGCGGCTCGGCCGCGGCGAGGAGATCAGCGAGATTCTGCCGATCGAGCTGTTCCCCCCAAGCCCGGGGCAGGGCGCGCTGGGCATCCAGATCCGGGAGGACAACGAGCTGGCCCGCGAGATCCTGGCCGGGGCTGGCGACCCGGTGACAGACGCGGAGGTGCGGGCCGAGCGGGCGATGCTGGCCGAGCTCCACGGCGGGTGCTCGGTGCCGGTCGGAGCGTTCGGCAAGGCGGACGGGGACGTGCTGACGCTGCACGGGCAGGTCACCTCCGTGGACGGCAGGCGGCAGGTGGAGGCCAGCCTCTCCGGCCCGCTGAGCGAGCCGGAGAAGCTGGGCGTGCAGGTGGCCGGCCTCCTGTTGGACCAAGGCGCGGAGGGCATCCTGGCGGAGGTCCGGCCCGCCGCTTAGGCGCGGAGGCGGGCCAGGTCCAGGGCCGCGTAAGTGATGATCCGCTCGGCCCCGGCCCGCTTGAGCATGGTGAACACCTCCAGCAGCGGCCGGAAGTCCCGCTGACCGGAGGCCGGGTCGAGCGGAGCGAGGCGTGTGTACTCGCCGGACACGGAGAACGGCATCAGCGGCGCCTGGGTGCGGCGCTTGAGAGCCGTGAGGATGTCCACCGACAGCATCCCGGGCTCCAGCAGCAGCATGTCCGCCCCCTCGCCGAGGAACGCGAGGCCGGTGTCCACGGCGCTCTCCGGGCTGCGGGGGCTGATCTGGAACGGGCGGCGAGCACCGGAGGCGGGGGTGGCCCGCATGGTGGTGCGGTAGCCCTCGTAGAGGGCGGAGTCGAAGATCAGGTGCGGCATGGTCGCCACGTCGCGGTGACCGGCCTCGTCCAGGGCCTGGCGCACGGTCCAGGTCGTGCCCCTAGTCATCGCGGCAGGGCCGACGATGTCGGCTCCGGCCCTGGCCTGGATGACGGCCTGGGCGGCGGTCAGCGCGGCCGTGGCGTCCAGGTCGATCCGCCCGTTCACGGTCAGGTGGCATTCGCCGGTGTCGGTGTGGCCGCACAGGCAGTTCTCCGTCATCACGGCCATGCCGGGTTCGGTGTCCTTGACGGCGTGGATGGCTCGCACCATCAGGGAGTCCGACGCGACGGCGCCGGAGGCCTGCGGGTTCCGCTCCAGGCTGTTGGCGAACACCTTCACCGAGCGGATGCCGGCGGCGGCCAGGTCCCGCACGGTCTGCGGGATCTCGGCGACGGTGACGGTCGGCATCGGCCGGTCGGCGTCCTCGCCGTCCTCGCGGACCAGCAGGACCATGCTCAGGTCGGCCGCGGTCAGCTCCGGGCCCTCCAGGAAGCTGCGGACGGCCGGGCGGCCGTGCAGCCGGTCGCAGGCGGCGTGTGCGGCGGTGTGCTGGGAGGTGGTCATCTCGTCCTCTCGGTCCGTGGTGTGTGGTGCCGAGGTGCGTGGAAGGGGCGCCGGCCGGTGTCGTCGGCGGCCGGCGCCCCGGGCCCGGCCCCCCCGGGGGGCGGGCGGGGGGGGGGGCCGGGGGGGTTTGGGGGGGCGGGGTGCCGGGCGGGGGGCGGCGCGGGGTGGGGGGGGGGGGGGTTGGTCCATTCCTCGCCCCGGGGGGGGGGGGGGGGGGGGCGGGGGGGGGGGGGGGGGGCCCCCGCGGGGGGGGGGGGGGGCCGGGCCCCCCGGGCCCGCCCGCCCGGGGCGCCGGGCGGGCGGGGGCTCAGGTGGTGTTCGGCGGGTCGCTGTCCGGGACGGTGGTCGCCGCGGTGTCGTGGAGGGTCTCCTGCTGGTGCACGGCGATGCCGAGTAGGCCGATCGCCGCCAGGTGCCCGAGCACCACGAAGGCCTTCAGCGCGTCGTGGACAGGGTCACGATGCTGTCCGCGGTGCCGGCTGGTCATGACGCACCCCGCATCCGCAGGTCGGCGTGAATGATCTTGCCGAACGGCTCCAAGGTCGCACCCCACTGGCCCCTGGTGAGCTCGTGCACGAGCGCGAGACCTCGGCCGCCCTCGGCCTTCAGGCCAGCGTCGATCAGCACCGGCAGAGTCCGGCTGCCGTCAGTGACCGAGATCCGCACCGCCGTGGCGGTGATCCGGGTGATCTCGACCGTCATCCTGAGGAGGCAGCTGGTTTTGACGGCGTTGCCCGCGAGCTCGGAGACGATCAGCTGGGCGTCGTCGATGAGCTCATCCAGCTCCCACTCGGCCAGCTTGTCGCGGACCAGGCGGCGGGCCACCGAGGCCGATTCAGGCCGGTAGGGCAGATGGGCGACGGACGGCTTCTCGACCGCGGTCGCCGGGGCGGTCGCCGTGCTCACGAGGCCGGGCGGATCCGGGGATCGGCGGCCGGGGAGAAGTCGGCCCAGCCGGCCGCCGCGGTGGCCAGGGCATTCCGCCGAAGGCGGTCCCCGGCGGATCTGCGCGGCCCGGACGGCGACGGGGCGGGGTGCGGCGGGCGGCGGGTAGCGGCCATCACGGGCTCCAGGGAATCAGTGGTGTGGTGGAGGCGCCGGTCCAGACCCGCGCGGGTCCGGACCGGGCTCATGCCCCGGGGCTTCGCCTCTCGGGGGCCTGAACACCACGATGCCGCTGATGTAAGGCCGCGAATTTCACCAGAAGTGAAAGATCGTCAGATGCCCGTTCGTGTGATCCAGGTTGACAGCCGCAGACTCCGGCGGCTAGCGGAGCGTGACAGGGCGGTCACAGTTTCGCGGGCGAGCGGGTGCCGGGAGACCTGCTCGGGCGCGACCGCATAGGCGGCGTCAAGCTGGTCGAGTGCGGCTTCGGGCTTGGCCATCCACCGGTAGGCGCGGGCCAGGTCGATGTGGTGGTGCCCGATCCTGGTCGGTGCCCATCCGGCCGGGAACCGAAGGCCCTTGGCGGCGGTCACCGCCTGGTCGTGCTCGCCGGCCTCCACCAGCGTCATAACCCGGTGGACCTGGACGTTGGTGGGTCCGAAGTGCAGCGACAGGTCTGGGCGTTCGCCGGTCTGGGCGGCGACCTTCTGGGCCTCGTCCAGGTGGTGCTTCATCACGTCCGTCTGCCGGGAGCGGGCGGCGACCACGGCGGAGCCGAGGTGGAGCTGCCCGGTCGTGACCAGCGCGCTGGGCGTCTTGGCGTCGGTGCCGCCCAGGTGGCTGCGGCCGGATTCCTGGAGGCGCCGGCAGGCTTCCAGGTCGCCGACGCGCAGGTAGGCGGTGACCCGAAGGTACTCGCGGGCGGCCCGCAGCGCGGGCGCCCGGTCGCCGGCCCGCTGGGCGGCCCAGTCCATGCGGGCGAGCGCGGTCGCGGACAGGTCGTTCAGCCCGATCGCGATCCCGACCGAGTGCCCGCACCGGTAGGCCTCCGCCAGCAGGCCCCACGCCTGGCGCTGCTGTTCTCCGGTGAACTCGTGCGCGGCCGTGTGCAACTCGACCAGCAGCCCCGGCAGCATCGCCACCATCGGCTTGTACTTCGCGGCCTGGGCCAGCGCGTTCACCTGCCGCACCGCCGCCCGGAGCGCGGGCAGGGCCCGCGGACGCACGGCATCCTGCGGCGGCAGGTCGTACAGGTCGAGGGTCGTGCGGATCGGCCCCATCAGCGGGACCAGCGGGTCATCGGCCATGCCGTCACTGTACGAGGGCGGCTGAAGGTCGCCCGGCTCAACTCCCAAGGCCCGGGCGACCGCTGCCACGAACTCCGGCGTCGCCGGCTTGTGCCCCGACACCACCTTCGTGAGCAGGCTGTACGAGACGTGAGCGCGGTCGGCGAGCTGCCGATGGCTCAAACCCCTCACATCCTCGTAGGCCGCGATCCGCTGGCCGATGCTGATTTCGTCCGGAGGTGCCATGCTGGTCCCCATCCCGTGCACGCCTTGAACCCGTGTGCACGGGACCGTACCCCCGAAGTCGCCCGCCCACAGATCGTTTCGGCAACCGGTGTTGACGTGGGGCCAGTCAGGACTTCTTGAGCAGGAGCTCCAACCTTCCCAGCAGGCGCCTCACGGCTCCGGGCCTGGATGTGGCGGGTCCGATCGATCCGTCGTCGTTGCGCCGGGCGCTGGGCTCAAGGGCAGTGCCCTTTACGCGTTCTCGCCGGCGGAGCTGTCCAGCTTCGTCCCGCTCCCACCTGCGTCCCCGAACGTCCTGGAACCAGATGGTGACTGGCCGTTGGACAATCTCGTGCGGCACGGCGATGCTGATCTCTTTCTCCACCGATTCCCCGGGCGGGATCAAGCCGATCACCATGTTCACCACGTCGGTCTCACCGGGTATTTCGCCGGGTTCGGCGCTCTGCAGGACCGCCACCACGTTGAATACCGGCTGGTCAGCGCCGTTGTGAACGACGATCGAGTCGTAGCGGTAGAGGTTCCCCGGGCCTTCTCCGGTGTCCGGGCCGGTCCAGGCGGCGACCTTCGCCGCATACTCCTCGCTGTCCTTGCGCCGGTCGCGCCAGTGGGTGCGCAGGTGCATCGTGATGGTCCCCACGGCCACCGCGATACTGACGGCGAGTCCGGTGTAGGAGACCCATGGCGGCGCACCGCCGCCCGGGCCGGCGATGAGCTGGTACGGCGCGCTGGTGATCGTCACGGCGCCACCGTAGGGGCCGCGTCCGCCGCTGGGGAAGAGTTCTAGAGCACTCTCGCCGCCGTCCGGCCAGGCGAAGCGGGCGCGGCACAGCTGGATCGACCGAAGGCCGATGGCCTCCACCACTCTGTGACTTCCGCCACTCTGGTAGCCTCCTTGACGCATCGTTACGCAACACGATGGCGCGGCTAGAGGGAACTCGCGGCGCCAACGGCGATGGTCCCCAGTGAGACACGACCTGCGTGGGACACGGCGAGTGCAGTAACAACTATGAACCGTGGCGACACCCTGACGGTGCCGCCGGAGGCCATGCGCAGCGTGCTGGCCGCCTCCCGGCGGCGCGGCGGGCTGGTGGTGGTCGACGTGCCGCGCCATCTCGACGCGGCCGCCGGGCAGGCGCTGGAGCAGTCCGACCTGGCCCTGCTGGTGGTCCCGGCCGAACTGCGCGCCGTGGCGGCCGCCGACCGGGTCGCGGCGGCGGCCCGGATGCGGCTCGGGGACGTCCGGGCCGTGGTCCGGCCGGTGCGCGCCGGCGGGCTCCCGGCGCACCGGATCGCCCGCGGGCTGCGGCTTGACCTGGCCGGGGAGTTGGAACCCGAGCCCGGGCTCGCCGAGGACGTCGAGAAGGGCGTCCCGCCCGGCATCCGGGAGAGCGGCCCGCTCGCGCGCTTCTGCGCGACCTTCCTGAACGAGGTACTGCCGCCGGTGCCGGCGGTCGGAGGAGGTGTGTACTGATGGTCCGTCTTCGCAGAACAGGCCCTCGGGGCGGTGCCCCGGGCCCGGGCGACGGTGCGCGGGAGCACCGGCCGCTCAGGAGCGTGCCACCGCCCGGCGGGCCGCCGCAGGCCGGGCACGGGCCCTGCCCGTACGGCCGGACGGCCCGCGAGGAGCGGACGGCGGAGCTGGTGGACGCGGTGCGGCTGCGGCTGGCCGAGTCGGGGGCCGCCCCGACGGCGGGATCGGTCGCGGCCGTGCTGCGGGCCACCCGGCCGCCGCTCGGCGGGGACGAGGTGCTGGACACCGTGCGCTCGCTGCGCGCCGAACTGGTGGGTGCGGGCCCGCTGGACCGGCTGCTGGCGGCGCCGGACGTCACCGACGTCCTGGTGAACGGTCCGGACGAGGTGTGGGTCGACCGTGGCGGCGGTCTGCACCGAGCCACCGGAGTCCGTTTCGCCGACGCCGAGGCGGTGCGGCGGCTGGCCCATCGGCTGGCCACCGCGGCCGGGCGGCGCCTGGACGACGCCCGGCCCTGGGTGGACGCCCGACTGCCGGACGGCACCAGGCTGCACGCGGTGCTGCCGCCGATCGCGGCCGGCTGCACCCACATCTCGCTGCGGGTCTGCCGGCCCCGGCCGTTCACGCTGGACGAGTTGGTGGCGGGCGGGGCGCTGCCGCCGGAGGGCGCCGACCTGCTGGCCGGCATCGTGCAGGCGCGGCTTTCGCTGCTGGTCTCCGGTGGGACGGGCTCGGGCAAGACCACGCTGCTCGCGGCGCTGCTCGGCCTGGTCGGGCCGGACGAGCGGATCGTCGTCGCCGAGGACTCCGCCGAACTGCGACCGGCCCATCCCCACGTGGTCCGGCTGCAGAGCAGACCGCCCAACCAGGAGGGTCTGGGCGAGTTCACCCTGCGGGACCTCGTCCGGCAGGCCCTGCGGATGCGGCCGGACCGGCTGGTGATCGGCGAGGTCCGCGGCGCCGAGGTGTCGGACCTGCTGGCCGCGCTCAACACCGGGCACGAGGGCGGCTGCGGCACCGTCCACGCCAACACGGCGGCGGACGTGCCGGTCCGGCTGGAGGCGCTGGGCTCGCTGGCCGGGCTCGACCGGCCGGCGCTGCACAGCCAGCTGCGGGCCGCGCTCGATGTGGTGGTGCACCTGGTCCGGGATCCGGGCTCGGGCCGCCGCCGGGTGGCGGAGATCCACACGCTGGCCGGGGACCGCGACGGGCTGGCCGTGACCACTGCGGCGGTGGCCTTTCCGGCAACGGGCGGCCTGGTGCCGGGGGCGGGCTGGGAACGGCTCGTCGGCTTGCTGG
Source organism: Kitasatospora sp. NPDC101155 (assembly GCF_044768305.1). Classification (NCBI taxonomy): domain Bacteria; kingdom Bacillati; phylum Actinomycetota; class Actinomycetes; order Kitasatosporales; family Streptomycetaceae; genus Kitasatospora; species Kitasatospora sp. NPDC101155. The sequence goes on along the minus strand of NZ_JBIWPN010000005.1, from coordinate 406,400 downwards.
CGGCGCGCGGGGTGGCACTCGGGGTGCCGCCCGGGGCGGGGCCGTTGTGAGCGCGGTGGTGATCGCGGCAGCACTGTCTGCAGGCGGGGCGGCGCGGGAGTTGCGGTTGGTGGAGCTCGGGTTCGTGGTGCTGCTGACCGGATGCGCGGTGGCCGCGCTGGCACTGCTCGGGACCTGGGGCAGGAAGGGGCGATGACATGGACGGTGGCGATGTGATGCGAAGTCAACTGGCGCTCTGTTGGACTGCGGTGTTGTTCCTGCTGGCGGCCGCCGCGTGGCGGGCCGTGCAGGAGCAGCTGCCGGGCGGGCGGCGCTCCAGGCTGGTGCTGGCGGGCAGCGGGCCTCCGGTGGGCGGGCCGGGCCCGGAGGCGGCGGGGCGTGCGAGGGCTCGGCTCCCGGAGCTGCTGGCACCCGAACTGTTGCTGCTGCCGGTGGGGTTGGTCGCCGGGCAGGCCGTCTCCTCGCCGGTGCCGGTACTCGCGGCCGTGCTGGCCGCCCTGCCGCTGCGAAGGTGGCGACTGCGGCGGCGCACGGCGGTGGAGGCCGGGCGGCGGGCCGCGGCCGTGGTGGAGCTCTGCGCCGCACTGGCGGGTGAGTTGCGCGGCGGCTCGACGCCGGAGCAGGCGCTGCACCTGGTCACGGCCCGGCTCGCGGCGGACCCGGAGGGGCTGCGCCGGCTCGGCGAGGAGCCGGTGGCCCGGCTGGCGGCGGGCCGCTACGGCGGGGACGTCCCCGCCGCGTTCCAGCTGCTGGCCGAACTGCCGGGCGGCAGCGGGGCGGCGGCCGTCGCGGCCTGCTGGCGAGTCGCCTCCGACGGTGGGGTGGGGCTGGCCGCCGCGCTGGACCGGGTCGCGGAGGCGCTGCGCGGCGAGCGGGCGCTGGCGGAGGAGATCGCCGGGGAACTGGCCGGGCCGCGGGCGACGATCGCCGTCCTGGCCGCCCTGCCGAGCGCGGGGCTGCTGCTGGGCGGCGCACTCGGGGCCCGTCCGCTGGACGTCCTGCTGCACACGTCGGCCGGGCTGGGCTGCCTCGTGGCGGGCGCGGTCCTGGAGGGGCTGGGCGTGCTCTGGACGGCCCGCATCGTCCGGGCGGCGGCCAGGGGAGCGCTGGAGCCTCCTCGGGGGGTCGGGGGCGGTGCTCAGGCTCCGGGGGCAAGGGAGCGCGGCGGTGCGCGTCGAGGGCTCGTCCGGGCGTGGGCGCTCGGCGGGGGAGCGGGGGCCGGGTGACGCGGGGCTTCGAGTGGGCGGTGGCCGGTCTCGCCGTGGCGGCGGCAGTGGCGACCGTGGTGGCGCCGGTGCGGGGCAAGGCCAGGCGGCGGGCGTCCGCCTGGGCGTGGGAGCGGGAGGAGGTGCGGAAGCGCACACGGCTGAAAGGCCCGAGTGTCGGGCCCTGGCGGCGCGTGGCGCCGACGGTCGGCGCCGGGCTGGCGGTGGCGGTGTTGCTCGGTGGCGGTGCCGGGGCGGTCGCCGGGGTGCTGGCGGCGGTGGGCGTCCATCGGTGGTCGGCCCGGGCACGGTCACCAGCGGACCGTCGGGCGGCCCGGGAGAACGAGTTGCTGACCCGGCAACTCCCACTGGGTGCAGAGCTGTTGGCAGCCTGTCTCGGGTCGGCGGCGCTGCCCTCGGCGGCGGTGTCGGCGGTGGGCCGGAGCGTGGGCGCGCCGCTGGGGCCGCGGCTGGCGGCGATCGGGGCCGAGCTGGCCCTGGGCGCCCCGCCGGAACTGTGCTGGACCCGACTGGGCGAACAGCATCCCGCGCTGGCCCCGCTGGCGCGCTGCCTGGTCCGGACGAGCCTCGGTGGAGCCCCCGCGGCCGGTCCACTGATCGGACTGGCCCAGGAACAGCGGACGGCCGCCGTCCGCGCGGCCCACGCGCGGGTTCGCCGGGCCGGGGTGCTCGCCACCGCACCGCTGGGGCTCTGCTTCCTCCCGGCCTTCGTCCTGATCGGGGTCGTGCCAGTGGTGATCGGCCTCACCAGCCGTTTTGCCCAGTCCATGTGAATGAACGTCGGCTCCGGATCGGCCGGAGTCGCGGAAGAGATCGAACAGGAGACATCGATGACCGCAGTGATCGCGATCAGGCCCGACACCGGGCGCCCGCTCCGGCAGTTGCTGGGGGTGTGGCGGCGGAAGAGCCGTTGGGCGGTCGGCCGGGCCGGCCGGCTGGCCCGCCGCCGGCGCCGGTCGGACGCCGGGATGACCACGGCCGAGTACGCCGTCGGAACGCTGGGCGCCTGCGCCCTCGCGGCCGGGCTGTACAAGGTGGTGACCAGCGCGACCATCACCGGGGCGCTGACCGAGATGCTGGAACGCGCGCTCCATGCCACGTAGGACGGCGAGCGGCGGCGCTTGTCCGTGGTCGCTGCGGCCGGCCCGACGCGGCGACGGCGGTTTCGCCACGGCGGAGACGGCGGTGGCCCTGCCCGCGCTCGTCCTGCTCGCGGCGATGCTGATCTGGGGCGTGCTCGCGGCGGCCGCGCAGATCCACTGCGTGGACGCGGCCAGGATCGGTGCCAGGGCGGCCGCACGCGGTGAGGCGGACGCCGCCGACCTCGCCCGCGCGGCCGCCCCGCCGGGGGCGGAGGTCCGGGTCGCGGTCGCGGCGGACACGGTGCGGGTCGACGTGGACGCGCCGTGCGCGGCGCCCGGGAAGCTCGGCGGTCTGCTCGCGGTGCGGCTCGGCGCGCGGGCGGTGGCGCAGCGGGAGGACGTGCTGGGGAGGAGTGGTTCGGGAGGAGGTGGTGGCGCGTGGCCATCCTGAGCGGCCCACGCCGGGCGGTGGGGCGGCTGGGGCGGGCCCGTACCGCTCGGGCCGCCGCGGTGGGCGGGCGCGGGCCGGACGCGGGCTCGGCGACGGTGTGGTTGCTCGCGCTGGCGATGCTGGGCACGACGGTGTCCGCCGCGACGGTCGCGGTCGGTGCGGTGGTCGCCGCCCGGCACCGGGCCGAGTCCGCCGCCGACCTCGCGGCCCTTGCGGCGGCGGACCGGCTGCTGCTGGAGCCGGACGGCGGCTGTGGTCGGGCCGCCGGGATCGCCGCCGCACAGGGTGCCGGCCTGGTGTCCTGCTCGGTGGACCGGTCGGCGGACGCCGTGGAGGTGGTTGCCGAGGTGCCGGTCGGTGGGCTCCCGGTGCACCTGCCGGTCGGCCCGGCGCGGGCGAGGGCCCGGGCCGGACCGGTACGGGCCCCGGTCACCGCAACCGAGGACGGCCTCGGTGACGCCCCGGGCGGCGCGGCGGCGGTCTCATGAACCGCTCGGCGCCCCGCCCTCCGGGTCGGGCCCGGACCCCGCCGCCTCGGGGCGCGGTTCGGACCCCGCCGCCTCGGGGCTCGTTCCGGGCTCCGCGCCTTCCGGGCCCGGCCCGGACCCCGCGTCAGGTGCCCCGGCCAGCAGGACATCCAGCAGTAGGACGGCGGCCGCCTTGTTCAGCGGGTCGTTCCCGTTGCCGCACTTGGGTGACTGGACGCAGGACGGGCAGCCGCGCTCGCACTCGCAGGAGGCGATCGCCGCCCGGGTGGCGGTCAGCCACTCGACGGCCCGCTGGAAACCGCGTTCGGCGAAGCCGGCCCCGCCCGGGTGGCCGTCGTAGACGAACACGGTGGGCAGCCCGGTATCGGGGTGCAGCGGGACGGAGACGCCGCCGATGTCCCACCGGTCGCAGGTGGCGAACAGCGGCAGCAGGCCGATCGAGGCGTGCTCGGCGGCGTGGGCGGCACCGGGCAGCTGGTCGAGCGGGAGGTTCGCGTCGAGCAGCTGGTCCTCGGTGACGGACCACCAGACCGCGCGGGTGCGCAACGTGCGGGGCGGGAGGTCGAGCTTGCTCTCGCCCATGATCTCCCCGGTGGAGATCCGCTTCCGGAGGTAGCCGACCACCTGGTTGACCACCTCCACCGAGCCGAAGCTGAGCCGCCCCTCGCCCCACGGGACGGTGGTGTCGGTGTCGAGGACGGAGATGGAGGTGAGGTCGCGGGCGGATGTGGTGTACGGCGGGTCGGCCGGTTCGACCAGGGCGACCGAGTTCTCCAGGTCGAGCTCCCGGACCAGGTAGGTGCGGCCCTGGTGGAGGTGGACGGCCCCGGTGTGGACGGTGGCGTGGGCGGCCGCCGCGTCCACCGTGCCGAGCAGCCGGCCGGTGTCGGCCTCGACGATCTGCACCGGGCTGCCGCCGCTGCCGCGCAGGTCGACGGCGTCGGCGGCGCGTTCCCGGCGGGTCCAGTACCAGGAGCCGTCGGCGCGCCGGCGCAGCAGGCCACGCCGTTCCAGCACCGGCAGCAGCGGCGCGGTGGAGGGGCCGAACAGCTCCAGGTCGGCGTCGGTGAGCGGCAGTTCGGCGGCGGCCGCGCACAGGTGCGGGGCGAGCACGTGCGGGTTGTCGGGGTCGAGCACGGTGGCCTCGACGGGTGCGGCGAACAGCGCCTCCGGGTGGTGCACCAGGTAGGTGTCCAACGGGTCGTCCCGGGCGATCAGGACGGCGAGCGCGCCCTGGGCCTCGCGGCCCGCCCGGCCCGCCTGCTGCCAGAGCGAGGCCCGGGTGCCGGGGTAGCCGGCCATCAGGACGGCGTCGAGGCCGGAGATGTCGACGCCGAGTTCGAGAGCGGAGGTGGAGGCGAGTCCCAGCAGCCGGCCGGAGTGCAGGGCGCGCTCCAGGGCCCGGCGTTCGTCGGCCAGGTAGCCGCCGCGGTAGGCGGCCACCCGCTCGGCGAGCGGTCGGCCGAGCTGGTCCTGGGCCTGGAGGGCGACGAGTTCGGCGGCGCGGCGGGAGCGGACGAACACGACGGTCCGGGTCTGCCGCTCGACCAGGTCGGTCAGCAGGTGCGCGGCCTCGGCGGTGGCGGTGCGGCGCACCGGGGCGCCGTGCTCGCCGACGTTCTCGGTCAGCGGCGGCTCCCAGAGGCCGAAGACCATCGGCCCGCGCGGCGAAGCGTCCTCGGTGACGGCCACGGCGGGCAGGCCGGTCAGGCGCCGGGCGGTCGCGGCGGGGTCGGCGGTGGTGGCGGAGGCGAGCAGGAAGGTGGGTGACGAACCGTAACGGGCGCAGATCCGGCGCAGCCGCCGCAGTACCTGGGCGACGTGCGAGCCGAACACGCCCCGGTAGCTGTGGCACTCGTCGACGACCACGTAGCGCAGCACCTTGAGGAAGGAGGACCAGCGGGCGTGCGCGGGCAGGATGCCCCGGTGCAGCATGTCCGGGTTGGTGAGCACGTAGGAGGCGTACTGGCGGACCCACTCGCGCTCCTCGGGCGGGGTGTCGCCGTCGTACAGCGCGGCCCGGACCCTTGGCGGGGCGAGTTCGGCGGCGCGGCGGCGCTGGTCGGCGGCGAGCGCCTTGGTCGGGGCCAGGTAGAGCGCGGTGGCGCCGCGGCCGTTGCGGGCCTCGGTGCCCTCCAGCAGGTCGCTGAGCACCGGCGCCAGATAGCCCAACGACTTGCCCGAGGCGGTGCCTGTGGCGATCACCACAGTCTGGCCGCTTTTGGCCAGGTTCATCGCTTCTGCCTGGTGCGCCCAGGGCTGCTCCACCCCGACGGCGAGTGCCGAGGCCACGATCTCCGGTCGGATCGACTCGGGCCACGGCGAATAACGTGCAGGCCGGGCGGGAAGGTGCTCCGTATGGGTGAGCCGGTCGGATCGCCCCCGACTGGTGGCCAGGGTCGTGAGCAGTGCCTCGGGCAGGCTGTGTCGGGGCGGCATGGGGACCCAGTGTGTCACCGGCGTGACGCAGAATCGTCGTAAGCCATCGTGCGGGCATGGTCGCAGGTGGTTGAATGTGGCCGTGACGGCCGTACGGCCGTGGGTCGCAGCGCTGAGGCTTGCCACGCGTTTGGCTTGGCGCGCCCGGGCTCGCGACCATGCGGTGGCGGCCGTCCGGCCGAGGATCGCACATGACGTAGCAAGGCAAGGTGCTGGAGGTTCCGTGGACCTGTCCCTGTCGACCCGCGCAGTCGGCGATCGTACGGTCGTCGAGGTTGGCGGCGAGATCGATGTGTACACCGCCCCGAAGCTGCGGGAGCAGCTGGTCGAGCTCGTCAACGACGGCAAGTACCACCTCGTCGTCGACATGGAGGGCGTTGACTTCCTTGACTCGACCGGCCTGGGTGTCCTGGTCGGCGGTCTGAAGCGGGTGCGCGCCCACGAGGGCTCGCTGCGCCTCGTCTGCAACCAGGAGCGCATCCTCAAGATTTTCCGGATCACCGGCCTGACCAAGGTCTTCCCGATCCACACCTCGGTGGAGGACGCGGTCCAGGCGACCGACTGACGCGTCCGGGCCGGTCCCCGCGGCCGGCCCGCCCGTTCCACGCGTCCGGGGCGCTGGGGTCCGCACGGGCCCCGGTGCTTCCCGGCCGCTCAGGGGCCGGCCCGTCCGGCCCACCGGGGCCGTACCTCCGGCCCCCGTCGGAGCACCCCGAAGGGGAGATATGGCAACCGTCGAACTTCGATTCAGCGCGCTTCCCGAGCACGTGCGGACGGCCCGCTTGGTCGCCGCGGCCGTCGCCAGACGGGCCGGGGTCGACGAGTCGGTGCTCGACGAGGTACGGCTCGCGGTCGGTGAGGCGTGCTCGCGTGCGGTCGGTCTGCACCAGCGCGGTGGCATCGGCGGCACGGTCCGGGTCGCGCTGACTGATCAGGAGAAGCGTTTCCTCATCGAGGTCGAGGACGAAGCCGGCCCCGAGGCCCACTCGGCTCCCGGCGCCGACGAGGGCGGCGACCCGGACGAGGACACCCTGGGCCTCGCCGTGATCACCGGCCTGGTCGAGGACCTGGAGGTCACGAATGGCACCGGCGGTGCTGTGATCCGGATGAGCTGGCCGGTCTCGGTCGCCTCCGTCGCCGTCTGAGGGCCCGCGCCGCCTCCGATGCCCCGGTCCCAACTCCTGGGATCCCGATTCCTGGGATCCTGTTGACAAATTGTTGAGCCCGGCGGTTCGCTGCTTCCGGCACGACCGGGTCCGATCGCTGATCGGACCTGTCGCGGAAGAGGAAGCACAGGCGGATTCGCATCCTGTGGCCGGCCGGTCAGGCCACCGCGACGCTGCGGGCCACGCCCACCACCGAGGCGCTCTGGGCCGAGCTGCCGATCGAATCGACGGCGAGCACCTGGGGCGAGGAGGTCTATTTCGGCACGCCCGTCAGCGTGCCGCGCGAGGACGGTGCCCGGCAGGTGGTCGAGCCGGGCACGGTCGCGTTCTGGACCGACGGCGACAGCCTCGCCCTGCCCTACGGACCGACGCCGATCTCGCGCGACGGCGAGTGCCGACTGGCCAGCCCCTGCAACGTCCTTGGCGGGCTCGACGGGGACGCCCAGGTGCTGGGCACCGTCCGGCCGGGCGATCCGATCCGGGTCGAGCGGGCCTGAGCGGCGGCCGGGGGCGAGAGTGCGGGGCGGGAGCGGGAGCCCGGAGCGGCCGACCGGGGCTGAGCAGCCGGGAACCGGGGCTCGGACGGCGGACGTGTAGGTTCGACGACCGAAGACGACCGAAACCGAAAGGCTTCTCCCGGTGAACAAGCGACTGCTGGCCGTACCCGCCCTCGGCGTGCTGCTCGCGTTCGGCGCCGTCGGCTGCGGCGGCGACGACAACAGCAAACAGCTGGAATCCTGGGCGTCGAACGTCTGCGGCGCGGCCAAGGACCCGATCGCCCAGGCGCAGTCCGCGCTCGCCGACACCGGCCAGGTGAAGACCGGCGAGGCCCCGGCCGACCTGCAGAAGCGGCTCTCGACGGACATCGGGCGGCTGGCCAAGACCAACCAGGACATCGCGAGCGCCATCGACGCGGCCGGCGCGCCCAAGGTGGACAACGGCGCGGCCCTGCAGAAGGACACCGTCGACGAGCTGAAGAAGGCCGCCGACGGCTACCAGGACGTCCAGAAGAAGCTGGACGCGCTGCCCAACAACGACCAGGCGAAGTTCGCCGACGGGCTGCGCAGCGTGGCCGACCAGGTGCAGCAGCTGGCCTCGCTGTCCACCCAGGCGCAGAGCAAGCTGCAGCGCGGCGAGCTCGGCGCCGCGATGGCCAAGCAGGACGGCTGCAAGCCCAGCCAGGCCACCCCGGGCGCCGGTGCGAGCGGCAGCGCCAGTGGCTCCCCGGCCGCCGGGGGCGCGAGCGCAACCCCGAGCGCCGGAGCGTCCGCCACCACCCCGGCGGCCACCCCCTCCGCGGGCGCCGCCACCACCCCGGCGGCCACCCCCTCCGCGGGCGCCGCCACCACCCCGGCGGCCGCCCCGTCCACCCCGGCCCCCAGCGCGAGCTGACCGAGAACGAGGAGTAGCGGGAGCAACGGCGAGGGCCGCTCACGGGAGCGGCCCTCCGGCCCCGGCTGCTGTGTCCGCCGAGAGGCGCAGGCCGGGGCTCGGACCCGGGTGGGTGCGCCCCGAGTGGGCTGGTGGGGCGGGGGTGGCGTGGGGCGGGGGACAATGGCGGGGTGATCAGTAGCCCCGTTCTCGACCCGACCCGTCTGGCCAAGCTGCGCGAGGCGCTGCTGGCCGCATCGTTCACCGCTGATGGGTGCCTGGACCTGTTGGGCCCCACCGGATACGCGGCGTTGGCCCGTAGCGAGGCCGTCCCGGCGCTGCGTGCGACCCGGGGCGGCAGCCCGCTGGAGACCCTGGTGCGGCTGTTCCTGCTGCAGCAGCCGGTGCCGTACCAGGCGGCCGCCGCCGCGCTGCCGGTGGAGGACTGCCTGGCGGACGGCTGGCTGCGCTCCGACGGGGACCTGGTGCGGGCCACGGTGGACGTCCGCCCGTACGCCAACGAGGTGGCCGGGATGCCGAGTTCGGATGCCTGGGTGGTCTCCGACCTGGGCTGCGCGGTGGGTGGCGCAGGTGGCATCGGCTCCGGGGAGACGGCCCACGGGGTGGCCCGCAAGGACCTGGTGCTGGGGGTCGGCGGCGCGTCCACGACGCTGGCCAACATCACCGTGCGCCGCCCCGTCCGTGCCGCGCTGGACCTCGGTTCTGGCTCGGGCGTGCAGGCGCTGCACGCGGCCCGGCACGCCCAGAAGGTCGTCGCCACCGACCTCAACCCGCGCGCGCTGCGGTTCACCGAGCTGACCCTCGCGCTGTCCGGTTTCGACAACACCGAGGCGGTCGCCGGGAGCCTCTTCGAGCCGGTCGGGGAGCGGAAGTTCGACCTGATCGTCTCCAACCCGCCCTTCGTCATCTCGCCGGCCGGCCGGTTCACCTACCGCGACGGCGGCATGGCCGGGGACGACCTGTGTCGCAACCTGGTGCGCTCGGCCGCCGAGCACCTGGAGCCGGGCGGCTACTGCCAGTTGCTCGCCAACTGGCAGCACGTCAAGGGCGAGGACTGGCACGAGCGGCTGGCCGGCTGGGTGGCGGGCACCGGGCTGGACGCCTGGATCGTCCAGCGCGAGGTCCAGGACGTGGCCCAGTACGCCGAGTTGTGGCTGCGCGACGGCGGCGACCACCGCGGCCCCGGCGGCGACTACCAGGCCCGGTACGGCGAGTGGCTGGACGCCTTCGAGGCGGGCCGGGTCGAGGGCATCGGCATGGGCTGGATCACCCTGCGGGCGAGCGGCGCCGAGCGTCCGATCGTGCGGGTGGAGGAGTGGCCGCACCCGGTGGAGCAGCCGCTCGGCCCGCACATCGAGGAGTGGTTCGACCGGCAGGACTTCCTGAGCTCGCACGACGACGCGGGCCTGCTCGCGGCCCGCTACGTGCTGGCCGACGAGGTGGTCCAGGAGCAGGTCGGCGCGCCGGGGGCGGAAGACCCGGAGCACGTGATCCTGCGTCACAACCGCGGCATGCGGCGGGCAACCAAGGTGGACACCGTGGGTGCCGGCTTCGTCGGGGTCTGCGACGGGTCGCTGGCGGCGGGCGAGATCGTGGACGCCATCGCGCAGCTGCTGGGCGAGGACCGGGTGGTCCTGCGGGACCGGGTGCCGGAGTCGCTGCGGCTGCTGACCGAGCAGGGGTTCATCAACCCCGTTCGGTGACCCGCTTTCGGCGACCGCTTCGGTGGCCTCGGTACGGCGGTCCCCGTCCGGCCCGCGTCCGGCCCCTGCCTGGCCCCGTCCGGTGGAACGCTTCGCGGACGACTCCCGGTTCACCCGCCCGTACCCTCCGGTTCGTCCGGCGGCCCCCGGGTGGCCGCACCCCGTTGGTCCGCCGCTGTGAGGCTCTCTGTCCACAGGCTGTGGACAGAGCTGGGGAGCCGGGGGCCAGGGGTGGACACGACGACGGCGACGGTGGGCGGGCTGGTGCTCACCCTCTTCGGTGGCGCGCTGCTGCTCTGGTGCGCCGCCGAAGTGCGCCTTCGCCACCGGGTGCGCCGACGGGGGGTGCCGGCGGTGGCCACCGTCGTCGCCGAGAACGAGGTGCACGGGCAGCTGGACAGCGCGCCGCTGCTCTCCTTCTCCGTGCTGCCCCCGGCCGCCGAGGGGCCCGGCGGTGGCCGGATCGCGGAGCTGGTGCTCACCCGTCCGCGCGGGCACACCCCGCTGCGCCGCCCGGAGAGCTTCGCGCCGGGCGCCTCGGTGCGGGTCTGCTACGACCCCGACCGGCCCTGCCGGGCGGTGCTGGCGGCGGGGGAGGTCAGCCGGGCAGCGGTCACCGACCTGCTGTGGAGCGCCCTGGGCGTGTGCTGCCTGGCGGCGGGCGCCGGACTGCTGGCCGCGGCCGGCCGCTGAGCTCGCAGCGGCAGCGGCCGCGGCAGCGGTACCGGACAGGCCAGCCGTACCGAGCGCATCGGCCGTACCTGCCGTACCGAACACCTCAGCCGCACCGGCCGTGTCGGTGGCCCCTGGCGCGATCCGGAAAGCGCAATACCGGAAGTGCGGCGATTTTTCCGTTGACAGATCTTGAAATTCGTCATTCCATCCTCCGGAACCTGCCGAAGCCCCCCTCCACGGGGCGCGAACCTCCGTCATCGGGTTACCGTTCGAGTGGCGTCGGTGAGCCCGGCAAGTGAAAACGCGGGATCCGTCCGTTTGACAAGGGTGGCCGGGGTACGGTCACACTCCGCTGGTGGGGTGTCGTTCAGCGGCAGCCCGGGACGGTGGAGGGGTCGGGCGGAGCGCAGCCCGTGCTGCCGGCGCCGACCAGCCACATAAGGACCGGGAGAGAAGAGCGAAGGTGTCCCCGAGCAGCGAGACCGCGCACGGACAGCGACTCGTCATTGTCGAGTCGCCGGCCAAGGCGAAGACGATCAAGGGCTACCTGGGCCCCGGCTACATCGTCGAGGCGAGCGTCGGGCACATTCGCGACCTGCCCAGCACCGCGGCCGAGGTGCCGGACAAGTACACCGGCGAGGTGCGCCGCCTCGGGGTGGACGTCGACCACGACTTCGCGCCCATCTACGTGGTCAACGCGGACAAGAAGTCCCAGGTCAGCAAGTTGAAGTCGCTGCTCGCGGAGTCCGACGAGCTCTTCCTCGCCACCGATGAGGACCGCGAGGGCGAGGCCATCGCGTGGCACCTCCAGCAGGTGCTCAAGCCCAAGGTGCCGGTGCACCGGATGGTGTTCCACGAGATCACCAAGTCGGCGATCCAGGAGGCCGTGGCCAACCCGCGCGAGCTCAACCAGCGCCTGGTCGACGCCCAGGAGACCCGCCGCATCCTCGACCGGCTGTACGGCTTCGAGGTCTCGCCGGTGCTGTGGAAGAAGGTCATGCCGAAGCTGTCGGCGGGCCGGGTGCAGTCCGTCGCGACCCGTCTGGTGGTCGAGCGCGAGCGCGAGCGGATGGCGTTCCGCACCGCCTCGTACTGGGACCTGGTCGGCACCTTCGGCACCGGCCGCACCCCGGCCGACTCCGCCAACCCGGAGACCTTCGGCGCCCGGCTGGCCTCGGTGGACGGCAAGCGGATCGCCAGCGGCCGCGACTTCGGCTCGGACGGCCGACTGAAGGCGGGCAGCACCAACACCCTGCACCTGGACGAGCAGGCCGCCCGCCAGCTGGCCGCCGCCCTGGCGCAGACCGCGTTCAGCGTCCGCAGCGTCGAGTCCAAGCCCTACCGCCGCTCGCCGTACGCGCCGTTCCGCACCACCACGCTCCAGCAGGAGGCCAGCCGCAAGCTGGGCTTCGGCGCCAAGCGGACCATGCAGGTGGCCCAGAAGCTGTACGAGAACGGCTTCATCACCTATATGCGTACCGACTCCACCACGCTGTCGGACACCGCGATCGCCGCCGCCCGCGCGCAGGTCACCCAGCTCTACGGCGCCGACTACCTGCCGGACGCCCCGCGCACCTACGCCAGCAAGGTCAAGAACGCCCAGGAGGCGCACGAGGCCGTCCGCCCCTCCGGCGACCGCTTCCGCACCCCCGCCGAGACCGGCCTGACCGGCGACGACTTCAAGCTGTACGAGCTGATCTGGATGCGCACCGTCGCCTCCCAGATGAAGGACGCGGTCGGCCAGTCCGTCACCGTCCGGGTCGGCGGCGCCTCCGCCGACGGCCGGGACGTCGAGTTCTCCGCCTCCGGCAAGATCATCACCTTCCACGGCTTCCTGAAGGCCTACGTCGAGGGCGCCGACGACCCGAACGCCGAGCTCGACGACCGTGAGCGCCGGCTGCCGCAGGTCGCCCAGGGCGATCCGCTGGCCGCCGAGCGGATCACCCCGGAGGGCCACGCCACCAAGCCGCCGGCCCGCTACACCGAGGCCTCGCTGGTCAAGGAGCTGGAGGACCGGGAGATCGGCCGCCCCTCCACCTACGCGTCGATCATCGACACGATCATCCAGCGCCGGTACGTGTTCAAGAAGGGCACGGCGCTCGTCCCGTCCTTCCTCTCCTTCGCCGTGGTCAACCTGCTGGAGAAGCACTTCGGCCGGCTCGTCGACTACGACTTCACCGCCAAGATGGAGGACGACCTCGACCGGATCGCCGCCGGTGAGGCGCAGTCCGTGCCGTGGCTGAAGCGCTTCTACTTCGGCGAGGGCGAGGGCCACGTCGCGGGTGGCGCCGCCGAGGCCGGCAACGGCGACGGCGACCACCTGGGCGGCCTGAAGGAGCTGGTCACCGACCTCGGCGCGATCGACGCCCGGGAGATCAGCTCGTTCAAGGTCAGCGACGACATCACCCTGCGGGTCGGCCGCTACGGCCCGTACGTCGAGCGCGCCTCCGCTGTCGAGGGCGAGCCCGGCCAGCGCGCCGACATCCCGGACGAGCTGCCGCCGGACGAGCTGACCGTCGAGCTGGCCGAGGAGCTGCTGGCCAAGCCCAGCGGCGACTTCGAGCTCGGCCCGGACCCGGTCAGCGGCAACATGCTGGTCGCCAAGGACGGCCGCTACGGCCCGTACGTGACCGAGATCCTGCCCGAGGGCACGCCCAAGACCGGCAAGAACGCGGTCAAGCCGCGCACCGCCTCGCTGTTCAAGTCGATGTCGCTGGACGGCGTCACCCTGGAGGACGCGCTGCGGCTGCTCTCGCTGCCGCGCGTGGTCGGCACCGATGCCGAGGGCGCGGAGATCACCGCGCAGAACGGCCGCTACGGCCCGTACCTCAAGCGCGGCACCGACTCGCGTTCGCTCACCAGCGAGGACCAGCTCTTCACGATCACCCTCGACGAGGCGCTGGCGATCTACGCCCAGCCCAAGCAGCGCGGCCGGGCGGCCGCCGCGCCGCCGCTCAAGGAGCTGGGCACCGACCCGGTCAGCGAGCGCCCGGTGGTGGTCAAGGACGGCCGCTTCGGCCCGTACGTGACCGACGGCGAGACCAACGCCACGCTGCGCAAGGACGACGACGTCGAGACCATCACGCCGGAGCGCGGCTACGAGCTGCTCGCCGAGAAGCGGGCGCGCGGGCCGGTGAAGAAGGCGGCGAAGAAGGCCCCGGCCAAGAAGGCGGCGGCCAAGAAGACCACCACCACCAAGACGGCGGCGACCAAGACCGCCGCCAAGAAGACGGCCGCGAAGAAGACCACCACCGCGACCAAGGCGGCGGCGAAGAAGACGGCCGCCAAGAAGACGGCGGCCAAGGCCGCGGCCGGCGATCCCGTGGCCGGCAAGAACGCCGCCACCGACGAGGGCTGATCCTCCGACAGCCCGCCGAGAGCGGACTCGGGCCCGCGCCCCCACCCGGGGCGCGGGCCCGAGGTCTGTGCAGGGATCGTCACAGCCCGGTGATGACCGGGGTCCGGAACGCCGTTCGTCTCAATCGGGCAAAGCCCAGCCCGCTACGCTGACCGTATGACGAGCGAGGAGCAGCCCACCCCCAGCGCCGCCCCGGCTGCCGGAGCCGCCGTGGCCGACCTGACCGAGGTCGTGCCCGCCGGAACCCCCGTGGACCGGGCCCGGGCGCTGCTGCGGACCCGCCCCTACCGGCGACTGTGGACCACCCAGCTGATCGGCGGCACCGCCGACCGGCTCGGCCTGCTGGTGCTGCTCGCGCTCACCGTGATCGCGGCCGCCCAGGGCGGCCAGTTCGGCGACCTGCCGCGCAGCCTCGCCTTCGCCACCGCCGCCGTCCTCGCCGTCCGGGTGGCGGCCACCGGGCTGGTCGGCGTTGCGCTCCTGGAACCGCTGCACCAGCTGGTCGCCGGGAAGCTCGACCGGCGCTGGACGCTGTTCGGCGCCGACGTGCTGCGCGCCCTGCTGATCGGCCTCGCGCCCTGGTGGACGGTCTGGCTGAGCTCCGGACCGCGGCCCTCCGGCGCCGCCACCTACGTACTGCTCGCCACCGTGTTCCTCACCGGCGCGGCCGAGCGGGTCTGGGGGATCGCCAAGGCCGTCGTCGTCCCCGGCCTGCTGCCGCCGGCCAGTCCGTACGCGCCTGCCGCGGAGCAGCGGCCGACCGCCGCCAACCTGGACACCGTCCGCAGCATCGACCGCTTCACCGGTTGGGCCACCGTGCCGCTCGCGGCCGTCGGCCTGGTCGCCTTCACCCTGCTCAACAACATCGGCGCGGCGCTCGGCTCGGACTGGCTGCGCGCCCACCAGCTGACCTTCGCCGCGCTCGGCTCGGCCGGCCTGTTCGCCGCCTCGGCCGCCCGCGGCTACCTCCAGCAGCTGCCCGGCGGCCCGGTGGCCGTCGCCCCGCACTCGCCGCTGACCGGCCTGCGCGCCCCGACCGACGCCACGCCCGGCCCCGCGCTGAGCAAGGGCCGCACCGGCAGCGCCCCGTACTTCACCTTCGCCGTCGCGGCCGGCTTCGCCTCGATGGCCGGCGTCGCCGCGCTGGCGCTGCTCACCGCGGCCGAGCACCGGGCCGGGCCGATCGGCTACGGCCTGACCGTGCTCGCCGCGGCCGGCGCCCCCGCGCTGGGCGCCCGGCTCACCCGGGCCGTCCTGCCCTCGCTCTCCCGCCGCCGACTGCTCGCGCTGGCGCTGCTCACCGAGGGTGTCGCGCTGATTCTGGCCGGGCTGGTGCTGGACTTCGTGCTGGTCCTGCTGCTCACCGTGCTGGCCGGCCTGGCCGCCGGGCTCGTCATCTCGGCCGGGCGCACCCTGCTCGCCCAGGAGGTCGAGGAGGCCCGGCTGCCGAAGGTCACCGAGCACCTCTACGCGGTGCTGCGGGCCGTGGTCGCGGCCGCGCTGGTGGTCGTCCCGCTGATCGCCGCGGCTTACGGGGACGTCGAGTACGGCACCGTCGAGCCCGGCTCCTTCACCTTCATCCACGGCGGCGCGGCCCTCGCCGTCGCCACCTCGGGGCTGCTCACGCTGGTGCTCGCCGCCGTCGTGCTGCTGCGCACCGACGACCGGCGCGGCACCGCTCCGTTCGCCCGGGACCTGGTGGACGCGGTGCGCGGCGGCAGCGGCCCGGTGCCGCACCGGGGCGCGGGCACCGGCTTCTTCATCGCCCTGGAGGGCGGCGACGGCGCCGGCAAGTCCACCCAGGCCCAGGCGCTCGCCGAGTGGATCCGCGGCAAGGGACACGAGGTCGTGCTCACCCGCGAGCCCGGCGGCAGCCCGGTCGGGCAGCGGCTGCGCGGCCTGGTCCTGGACGTCGGCAACACCGGCCTGTCGCACCGCGCCGAGGCGCTGATCTACGCGGCCGACCGGGCCGAGCACGTCGAGAACGTCATCCGGCCGGCCCTCGCCCGCGGCGCCGTGGTCATCACCGACCGGTACATGGACTCCTCCATCGCCTACCAGGGCGCCGGGCGCGACCTGGCCGCCACCGAGGTCGCCCGGATCTCCCGCTGGGCCACCGGCGGGCTGCTGCCCGACCTGACCGTGGTGCTGGACGTCGACCCGACCAGGGCCCGGGAGCGCTTCACCGAGGCGCTGGACCGGCTGGAGTCCGAGCCCACCGAGTTCCACCAGCGGGTCCGGGCCGGCTTCCTCGCCCTCGCGGCTGCCGACCCGGCGCGCTACCTGGTCGTGGACGGCAGCCAGGCCCCCGGCTTCGTCACCACCGCCATCCGGCACCGGCTGGACCGCGAGCTGCCGCTCTCCGAGCAGGAGAAGGCCGCCCGCGCCGAGCAGGAGCGGCTGGCGAAGGAGGAGGCCGAGCGGCGCGCCGCCGAGGAGGCCCGTCGTCGGGCTGAGGAGGAGGCCGCCGAGCGCAAGCGCCAGGAGGTGCTGGCGCAGCTGCGGGCCGAGCAGGCCGAGAAGGAGCGACTGGCCAAGGAGGAGGCCGAGCGGGCCGCCGCCGAGGCCCGGCGCAAGGCCGAGGAGGAGGCCTGTCGCCGGGCGGAGGAGGAGGCCGAGCGGCGCGCCGCCGAGGAGGCCCGTCGGCGGGCGGAGGAGCAGGCCCGACTGGCCGCGGAAGCCGCCGAGCGCAAGCGGATCGCCGACGAGGCGGCCACCCAGGCGGAGCTGCAGCGGCAGCGGGACCTGGCCCGCGAGGAGCAGCGGCGCCGGGCGGAGGAGGCGCTGCAGCGGGCCGAGGAGGCCCGGCTGGCGCAGGCCGCGGCGCTCGCGGCGGCTGCCGCCGCGGCGGAGACGGCTGCGGGGCGGGCCGAGGGGCGGGCCGAGGCCGGGGACGCGGCCACCACGGAGCTGCGGGGGGTTCGGGAGACGCCGGGGGAGGCCCCGGGAGCCTCGCGGGGTGCTTCGGACGCGTCGGGTGCCTCTGCCGGGCTCGGCGACGAGGCGACGCGGGAGCTGTCGCTGCGGGACCGGCAGGCGGCGGCCGTCCGGGCTGCCGAGGCGGCCGACGCCACTGCCAAGCTGCCGGTGGTGCCGGCGGTGGACGAGACCGCGGTGCTGCCGAAGGTGCCGACGGTGGACGAGACCGCCGTGCTGCCGAAGGTTCCCGCCGCGGATGAGACCGCGGTGCTGCCCCCGGTCGAGTGGGGCCGCCGCTCCGGCGAGCCGGCGGACGGCACGCGTGAGCTGCCGGTGGTCGGCGGGCGGCAGGCGGGTGCCGGGCGGCCCGGTGCCGGACAGCCCGCCGTCGAGCGGCCAGGTGCCGGACAGCCCGCCGTCGGGCGGCCAGGTGCCGGACAGCCCGCCGTCGAGCGGCCAGGTGTCGAGCAGCCCGGCATCGAGCAGCCCACGGCGGAGCGGCCTCGGCCGGAGTGGGCCGAGGAGACCCCGATGGACGACCTGCCGAGCCTGACCGACACCCTGCTCGGCTCGCGCGACGAGTGGGCCCGCTGGGAGCAGGGTGGTGGCCAGGGGCCGCAGGACCCGCACGACGGCGGGAACCGGCGCGGCGGGGACGACCGGGGTGGGGACGACCGGGGTGGGGACGACCGGGGTGGGGACGGCGGCAAGGGCAAGGGACGGCGCTGGGGTCGTCGGGGCTGAGCCCGTTTCGTCACGGGTGGCGGGCGGCGTCGTCGGGGCAGTGGCCCTCGGCGGCGCCGCCCGTCGCCGTACGGGCGTGACCCGGACTGAGCAGTGGCTGTCGGGGCGGAGACGTATGCTCGACGGCGGGGAATCGGCGCCGGGAGCGCTGTCGTACGGAGCTTGGGAGCAGTAGTGGCCGTCTGGGACGACCTGGTGGGCCAGGAGCGGGTGGTCGAGCAGCTGACCGCCGCGGCCCGGGCGGCCGGGGCGACGGTCGAGGCCGGTCGCGGCGCCGCCCCGGTCCAGGGCGGGAACGCCTCCCTGATGACGCACGCCTGGCTGTTCACGGGCCCGCCCGGGGCCGGGCAGGTCACCGCCGCGCGTGCCTTCGCCGCCGCCCTGCAGTGCGCCAGTCCCGACCTCGCGCTCGGCGGCACGCCCGGCTGCGGGTTCTGCGACGGCTGCCACACGGTGCTGGCCGGCAGCCACGCCGACGTCAAGTACGTGCGGACCGACGGCCTGTCCATCGGCGTCGGCGACATGCGCGACCTGGTGCTGCGCGCCTCCAGCTACCCGACCGGCGGCCGCTGGTCGGTGATCCTCGTCGACGCCGCCCACCGGCTCACCGAGGCCGCCGCGAACGCGCTGCTCAAGGGCGTGGAGGAGCCCTCCCCGCGCACCGTGTGGCTGCTCTGCGCCCCCTCCGTCCAGGACGTACTGCCGACCATCCGCTCGCGCTGCCGCCTGCTCGTGCTGCGCACGCCCGCCGCCGAGGCCGTCGCCGACATGCTGGTCCGCCGGGACGGGGTCGAGTCGGAGGCCGCCCGGCTGGCCGCGCTCGCCGGGCAGGGCGACATCGAGCGCTCGCGCCGCCTCGCGGTGGACGAGCAGGCCCGTACCCGCCGCACCGAGGTGCTGCGGATCCCGCTGGAGGTCTCCGACATCGGCGGCTGCCTGGCCGCCGCCCAGCGCCTGGTCGACACCGCCAAGGCCGACGCCGAGGCGCTCGCCGAGACCCAGGACGCCAAGGAGACCGACGACCTGAAGGCCGCCTACGGCGCCGCCGAGGGCAGCAAGGCGCCGCGCGGCATGGCCGGGGCGGTCAAGGAGCTGGAGAAGCGGCAGAAGAGCCGTGCCACCCGCACCCGCCGGGAGACCCTCGGGGTCGCGCTGCTGGACCTGCTCGGCTTCTACCGGGACGTGCTGGCGATCCAGCTCGGCTCCACCGGCGTGCTCGCCAACGAGGACCAGCGGCAGGCGCTGAACCGGGTCGCCCAGGCCGGGCCGGCGGAGAGCACGCTGCGCCGGATCGAGGCGGTGCTCGCCTGCCGTACGGCCTTGGACCGCAACGTGGACCCGCTGCTGGCGGTCGAGGCGATGACGGTGGCGCTGCGGGCGGGCTGAGGCCGTTCCCTTCTTGCCGTGGGCTTCCCGTCCTCCCCGTAGGCCGCCGGTCCTCGCCGCAGGCCTCCGGTCCCCCCGTAGGCCTCCCGGAGGTGGCCTGCCGTCCCACCTTCGAGTGAACGGGCGATACTCGCCGGGCACACCCGCGTGTGACAGCGCGCCCGTTGTGCACGCTGGTGGCCGACTGCGCCCCGGCCGTACCCCGGGCTCCCCCTGTGTCGGGGGCCCGCCGTCGGTGTGGTCGCCTCCCTGACGGCACCGGGTCCGGTCCGGCGCCGGCCCTCCTCCGAGGTGGTGCGTTCCGTGGTTCGTCCGCTCCTCGTCATCCCCCTGCTGGCCGCCGCCGTCGGCGGCATCTGGCTGGCGCGCGGCGCGCTCCAGCGCTGGCGCGACCTGCGCGCCGCCCAGACCTACGAACTGGCCGGCGACCGGTGGCCGATGCTGCTGCGGGCGGCGGGGGCGATGGTCTGCGGAGTGTGCGTCACCGCGTTGACGCTGCTCACCGCGCTCGGCGCCTTCGGGGGCCTCAGCCGGGGTGGGGCGGAGGCGGATCGGGTGGAGCCGGCCGTGGACGCCGCCGCGGCGGGGGCCTGGGAGGGTTCCGGCGCCAGTCCGGCGGTCCGGCAGCCGGCGGCACCGCCGACGCCGATGCCGACCGAGTCGGCCACCGCTGCGGCTGCCGCTGCCTCCGCTGCCGCGACGCCCACCGTGGTCAGCCATTTCGACAGCGTCGGGCACCCGGGAGGCGGCGAGCTGCTGCAGTCCGCCGTGCTCGGCCCCGACGGGAAGCCGCGCAACGTCCGGGTCTGGCTGCCGCCGCAGTACGCCAAGGAGTCGAACGCGCGCTTCCCCGTCGTCGTGATGCACGCCGCCACGCCGGGCAAGACCGCCGACGCCGAGGTCCCGGACGTCTTCGAGGGCGTCGGCGCCGCCCTGCAGACCGGCCGCGCCCGTGCGTTCATCCTGGTCGCCCCCGAGGCGCCGAACGGCACCGCGCACCCCTGCGAGCTGATCGCCGCCGCCCCGGCCGCCGTCTCCGACGACGCGACGCTGCGTACCACCATCGCGGCCTCCTTCCGCACCCTGCCCCCCGGCCCCGCCTCCTGGGGCGCCCTCGGCGTCGAGGGCGGCGCGCCGTGCGCAGCCGCCGCCGGGCTGGCCCGTCCGGACCTGTACGGCGCGGCCGCAGCGGTCTCCGGCCGGTACGACGCCGCCGCGCTCACGCAGGCCGGCGCCGAGGCCCCGGCGGGCAGCGCGGCCAAGTTGCTGCTGGCCGCCGCCAAGGCGGACGCCGCCGGGCTGGACACGGCCCGCACGCTCCAGACCGCGCTCAAGGCGGGCCCCGGCCCGGCGGCCAAGGCGGACGTGCGGATCTCGGACAACGTGCAGGACTACACCCCCGACCGGGAGCGGCTGCGGCTGGTCCGGCAGGCGGCGCAGTTCCTGGCCGAGGCGCTGGCGAAGGCGTCCTGAACGGTGGTTGAGCGGGCGTTACGCTGCCCGGTACCCGGGGTGGGTGCCGGGCAGCCGCGTTTCTTCTCTTCGCTCCCGTGCCTTCGTGCTCGTTCTTTCGTGTGGTCTCTGTGGCTTCTGTGGTTTTCGTGGTTCGCGGGGTTCGTGGATTCGTGGATTCGTGGAAAGGGGAGCGGATGAGGGTCTTCGGACGGCGGGTCCGGGCGGCGGCCGCGTTGCTGGCGGCCGGGCTGCTGGCGGTCCCGGCGAGCGGGTGCAGTGCGGGGCCGTCCGACTCGACCGGCTTGGACGCGTCCGTCGCGGTCGGCGTCACCCCACTGGAGCCGTTGCCTGCCGCCGTGCCGGACGCGCTCGCGCCGTACTACGCGCAGCGTCTGGTCTGGCAGCCCTGCGACGGCGGGTTCGAGTGCACCACCTTCCGGGTGCCGATGGACTACGACCTGCCGGGGGACGGCGACCTCACCCTCTCGGCAGCCCGGGCGGCGGCCGTACCGGGCGAATCCGGTGCGCAATCCGCTCCCGGCGCCGCTCCCGGGGCCGGGGCCGACGCCCGGCTGGGCTCCCTGCTGCTCAACCCGGGCGGGCCCGGCGGCTCGGCGATCGAGTACCTGGAGGCCGTCGCCCGGACGTACGACCGCTCGGTGCGGGCCCGGTACGACCTGGTCGGCGTCGACCCGCGCGGGGTGGGCCGCAGCAACCCCGTCAGCTGCCTGAGCGGCGAGCGGATGGACGCCTTCACCGCCGTCGACCTCGAACCCGGGGACCAGCGGGCGATCGACGCGCTGGTCGCCGCCGACAAGGAGTTCGCCGACGGCTGCTCCCGGCAGGCCGGGGCCGCGCTCGGCCACCTCAGCACCGTCGAGGCGGCCCGCGACATGGACGTGCTGCGCGCCCTGCTCGGCGACGAGCGGCTGAACTTCGTCGGCAAGTCCTACGGCACCTTCCTCGGGGCCACCTACGCCGGGCTCTTCCCGAGCCGGGTCGGGCGGGTGGTGCTGGACGGCGCGATGGACCCGGCGCTCGACTCGATGGCCGGCAACCGCACCCAGGCCGGCGGTTTCGAGACCGCCTGGGCGGCCTTCGCCAAGGACTGCGCCAAGCACGAGGACTGCCCGCTCGGCCGTACCGAGCAGCAGGTCGGCGAGCAGCTCACCGCCCTGCTCACGGCCGTCCACGCCCACCCGCTGCCGAGCACCGACAACGGGCGTCGACTCACCGGCTCCCAGGCGACCGCCGGGGTCATCCAGGCGATGTACGCCGACTTCCTCTGGCCCAGGCTGCGCAGCGCGCTCACCGTCGCCAGGGCGGGCGACGGCACCGGCCTGCTGAAGCTCTCCGACGAGTACTACGGGCGCGGTGCGGACGGCTCGTACCCCAACCTGATGTTCGCCAACACGGCGGTGAACTGCCTCGACCTGCCCGCCCCCTTCAGCTCGCCGGAAGATGTCCAGCGGGCGGTGCCGGACTTCGAGCGGGCCTCGCCGCACTTCGGGCGCGACATGGCCTGGATGGCGCTGACCTGCGCCTACTGGCCGGTCCGGGCCACCGGCGCGCCGCACACCATCCGGGCCGCCGGCGCCGCCCCGATCGTCGTCGTCGGCACCACCCGCGACCCGGCCACCCCGTACGACTGGGCCCGCTCCCTCGCCGGCCAGCTGGAGTCCGGCCGGCTGCTCACCTACGACGGGGACGGTCACACCGCGTACGGGCGGCACAGCACCTGCGTCGACGGCGCGGTCAACCACTTCCTGCTGACCGGGGAGGCGCCGGAGCAGGGCAGGCGCTGCGACCGGTAGCCGCCTGCCGTCAGGCGGAGGAGACCGCCAGCTTCGCGGCGAAGCCCGCGAACAGCACGGCGACGCCGCTGGTCAGCGTTGCGGAGAGGCGCTTGCGGCGGCGGAAGGCGGTGGCCAGCGTGGTGCCTGCGAAGATCAGCAGGGAGAGGTAGAGCAGGCTGAAGGTCTGCAGGATCCCGCCGAGCAGGCCGAAGGAGAGCGCGGGCTGCCCGTACGACGGGTCGACGAACTGGGTGAAGAACGACAGCAGGAACAGGATCGCCTTCGGGTTCAGCAGGCTGATCACCAGCGCCCGGCGGAACGGCCGCTCGACCGCCTCCGGCGCCGCCTCGGCGGCCGGGTCGGCCTCGGCCTCGGCCTCGGCCCGGCGCTCGCGCCACAGCTGGCGGGCGGCGCGGAGCATCCCGAAGCCGATCCACAGCAGGTACGCGGCCCCGCCGAACTTGACCACCGCGAACACCGCCGGGTTGGCCTTCAGCAGCGAGGCGGCGCCCAGCGAGGTCAGACTGATCAGCGTGAGGTCGCCCACGAACACGCCCGCCGCGGCCTGGTACCCGGTCCGGATGCCCTTCCTGGCGGCGACCGACAGCACGTACAGCGAGTTGGGGCCGGGCAGCAGGATGATGACGAGGGCGCCGAGGATGTATGTCGCCAGGTCGTTGACGCCGAGCACGATGCGCTCCGGGGTGGGGAAGGGGTGGCAGGGGGGCGCTCATCGTAACGTCGTACCGGCGATCGATTGAAGCGAAAACCATCCCCCTTTGCCCACCCATGTCCCACCCCCGCCCTGCCCCCCGCCCGTCCTGGCTACGGATCACCTGCGAACCTGTGTAGACTGGCCCGCGTTGCCACCACAGATGGCAGCGGTGCCGCCTTAGCTCAGTTGGCCAGAGCAACGCACTCGTAATGCGTAGGTCGCGGGTTCGAATCCCGCAGGCGGCTCAGAGAAGGCCCAGGTCACATAGCCCGTGACCTGGGCCTTTTGTCATTCCTTGGCGTGCGGGCAGCCTCCAGGGTGGCCAGGACAAGTGGAATGGTCGTATTGAGGTCGATGCATTGGGACATCGAGGTCGTCGGTCCGAGGTGATGCAGCAGAGGGCGCTGCACCAGGCCAGCGTCAGCTGACAGCTGTCCAACCCCATGGCCGTGGACCGTGCTCCCCCTCCAGGCAAGCGAGACGGTAGTGGGCCTCCGCTTGGTGTCGGGCTGGATCGGCTTCGCCGGACCGGTGTCGGTCTTGAAGAGGGGAACGGGAGGGGCTCGGGCGGCGCACCCGTACTTGCTTGCAGGAAGGTGAACTCCTCTTTCCCGAGCCAGCGGGTCGAGGGCGGTGCGAAACCAGACGTTCGTGTCGCTGGCGGCCGCCGCTGCGCCCTCAGCGATCCTCAACCCGCCCTGCTGGGTCATGCCGGAGACGGCCGTGTAGTTCCGCCGAAGGCTCACGTCGTCCTCGGGCGGCGGAACTCAATAGGCACGTCGAAGGCGTCGGGCTGCGTGCCGGCCGGGGAGTGAACGTTGAGGGCGGACGGCGAACCGCCCCAGGGCGCGCCGGTGGAGCCCGGAGGTGCGACAGGGCTAACGTCGCGGGCGGCATTCCGAGCCCTTCATGCTCCGCAACATTGTTGACACGTTCGCTGGCGTATGAGCATGATGAGCCATCAGCGCGGCGGGGGGCCAGATGCTGGAAGCATCAGTGGAAGCGCAACAATCCTAGTTGAACCCCCTCGCCCACATTTGCGAAGGGGGATATGAGTATGTCTGCTGCAATCGCCACCGACGAGGTTCTCGACTTCAGCGAGTTCACGATCGGCGAGATCGAGACCGTCGACCTGCCGGACACCGTCGGACTGCCCACCATGGGCGCCTCGAACGGTGCTTCCTGCTGCGCCGGAAGCTGCTCCTGCTGCAGCTCCAGCAGCTGATCAGCACCTGAGGCTGGCTTCGGCGCGCGGGAGCTCCTCCGGGTCTCAGGCGCGCCGGAGCGCGGCCGTCCGCATGGCTCCACCCTCCGGTGGCGATCGGTGGACCGGCTTTCCCCGGGCGATTCGGGAGGAGCCATTGATTTCGCCGACCTGCCATTCGCACCAACCGCACTCCACCTTGCCAGACCGGAGAATTCTGTGGCCATTCGGAATGCGCCCGGCGGGCGGTTCCCGACGCTTTTTCGGACCGCCGGCGAGGCGGTATCACGGATCAATCTCATCCCGTTCTCCGAAATCCTGCCGAGTGCTGCGGCGACGGCCTGGGAGCAGATCGGGGCGGCCCGCAGCGCGGCCGCCGAGAGCGCGACCCGCGCCGCAGTGACCTTGCACGGCCTGGTGCGGGAGGAGCCCGAGCGGGCCGACTCGTACGTTCGCGTCCGGCGCCGGGTGCGCAGCAAGCCGTTCACCCCGCTCACCGAGGCACCGGCCGAGCCGGAGGCGGTGCGCGAGTGGCACGGCCACGCGCTCGAGTACCAGCGCCTACTGGACGCCTTCGCAGCCGGCCAGGGCGCCGTGCGCGACGCAGAGCGGACCGAGCTCGCCGAGCTGTGCGGGCTCGGCGAGTTCGCCTCCTCGCTCGCCTTGGTCAGCGCTGACCTCGACCAGGCCCGGGCGAGGTTCGTGCGCAACCGCGGCAGCTGGGAGCGGCAAGATCGCAAGTCCGAGCACCAGTTGCTCTCCTACGCCTACCGCGCCATGCTGCGCACCAGTCCGCGCTCCCAGTTCACCGGCGTCACACTGCGGCCGGTCAGCCTGGCGTCCGCGGCGTACGACCAGGACGATCCGGTCGGACAGCCCCGGCTGGAGCTGAGTCGCAGCTTCGAGGTTCAGCGCGGAACCTACGTCTCGATCGCAGAGGCCGCCCTCGCGTCCGAACTGCGGCGCACCGGCCAGCTGCCGCGGCACGTCCGGCTGGCGCCGCTGGTGGCGGCCGAGCCGGAGCAGCTCGCATTCCTCACGTTCACTGCGGCGGGCCGCCGTCGGGTCATCGTCCGTCGCCAGCCACCGCTGAGCGCGGTCGTCCGACTCGTCTACTTCGACCTCCCCGACCGCGAGGAGCTGACCGCGCGACTGGCCGTCGAGCTGAACTGCCCACTCGCGAGCGCCGAGCGCGTCATCCGCTCGTGCCTGGACATCGGCCTGTTGTTGCCGGCCCTGCCGGTGTCCGACAACAGCGAGCGCTTCCTGCACGAGCTGCTGGCCGCTCTCCCGCCGGATCCGCCGCTGGTCAGGGCGATCTCCTCGATCGCGGGGCTCCTTGACCGGCTGTCGGATGACGAACCGGCCACCCGCCCGCAACTGCTGAGCGAACTCCGGTCCCGGCACGCCGACTTGCAGGCCTACGCACCGCTGCCGCTGCAGGTCTACGAGGACACGGTGATCCGAACCAGCGCGCCGGCACCGGTGGATACGGACCGGCTGTCCGCGATGGCCCGACTCCTGGGATTCCTGGCGGTGTTCGACCTCAAGCTGGACATGCGGCTGGGCCTGCAGGCCGGTGTGCGCCGGCGCGGCGGCGAGGTCCGGCTGGCCGACCACGCCGAGGCGCTGGCTGAGGAGACCCTGGCCGTGGCGGTGGCGGCCGGACGCGGCCAGTCCGTCGGCGATCCGCTGGTGAACAGCGCGTTCGAGCAGCTGTGGGCCACCCGGGGGCGGATCCTCACCCAGCTCGCCGAGCTGCTGGACGGGGTGCCGCCGGGCGGCGTGCTCGAACTGCCCGACGTAGCCGTCCAGGAGTGGTCCCGGCTGGTGGCGCCGCTTCTGCCCGACGAGCCGGCGTCGTTCGCTGCGATGCTCCAGCCGGCCGGCGAACTCCTGGTCTGCAACGCGGTGTTCGCTGGATTCGGCACACACTTGGCGCGGTTCCTGTGGCCCGACGCCAAAGCCGGCGGCACGGCGCTCGCGCGGGTCTCCACCCGGCTGCGGGCCGCGCTCGGCGCCACCCACGCCGAGGACCGCTGCGCGCACGGGCTTAACACCGGTGTGCACCCGCAACTGCTCGACCAGCGGCTCGATCCGGCAGACTGGGGCCGACTGGTGCTGGCTGACACTGGCACCGCTGGTCGGCTCACCCTCACCGCGCCCGACGGCCGCAGACCGTTCGTGCTCACCTCCACCCGCTGGGACCTGCTGCCCGCAGCCACCCGGATTGCGCTCTGGCTGCAGAGCGGCGGCGAGATCTCCGGCGGGTTGGACCGGAGTTACCGGGAGCGGGCACTACGGGCCGGGGCCGGGGTGGTGGCCGTGCCGCGGATCTCGTACCGGGGAATCGTGGTCCAGCGGGCGCGCTGGTACCTGCCCTCGCTCGCCGAGTTGCTGCCGGAGGGCGAGGAGCGGGAGCAACTCCACCAACTGCTCGGGTTCGCGGCCCGTTGGGGGCTGCCGCGCCGGCTCTTCTGCAAATCCGTCCCGCCCTGGCACCAGGTGGGTCAGTCCGCGCTGCCGGACTGGACCGCCGGACCGGCAGTGGTGCGGAGCAAGCCCCGGTACCTCGACCTGGCCAGCCCGCTGAGCCGGGCCGCCCTTGCCAAGTCGGCCGCCGACCTGGACCGACCGGTGCTGGAGGAGTGCCTGCCCGTCCCGGTGCCCGGCCGCCGGGCGGCGGAGTACCTGTACGAGTTCGATCGGATCGGCTAACACCGTGATCACTGTCGCACGCGTCTACGACTACCACCCGAGCAAGATCCGGCTGCTGAGCGAGGCCTTGCTGCCGCTGCTCAGCGAGCTCCGGGCAGCACACAACCTACCGGTCGCGTTCTGTACCAGGGGCTGGGACGGCGGGTCGCACCTGGCTCTGCACCTGGCGGGGCCGGGTTTGGACCAGGCCGTGTTCGACGACCTGTCCCGGCGGCTCGCCGCGGCCGCGGCCGCGAACCCGGCCGAGACCTGGACCGAGGCCGAGTACACCGCGATCGCCGAGCGCAACAGCCGGTTGGAAGGGCGTACCGGGTTCCGCCCACGGCCCGCACCGCACGGCACCGTGAGCATCGACACGATGCCGGACGACGGGCCGCTCGCCGAGCAGCGCCGGGCCTACCACACGGGCATGGCCGAGGTACTGCGTGACACCCTGGTGCCCGGGCACGCCCCGAGCCGGGTCAGCGGGCTCGGCCTGGGCCTGCTGGTGGCGACCGCGGCGGTCTACCCCGGCGGGCTGCGGTTCGGCTCCCTCTCGCTGCGGTCGCACGCCGAGGCCTTCCTCGCCGTCCGGCCCGACGGCGAAAGGCTGCGGCAGCAGTTCGAGCAGGCCTACCGGCAGAACCGTGCGGCAGCGCTCCAACTGGTCGAGACCGGTGTGCGGTCCGCGTCATCGCTGCCCGGCAACCGGCTGGCGGAGCAGACCTACGCGGTGCTGCGATCAGCCGAGCACGCCGCGGACATCCGCCGGCTCACCGCGCCGGGACAGCGGCGGGGGCAGCCGGCGCCGACCAGCCAGTTCCACGCGACGCTGCGTCAGTTCGCCTTCTGGGACAACCCGCCCATCGGCTTCAACGAGTACCGCGTTCTGATCAACTGGCTCTACGAAGCACTGCCGCTGCTCGACGTGCAGCCCGCCGCCCGTTACCTCTCCTGCCATCTGATCGCCTGCGCCGTGGACGAGTTCCTCGGCGAGAGCTGGCAGCAGCGCATCGCCCAAAGGACCGCCTGATATGCCCGTCATGCTGCGCCCGAGCGTCGTCTTCGGCGTCGTCCCCACCGGGGTCTTCATCCAGGGACCATTCGAGTCCTTCGCGCTCAAGCTCCCGGCCGCCCTGGTGCCGCCGGTGCTGAGCTGGCTCGCGGTGCTGGATGAACCCACCAGTGTCGATGGGCTGCTGGCGACCTCCGGCGGTCCGTCGGCCGAACCGGTCTGCCGTCACATCCTCGATCAATTGAGCCGGCGCCGGGCGCTGCTGGAGATCCCTGAGGACACGGCGCAGACCGGTCTCCCGGAGGACGCCCGGATCTACCTGCAGGGGCACGCCGCAGACCCGGAGCAGGCCGCCCGCACCCTCGCCGAGGTCCGGGTCACCCTGGTCGGCGGCGGCGCGCTCGCCGAGGCCTGCGCGGCAGCGCTGCACCGGCGCGGCATCACGGCTGCCGTCGAGCCGGGCGGTACGGCGGAGCTGCCGCTCACTCTGACCGCCGACGTGCCGGTCGGCCGCGGCCTGAAGGTCGAACTGCACGCCGCCGGCAGCCGGCTCTGGGTGCTGCCCGCCGGGGTGCCGCAGGAGGTGCTGCGCGACCGGCTGTACCGGCCGGGCGCGGCCGGTCCCACCGCCCGGCTGCTTGCCGCCGGGCTGGCAGCCGACTGCCTGTTCGCCGTGCTCACCGGCACCGAGGTCCGGCCGCTCGTGAGGATCGTGGACGCCGAGGTGGTCGGCTGGCGGGTGGTCCCGCTGGCGGACGCCATCGCCGATCGCCACCCCGGCTCGACCATGCGGGCTGTGATCGACCCGGACCACCCCGCTGCCGATGAGCTCGTCGGCGTGCTGCGGCTCGACACTCCGGACGACTGGGAGCAGATGCCCGTCTCGCTGGCGCGCGCGATCAGCCGCCACGGCGCCGCCCCTGTCGCCGGCTGGGGCGGCTCCCACGAGGAGGCCGGGCTGGACGCCCTGTGCGGCGCGCTCCGAGCCGGCCGCGTGGACTGCGGCAGCGGCCTCACCGAGCAGGCGGCCCTCGCCGACCTGCGGTTGCGGGCCGCCACCGCCGAGCGCTGCCGCGCATCCGAGCCCGCTTGGTCCACCGACCCGCTCCCGAGCCCCGCGCTCGAACTGGCGCAGACGGTCGACGGGCCGGACTCCATGGCCTGGCGGATCCACCCGGAGCACGGCGGGCTCCGGCTGGCCGAGCTCGACCGGGGTGGGCTGCGGGTCCGGGCCTGGGGCGTGGACGCCTCCGACGCGGTGCGGCGCGCTCTCGGCCGGGCGCTGGCCGTCGAGGGCCTCGGCCGTCGGCTCGGAGCGGCGGCGCCGGTCGGTGCCGAGCCCGATGCAGCGGTGCGGTTCGCGGACGGGACGCTGGCCGAGACGCTGGACACCGGCGTGCTGCACGTCCTCACCGAGCGGGGCGAGCTGGCCGGGCTGCCGCTCCTCGCCGCACCGCCCGGCGCGGGCCTGACCTGGGCCTCGGCGGACCCCGTTGTCGGGCATGCCCAGGTGGCCGTGCTCAGTGGGCCGGAGACGGAAGGTGTCGCCCGGTGACCACCCTCGCAGCCTCGATGGCCGAACTGCCGGCCGAGCTGACCGAACGTCTGCAGCACCTGGCCAAGCGGCTCGGCGGCGCCCGGCTCGCCGTGCTCTCCGGCTACCACCCGGATGCCGAGCTGGAGCTGCTCCGTCAGTGTGCCGAGACAGGGGAAGCTCTCCTTCCGGTCCGGATCTGGCCGGGCGAGGTCGAGGTGGGACCGCACTGGTCCGCCGACACCACGGCCGGCTGCCCGCTCTGCGCCGCGATCGCGCAGCTGCGCAGCCGGGGGGTGTCCTCCGGATCGGCCCGGCTGCATGCCGCCGCGCGGCTCCCGCGCGCCGCCGCCGAGCAGCTGCACCGTGCGGTCGACGCGCTGGTGCAGTGGACGCCGGCCAGCGGTGAGGTCCTGGCCGTCACCCGCACGGGCGCCGCCGTGCAGCGCGTCCGCAAGGTCACCGGATGTCCCTACTGTGGAAATCCGGCGGCGGACAAGGTGACTGACGATCCGTCGTCTCAGGTGGACGAGGATCTCCGGCTGGTCACCGCGACCAGCACCCGGCTCGACCAGCTGACCGAGCACTGCGTGGACACCCGCTACGGCCCGGTGCTCGGGTTGCAGCAGGTGGCGGATGCCCCCGGTGCACTGGTTGCCGCGTTGCACTCGCGCTCCGACGAGCACACCGAGACGGCGGGCTTCGGACGCGGTCGGCATGTGGCGGCCGCCAGCCGGACCGCCATCCTGGAGCGCCTGGAACGGGCCGGCTCGGAGGCGGTGCTCACCAAGGAGCTGGTCCGGGCCGGCTACGCCGAGCTGGCTGGCCTCGCCCTGGACCCGCGCCGTCTTGGTCGGCTGAGCAATGAGCAGCTGAACCATCCTTCGTGCCGGGTAGACGAGTTCACGCCCGACGCCGAGTTGCTCTGGGCCGAGGCCGCGCACTGGCACAGCGGCCGACGGGTGCTGGTGCCGGTCGAGGCGGCCTCCTACCACGTCACCCCGCGCCCTGGGGCGGGCCTGCGCTGGGGGCGGGTGCTCTACGAGTCGTCCAACGGCTGCGCCCTGGGGTCGACCCGGGACGAGGCCGTGATCCACGCGGTGCTCGAAGTCGTCGAGCGCGACGCCTTCCTGATGTCCTGGTGGCGGGGCGAAGCGCTGCCCCGGATCGACTGGCGGTCCATCACGGACCCACTGAGCAGGCAGTTGCACGCCCGGATGCGGCAAGCCGGCTACCAGGTCCACCTGCTGCGCGTCAGCGGCGGCATCCCGGTCCCGGTGGTCTGGGCGCTGGCCATCAATCCCGGGGCGCCGGGCCGGTTCAGCCTCACCGCCGCGAGCGCCCACCCCGACCCGCAAAAGGCGGTGCGCGGGGCGTTGTCCGAGCTCGCGCCGCTGGTGCTCGCCCAGGTGGTGGCCCGCGACGACGCGGCCGCCCGCCGGGTGCGCACCGACCCCTGGCAGGTCACCACCCTGGCTGACCACGTCCGCTGGCACTCGATGCCGGAGGCGGGTCCGGCACTGGAACCGTTCCTGTCCTGCGTCACTCGACCGCTCGCGGAGGTCTTCGCCGACTGCACCTGGGGGCGGCCCGCGGCCGACGGCCAGTCCCTCGGGTCTATCGGCGATGTCGCCGCGGGGCTGCGGGAGTTGCTGCGCGCGGCCGGGATGCCGGAGGTCGTCGTGGTCGACCAGAGCGGCTGGGAGCACAGCCGGGTCGGCCTGCACGCCGTGCGCGCCATCGTGCCCGGTGCGGTACCGATGTGCTTCGGCTTCGCCCACCAACGTGTCCTCGGACTGCCCCGGTTGGCCGCGGCGGTGGCCGGGATCGAGGACGGCCCGCTCGCAGACCGCCTCACCGTGCACCCGTTCCCGTGAGGTACTGCGCCATCCACCCGTCCCGACGTCCGGAAGCCCCCATGCCCAGCAACCCCACCCACCAGCCCGACCGGCAGGCTGTCCAGCAGCTCGTGCGGCAGCTCTCCGCACAGCCCGAGGATCCGTCGCGGTACGACCCGCAGGCCCGGCCGTACCGGCAGCGGGTGCGGCTCCGGCTCGCCGAGACCTGCCGCAGCCTGCCGCGGCGCCCGTTGCGGCCGGCCTGGGAGCAGCTCACGGCCCGGCCCTGGCCCGCGTCCGGCCCCGCCGCGGCGGGAGTCGGCCTGGCCGAAGTGGCCGCGACGGCCGCCGCCCCGCTGCGTCACGAGGTCGCCAACCCCTATGCCGAGCACCGGCTCTACCCCTCGCCGCGGTCCAAGTTCCCGGTTCGGGTGGCGGTGTCCGACGGGTCCGGGCAACAGTTGGTGGTGCCGGAGCTGGACGCACTGGTCGAGGTGGGCGGGCAGTCACATCCGGTGGCCGTGGAGACGGCGTCGGCGCTCGCGGCCCTGCCCGCCTTCTACGGTGGCCTGCGCCCGGTGCTCGCGGGCCTGGAGACCGGACACGTGCTGGCCGCGCTGGCCGACACCGGTCGGGCGCTCGGGCATCCACTCACCGTCGCCGGCCCGGCAACGGGCAACTGGACGGACCGGCTGGGCGAATGGACCGGGCCGGTGGTGCCCGGCTTCCGGCTCACTCCCGTCGATTCCGAACGATCGGTCGGCTCACCTGAGCAGGCGGCTGGTCACGGTGGCCGGCCGCTCAGTTGGGCCGAGGTCGGCTGGCTGCGCAACAGCGGCCGGGCCCCGGGCGGCTTCTACGGCTTCACCGCTCGGCACGGCAGCATTCCCGAGGACGGCCTGACCGCCGTGCTCGCCGCCGCCGCGCGGGGCGCGGCCAACGCCGGTTATCTCGACCAGTGGCTGCCGGCCGTGCGCGCGTACTGCGCGGTGCGAGCTGTCGCGGGGCTGCCGGACGGCCTCTATGAGGCCCCACTCGAGCCATCGCAGACCGCTGCTGGGCCGGCCGGCATGCGGCGGATCGGCGACTTGGCGGCGCTACGCGGCGGGCTGGTCGTCGACTCGGCCCCCGCCCCCGGTCTGGCCTACGACCTGGCGGGTTGCAACATGGTGTGGATCATGGCGGTCGACGCGGCGCGGGCCGTCCGACCGCTGGGCCCCGAGCAGGCGCTCCCCGGTGTGCTGGCCACCGTCGGCTGGCTCGCCCAGCAGTTGTGCATGGGCGCCGCGTCCGCCCGGCTGTTCGCCCGCCCGCTGCGCAGCTTCAACGCAGCGACCATCGCTGCGGCCATTGGCGCCCACGACGCCCTGGTGCCCGTCTACCAGGTCGCGTGCGGCCGGAACCGTTTCACGGAACCCGCGATCGATCTCCGGTTCCACCGGACCGAGGCAACTGGAGGCCAGTGATGAATTCTCCGCAGCCCAACCCGGACGGCTGGCTGTCCTGGCACATCCACGTGCCGTTCGCGGCGGCTGACCGGATCGACGAGCTGGTCGCCGGCCCACTCGCCGGCCTGATCGCGGCGTTGCGGCAGGACAGGGCGATCAGCCGCTGGTTCTTCATCCGCTACTGGGAGGGCGGCCCGCACCTGCGACTGCGGCTGCGGCCGACCACGCGATCGTCGCCGGCCGGGCTGGACACCGCGGTGCGCGAAGCCTTCGCCGCGCTTGCTGGCGCCTTGAACGAGTCGGACGCCGTCGCCGGCTATCTGGACGGGATCTCCCGGTTGGCCCGGGCCAGCGGCCTGGCCGATCCCTCGGTCGACGAGAGCCTGGCAACCACCGTCCAGCCGCCGGGGGTCCATGCGGCCACCTACGTTCCCGAGCGCGCCCGGTACGGCTCCGGCGAGCTGCTGGACGCCGCCGAGGCGGTGTTCGAGCGCTCCAGCGACCTGGCAGTCCGGGTGGCCGGGGCGGCCCCGACCACCATGCAGCTGCGGCTGATCGGCCTGGAGGTGATCGCGAAGCTAGCCGACGGCGTCGAGCGGCTGGGCGGCGACACCGACGCCTATCTGGCGCGGTATGCCGACTACTGGCGTTGGTGGGCCGAATCCGTGGCGCCGCCGGTCTTCGACACCGCCGTCCTCGGCGACGGCGCGACCTGCCTGGCGACCGCCCTGGCCGACCAGGGCGGTGTCTCGGCGGGCCGGCTCGTCGCCCGTGACTCGGCCGTCACCGCCTGGCACGACGCGGCCCTGGACTCGCTGCGCCCGCACCCCGGCACCGGCCCGGGCGCCCTCACCAGGGAGGGCGTCGCCATCTCACAAACTCATATGACGCTCAATCGGCTTGGCCTTCTAGTCCATGAGGAGTTCATGCTGATTGCGACACTACGCGGCCTGCGCTGAGCGGGCAGACCGATGATCAACGCGCCAGGGGAACACGCATGAGGAAAGACCGCCGCCGAAGGCCGCCGGGCCGGACCGCAGCCGCCGGAGTCGCCGGTGCCGTGGGTGCGGTACCGGCAGCAGCGACTGACGGCGGGTCACCGCTGCTGACAGCCGAGGACGTCCAGGTCAGCGTGGGCGGCCGACAACTGCTCGCCGTGCCGTCGCTGGCCGTGCGGCCGGGCAGCTGCCTGGGACTGGTCGGGGTCAACGGCTCCGGAAAGTCGACCCTGCTCAAAGCGCTCGCCGGGCTCTACCGCCTGGACCGGGGCACCGTCCTGCTGGACGGCCGTCCGGTGCGGGAGCACGAACTCGGCTTCCGGCAGCAGGTCGGCGTCTTTCTGGACGACGCCGCGTGCTTCCCCGACCTCACCGTGGCCGAGCACGTCCGGATGGTCGCCACCGCGCACGGGCTCGGCCCGACTGCCGCCGAGCGGTGCGCCGGCGTGCTGGACCTGCTGGGCCTGCGCCACCGGGCCGACGCCTTTCCCGACACCCTGTCCGCCGGCCAGCGGCAGATGCTGCTGCTCGCTGCCGTCCTGGTCCGCCCGGCTCGCCTGCTGCTGCTGGACGAGCCGGAGCAGCGCCTCGACACCGGCGCCCGGGAACGGCTGGCCGGCACACTCCGGCAGGCCCTGGCCGACGGCACGGCGATCGTCATGGCCGTGCACGACCAGGAACTGCTCGCTCAGGTCGCCGGCCAGGTGATGGTTCTGGACGGCGGACGCGTCGTCGACCACGGCCCGACCGCCGAGGTCTTGGAGCGGGAGGCCACGCCATGGCGCTGACCACCCGTCGGCTCCCGCATCCCGCGCCGGCCGGACCACCGACCCCCGACCCGGCCCGGAGCGCCGTCGAGCAACTGCGCCGCACCCGGGCCCGCCGAGCAACCCGCGTGGCGGGCAGTCGCATCCAGCGGTTCTGGACCGCACTGATCACCGCGCTCGTGCTGCTGACCGTACTGGTCGGCTCGGTCGACACCCTCTCCGGCCTGGCGGGCTCGGTGCTCGCGCCCGGCGACGGCCGGCTCCCGGGGCTGCTGGTCGGCCTCAGCACGATCGGCACGGCCGGGCTGCTGCGGTTGTCGCTGTGGCTCGGTCCGGTCGTGCTGCCGGCACCGGAGCTCAGTTGGCTGCTGCCGCTACCGGTGGACCGCCGCTGGCTGCTGCGCCCGCGGCTGTCGGCTGCGCTGGCCGCCGCAGGGGCGGGTGGCGCCGTGTTGGGCGCTCTGGGTGGTGCGGTGGCCGCCTCGACCGGTCGGCCGAGCCCACTCGGGATCGGGCTCGCCATGGTCATCGGCCTGCTACTGGCCTGGCTGGCCGCGGCCGTCGGAGCACTGGCCGAGGGCTCGCCGCGGTGGGCCCGGCTGGTGCGGGTCGGCTCCGTGGCCCTCACCCTGGTTGGCCTGGCGCAGCTCGGCGGTCTCGCCACGGCCGGTCGCGACCAGTGGGACCAGTGGACCACCGGCCTGCTGGCCGCCTCCGGCCCGTGGGGCTGGGCGGGCTGGGCGCTCGGCGGCACGGCCGGCGGCCTTCAGCCGGCTCGACTGCTCGCCGCTCTAGCCCTGGTGGCCGGCACCGCCGCAGCCCTGGCCGCCGCCGACCGCTCCCTCGCCACCTTGCCCTCCGCCGACCTCGCGCTCCGTTCCCGTGCGGCCGGCCGGGCCCAGACCGGCCTACTGCTGCTCGACTTCCGGCAGATCGCACTGGTCGCGCAGGCCGCCGCCCGCGCCCGGCGGACCGGGGCGGCCCTGCGGCTGCCGATGCCCCGAGCCCGGCTGCTGATCCTGTTTTGGCGGGATGCGACCGCCCTGCTGCGCCGCCCCGGCCGGCTGGCTGCCGCGGCCGCCTGGGCCGCTGGCTCCGTCCTCCTGCTGAACGCCGCCCGGCTCTGGGCGGCGCACGCCCACCCCGCCCCGGTGACCGCCGCCTGGCTGGGCTGCCTGTTGAGCCTTGGCCCCTATCTGGCGGCCGCAGCGCTGGTGGAGCCTGCACGGGAGGAGACCGACCGGCCGGCCCGCACCGGCCTGCTCCCGTTCACCCCGGCCCGGATCGCGCTTTCCCACCTGGTGGTGCCGACCGCCCTGCTCGCGGTTCTGGGCTCGGCCGCCGCAGTGGCCACCGCCACCCTGGTCTCAGCCCCGGACATCGTACTGCTGGCCGTTCTGCTGCTTTTCACCGCAGGGGCTCCGGCCGGTATTGGAGCGGCATTGCTGAGTGCTTATCGCGGACCGCTCCGATATGAGCTGATGTCCCTTTCCGCGGACTGGTACGGCGTATTTCCATTTGTGCTCTGGTATTGTGCGCCGGCACTGGTCGCCATTGCCGTGGCTGCCCCCATGCTCTGGCACGCCGCCACCGCCGAGACCCTCGCCGACGGCACTGCGCTCGCCCAGTTCGCTGTCTCCGCCGTCTTGGCCACGGCCCTCGCCGCGTGGCGCGTCACTCGCTCAGTGGCCCGTCAGGCCGACCTCTGACACCACCTCGACCACCAGGCAAGCGCCGGGCCGGGGATGCCAACACGCATCCCCGGCCCGGCAGTTCATCAATCAGGAGCTGCTGCTGCAGCAGGAGCAGCAGCCGATCGACGCATGCGACGCCCCCATGGCCGGCAGGCCGACCGTGTCCGGCAGGTCTACGGACTCGATCTCCGCGATGGTGAACTCGCTGAAGTCCAGCACCTCGTCAACAGCCGTGTCGAAGGACATGGCTACCCCCTGTTCTTGGCATGATTTCTGGATATGACGGAACTCGGCCCGGCTGGAACGAATCCGCAGACCGGACACCGTCCATCATAGACATCGAATACTGTCGAACGGGAGCACCTTTCACAACCAAATGCGAAATCTGCTCTGCCCTGGAAATGTTCGGCTTGGCTCGGTATTCACCGGCACCCGGACGCGCCGTCGGGCGTTCTCCTGTGGCACCGGCCCACCGGCAGTCATGCGGGTCTCGCTGCCGTCGGGGGCGATGGTGGGTAGGTCTCGATGGACCCAGGAGGCGGCGTGCGATCGCCGGTCACCGTTGGGCATGGCTGGTTACGATCCGTGTTGCACCCCTGATGCGTAGGTCGCGGGTTCGAATCCCGCAGGCGGCTCAGATGCGGAAGGCCCGGTCAGATGTTCTGACCGGGCCTTTGTGTTGGGCGGGGCGGGAGCGCGGGTCGAGGGGGGTTCGAGGTGGTGCGGGCAGGCTGGGGGGATGGCGCGTGGGGTGTGGTGGCGGCGGGTCGGGGGCTTCTGGGGGCGGCTGGGGGCGGGGCTGGTGGCGCTCGGGCAGGCGCATGTGGCGGGGGCGGTGGCCGCGGCTGAGGCGGGCGGGTTGGTGGGGCCGGGGCCGGGGCATCCGGAGCGGGTGGTGGGGGACGTCGGGATGACGGCGGTGGAGCGGGGGTTGTGGAGCCAGTTGGTCGATCTGCCGGGCTACTGGTCGAGGTAGGCGAGGGCGGCGAGGCCGGCGATGGGCTCGTCGCGTTCCTGGCGGACCGGGTGCGGGTCGACGAAGGCGACGTCATGCCCACGACGGTCGTGCGCGGCGCCGGCGCTCGGCCGACGCCGGGCTGACCGCTCCGGGCCGCCGGGGCGCCGCTACCGGTGCAGGACGGTCCTGCCTTCGATGACCCAGAGGTCGGCCGGGACGGGGGTGCACTTGGTCACCTTGGCCGGTGTGTTCGGGTCCCGGTAGTCGGAGGCGGCCCAGCCGACCCGGCGTTCGCCGTGTTCGTCGGCCGGGTAGTAGGTCAGCCCGGCCTCGGGGTGCCAGCCGGGCCGTGTGGTGGTCGGCCGGCTGCCGACCGGGGTGACGGTGACGCTATCGATCGGCCCGGTGACGGTGACCGCACCGCTGCCGTCGACCTTCAGGCAGTCGATGTCGAACTCGACCCGGACGGTGCCGTCCTTGAAGACGTGCTGGGCCACGGCGTGCCCCCGGGCGCGGCCGTCGACCGTCCGGGCGTCGACGCGGGCGGTGAGCCGCTCGCCCGGGTTGGGGCCCGGGCCGCGCTCGTTGAGCAGGGTCCAGCTGTGCAGGGCGAGGTGCCCGGCCGGTACGGGTGCGGCCGCGGCGGTGCCCGCCGTTCCGGCGGCGAGGGCCGTGACGGCGGTGGCGAGTGCGACGGCGGCGGTGGTCTTGCGCATGGTCGATCCTCTACGGGAAGAAGGGAGTCGGGCTGCTGCCCGGCTGCCTCCAAGCTCCCAGCCGACCCCCGGGCGCGGCCTCCGCCGTACGAACGGACCGGCTCCCCCTGGCGGGGGAACCGGTCCTCCTCCGGGGGACTCAGCGGGTGGCGTGCCGCACCGCGTCCAGGGCGAGCGCGGCCGCCGCCAGTGCCGCGGCGACACCCGCGACCGCCGCCGGGGCCGGGGCCCGCTCCCCGGAGACGCCGAGGAAGTCCAGCCCGGCGACGTGGTTGACCATCCCGTACCAGAGCAGCGGGTAGACGGTCTGGAACAGCCGGGGGCCATGGGTGAGGCTGCCGAACAGCAGCGCCAGCGCCGGGACCAGCAGCGCCCCCGCCAGCGCCCCCGCCGCGGCCCGGGACTGCCCGGCGCCGAGCAGCCGCACGGCCGGCACGGCCGTCACCGCCAGCGCGGGGAGGATCCCGGCGAGCAGCCCGGCCAGCCCCCGGCGCAGCGGGGACGGGCAGGCGCCGAGCAGCTCGCCGACGCTGCCGCCGCCCGCCCGGTGGCCCAGCCGGGACCAGAGCGGCACCGGCCAGAGCATCGCGAACGGCAGCAACGGGTGGCTCGGCCCGTCCGGGGCGACGCCGGCCGCGGCCACGGCCAGCACGCCTGCCCCGGCCCACCACCACAGCTGTCGGCCCTGCTCCAGGATCCGCAGCTCCCCGAGTACGGCGGCGAGGCCGCTGCGGCCCTCCCGGGCCGGGGTCAGCCGGGCCGGGTCGAGGGCGAAGCCGGCCGGGGCGGTCCCGGCCTCGACCGCGGGTGCCCGCGCGTCCGGGGCCGTGGCGGGGTGGGCGCTCCGACCGGCCCCGGCCCCGTCGAAGCGGCCGAACCAGAGCGCGCCGACCAGTGCGATCCCCACCGCCGCGCCGACCAGCAGCACCCCCGTGGCTGCCGGTCCGACCGCCTCGCCCGGCCCGAGGCCGGGCCAGTCGAAGGTGCCGGTCACCCGGTTGTCCGCGGTCAGGCCGACCCCGAACTCCACCCCGTTCACCGGCCGCCCGCCCGCCGCGAGCACCTCCCGGATCGACGCGGTGATCCGCCGCATGCCCAGCAGGTCAGGCCCGCCGCCGGCCTGCGCGCCCAGCACCAGGACCAGCCAGACCGCGAACCAGAGCATCGCCCCCAGTCCGCCGCGCAGCCCGCGCACGGTGTCGAAGAGCACCGCGCACCCGGCCACCGCCGCCAGCAGCGGCAGCGTGATCAGGACGTACGGCAGCAGCAGCCGCACCACGTCCACCCGGTCCGAGTCCCCCTTGACCAGCTGCACGCCGAGCGCCGTCCCGGCCAGCGCGAGCAGCATCGAGCCGAACAGCAGCAGGTTGCTGCCGAACTTGCCCGCCAGATAGCCGATCCGGCTCAGCGGGGTGGCGGCGAGCAGCTGGCCGACGCCGCTCTCCTCGTCCCGGACGACCGTGCCCCGGGCGATCCCGAAGCCCGCCAGCGACAGCCAGACCGCCCCGCCGAGCGCCGTCACCGTTCCCACGTAGCCGCTGGTGTAGCGGCCGTGCAGGTCGGTCACCTGGAACACCTCCCAGCGGGAGTCGCCCACCGGTGCGGCCAGCAGCCCCAGCGCGAGCGTGCCGATCAGCACCACCAGGTAGCCCGGCCGCCGCCGGCGCTCCCGGAAGTCGGCCAGCGCGAGCGCCCCGATCCTGGTCAGCACGCCGGCACCCGCTCGGGCCCGGCGGTGAGCAGCAGGTACGCGTCCTCCAGCCGGGGCGGTACGGGCTGCGCCCCGGGTGCCGGCGGGTGTCCGGACAGCACCCGGGCCCGGACCCCCTGCGGGGTGCGGGTGGTGCCGCCGAGCAGGAACCGCGAACGCAGCGACGGGAGTTGATCGGCCGTCACGGTCAGTTCCCAGACCGAGTCCTCGGCGCCGCGCAGCAGCTCCTCCGGGCTGCCGTGGTGCAGCAGCCGGCCGTCGCCCATCACGGCGATCCGGTCGGCGGTGGCGGCCACGTCCGGGACGATGTGGGTGGACAGTA
This sequence comes from Kitasatospora sp. NPDC101155, assembly GCF_044768305.1. NCBI lineage: Bacteria > Bacillati > Actinomycetota > Actinomycetes > Kitasatosporales > Streptomycetaceae > Kitasatospora > Kitasatospora sp. NPDC101155. The sequence continues at coordinate 366,503 of NZ_JBIWPN010000005.1, read as the reverse complement.
CGACGATCCGGTCGGCGCCGAGCCCGCTCAGCAGGCTGCCGAAGCGCAGCCGCTCCTCCGGGTCCAGCCCGACCGTGGGCTCGTCCACGATCAGCAGCGCCGGGTCGTTGAGCAGCGCCTGGGCGATGCCGACCCGCTGGCGCATCCCGCCGGACATCGCGCCCAGCCGCTGCCCGGCCGCCCCGGACAGGTTCACCAGCTGGAGCAGCTCCTCGATCCGGTCCCTGGCCGAGCGCCGCCGCAGCCCCTTGGCGGCGGCCAGGTAGCCGAGGAACTCGCGGGCGGTGAGCTGGGGGTAGACGCCGAAGTCCTGCGGCAGGTAGCCGACGGTGCGGCGCAGTGGCCCGGGTCGGCGGGCGATGTCGACGCCCTCCCACAGCACCCGGCCCGAGGTCGGCCGGGTGACCGTGGCCAGGATGCGCATCAGGCTCGACTTGCCGGCGCCGTTGGCCCCCAGCAGGCCGAGCACCCCGGGCCGGAGCGTCAGTGAGAAGGAGTCCACCGCGCGCCGGCCGCCGCGGTACTCCTTGGTCAGGTCGAGGATCTGCAGTTCGGTCACCCCCGGAATGCTTCCGGTCGGGGCGACTGCCGACATCTGCCATATGGCAGAGATCCGCGGCGTGCGGAAAGCGGCGTGCGGAAAGCGGCGCGCGGAAAGCGGCGGGTGAAAAACGGCGGCGGGGCGGGCCGTCGGGCCCACCCCGCCACCGTTGTCGCGGTCGTACGGACCTAGTCCTCGTCGCCGCCGAGGTCGCCGCCGAGGTCGCTGCCGTCCGGGGTGCCGCTGATCGCGTACCCCTGGCGGCGCGCCTCGTAGCAGGCCACCGTCGCGGCCGCCGAGACGTTCAGCGAGCCGACCCGGCCCAGCTGCGGCACGAACACCACCTGGTCGCAGAGCGCCAGCGCCTCGGGCGTGATCCCGCGGTCCTCGTGCCCGAGGACGAAGGCCACCGCCGGGGTCAGCTCGGCGGCGAACATCGGCACCGCCTCGTCGGCCAGCTCCAGCCCGACCACCTTGAAGCCGTCCGCCTTCGCGGCCGCCACCGCCTCGGCGACGGTCGGGAAGTGCTCGACCTTCAGGTACTTGTCGGTGCCCATCGCGGCCTTCTGCGCACCGGACGAGCGCACCGACGGGGTGTCCCCGGTCAGGTACAGCTTCTCGGCACCCATCGCGGCCCCGGTCCGGACCACCGAGCCGACGTTGAACGGCGACTGCAGGTTCTCCAGGATCATCGCGAGCCGGAACTCGTTGCTGCGCCGCCACGAGCGGTGCAGACGCTTCAGTTCGGTCCCGCGCAACTGCTTCACGACGTGGTACCCCGTCCACTCTCGGAGCCCTCGCCCGCATCCGGGCGGGGCCGTGCTTCCAGAATCCGGAACCCGTTGACCGACGTGACCCGGGAGGTCGGGTAGCCCTGCTCGTTGAGCCACTTCTGCAGCGAGTCCGAGCCCAGGTGCTTCTGCACCACGAGGAACGCCGAGCCGTCCGGGGTCAGCCGGCCGAGCCAGTGCGTCAGCAGCTTGCGCAGCGCGGACTTGCCGATCCGGATCGGCGGGTTGGAGTAGATGGTGGCGAAGCGGACGTCCTCCGGGACGTCGTCCGGCAGCGCGGCCTGGACGTTGCCCAGCCGCAGTACCTCGGCGTTCAGCCGCACCAGTTCGAGCGCCCGCTCGTTGACGTCCACCGCCCACACCGGCAGCCGTCGGCGCCGGGTCGCCCAGGTCAGCGCGATCGGGCCGTAGCCGCAGCCGACGTCCAGGATCGGGCCGCGCACCCGCGGCTGCGGGGCGTGCTCCAGCAGGATCCGGGTGCCCGGGTCGAGTCGGCTGCGGGAGAACACCCCGGCGTCGGTGGTCAGTTCCAGGGTGACGTCCGGGAGGGAGACCGTGATCGGCCGGCGCTCGCTGGCGACCTCGGGTGCACCGGTGAAGTAGTGCGAGCCGGACATGAACTTCCCGTCGTTCGTTGCGGCCGTCGTTCGCGGGGGCCGTCGTTCGTAAGGGCCTCGGGGCCACCGGGTGGGTACGGGTGAGCCCTGGGTACGGCACCGATCGTACCCCCGGTGGCCTGCGGCGCGTTCCGCGTGGACGCGGGGCCCGTCCTCGGACTCCCGCCCGCGGGGCGACGACGGTGCGGGCGGCCGCTACAGCGTGCCCGGGGTCTTGCGGGTGGCCACGTTGATCCGGTTCCAGGCGTTGATGGTGAAGCAGACCGAGATCAGCTGTGCCAGCTCCGCCTCCCCGAAGTGCTCGGCGGCCCGGGCGTACACCGGGTCGGGGACCCCGCCGTCGATCCGCGCGATCTCCTCGGCCAGTGCCAGCGCGGCCCGCTCGCGCTCGCTGTACACCCCGGCCGGGGCCTCGTGCCAGACCGGCAGCAGGTAGATCCGCTCGTCGGTCTCGCCGGCCTTGCGGGCGTCCTTGGCGTGCATGTCCAGGCAGTACGCGCAGCCGTTCAGCTGCGAGGTGCGCATCTGCACCAGCTCGACCAGCGCCGGGTCCAGGCCCTCACGGGCGGCGGCGTCCAGGGCGATCATCGCGCGGAATACCTTCGGGGCGGTGCGGGCGTAGTCGAGGCGGGCGGGGGCGGCGGTGGTGCCGTTCGTCGTCATGGCTACGACCCTAGGCGCGGAATGCACCCGTTCCCTGGGTCATTGGACCACCTGTTTCGTGGGTCAATTCCGCTCGGGGCAACACGCCGGAGCGGCCCCGGCGCATCGCGTCCGGGCGCCCGGCGGCGGATACTGCCAGTACCGCCACCCGTGAAGCCTCCGAACAGCGAGGACGGACGCCATGCCGCAGAATCACGAGGACTACCTGATCGACGAGGTCGTCGAAACCGTCGAACCCGACGACGAGGAAACCACCGGCGGCGAGTACGACGAGGTCGCCGAACGCCGGGCCCTCGGTGCGGACCCGGCCACCGACGTCGCGGACGCCGCCGAACAGAGCCGGGTGGTCCAGCTCGACGAGGACGACTACCGGGAGTAGGACCCGCCGTCCTACAGCGCCTTGCGGCGCTGCAGCCAGGTCATCGCCGCCCAACCCGGCAGCACCGGCAGGATCAGCGTCAGCAGCCGGAACAGCACCACCGCCACCGTCGCCCCGCCCTTCTCCATCGACGCGGTCAGCTGCAGCCCCCCGGCCAGCGCCAACTCCACCGCGCCTGCCCCGCCCGGGGTCGGCGCCGCGTTGCCCGCTGCGTTGCAAACCAGGAACACCACCGCCACCGAGGCGAAGGACGGCACCCGGCCGACCGCGCGGATGCAGCAGTACAGGCAGGCGATCAGGCAGAGCGACACCAGCAGCTGCCCGGCCACCCCGACGGCCAGCCGTCCGGGGTTGCGCAGCAGGTCCAGCAGCCGGGGCAGAACCTCGGCCGTCAACGGCCGCAGCCGCGCCGCCAGCCACTGCCGGGCCGGCCGGATCGACCACACCACCGCCAGCAGCACCGCGGCCACCGCCAGCCCGGCCACCACGGGGGGCAGCGCCTCCAGCTCCGAACCGCCCGGCCGCGCGTCCACCAGGTAGACGAAGGCCCCCAGCTGCAGCAGGTGCAGCACCAGCCCGATCAACTGCCCCACCCCGACGCTGGACAGCGCCTGCGCGGTCGGGATGTTCGCCTGCTGCAACAACCGGGTGTTCAAGGCGATCCCGCCGACGCCCCCGGGCGACACCAGCTTCACGAACGCCCCGGCCAACTGCGCCAGCACCGCGTTGCGGAAGTCCAGCCGCTCCGGCACGAACCCGACGAATCCCATCGCCGCCGCCACATGGCTCAGCCCCGCCGCCACCAGCGCCAGCACCAGCCACCACGGATCGGCGTCGGCCAGCGCCGCGACCGGATTGTCCTCCGCCGCGAAGAACTGCGGAATCAGCAGCCATCCGGCCACCACCCCGCCCACCACGGCGAGCAGGGTCCGCGGCCGCAACCGCTCCAACCGCACCGGCCGCCCGACCACCTCCGGCCGCCCCCGCACCACCTCCGCCCGGATCTCCTCCAACAACCCCCCGGACGTGTCCTCGGCGCTGCGGGGGCCCTGGGGCTGCCCGTCGGCGGCCGTGGCGGATCCGTTGCCGGACGCGGTCACCAGCGCGGGGGCCGACAGGTCGGCTCCGGCGCCCGGCTGCGCCTGGTGCGTGCTCTCGGTCGGCGCCGCGGTGGCCGAGGCCGTGTCCTGTGCGGCGCCGGCCTTCGGCTTCGCGTGCTGTTTGAGGGCCTGGCGGGTGGTGCGGGCGAGGGCGATGGGTTGGAGGAGGGGGAGGGCGGCGGCGACCGGGTCGGGGCCGAGGACGGTGGTGGCGGTGTGGACGGAGCGGGCGGCGCCGGTGCGCAGGGCGAGGGTGGTGAGGAGCTGGGCGATGTCGCAGCGGAGCACGAGTTCGCTGGCCGCGATGTCGCCGTCGGCGAAGTCGACCAGGTGGACGGCGCCGTTGTCGTCGATCAGCAGGGAGGCGGGGACCAGGGCGCGGTGGGCGATCTCGCGGCGCTGGAGGAGGGCGAGTTGGCGCCAGGTGTCGGCGAGGAGGCCGTCGGTGATCTCCTCGTCGGCGAGCTGGTCCAGGGTGCGGCCGGCCAGGTGCTCGTACGCGATGAGGGCGGTGTCGTGGCCGAGGCCGGCCGTGGCGGCGATGCGGCGGGTGCGGACGCCGGCGGCGAGGGCCGCGTAGGTGACCAGCGCCTCGTGCTCCAGCCCGGTGCGCGGGGAGCGCAGTGCACGGGGGTGCGGGGCGGTGCGCAGCCGCAGCCGGCGCCAGGCGCGCCGGACGGCGGCGGCGGTGACGGCCTGCCGGTCGAGCAGCTGGACGTCGAGTTCGGGCCACCCCTCGGCCTGCCGGATCCGGTAGCGGTCCGGCCCGACGGGGAGGGCCTCGACCGGCCGCTGCCCGCTGTCCCGCAGGGCCCGCAGCACCTCGCCGGGCCGGGGCCGGGGGTCCGGGGTGCCGACGGCGTAAAGGGTGAGGTGGGCGCCGGTCCAGCCGATGAGCAGGCCGAGCAGCAGTGCGGTGGGGGTGGCGTAGCCGCCGGCCAGTCCGGCGAGGCCGGAGAGGGCGAGGACGGCCCCGGGCAGGCGCCGTTCGCGGCTGCCGGAGGCGGTCATGAAGGCGAGGACGGGCGCGAGGTAGCCGTAGACGGGTTCGGTGTGCGCGAGTACGTCGGCGGGCAGCCGCTGGGTGAGCGCGGCGACCAGTGAGGCCGGGGCGAGGTCGTCGGCCCACAGGTCGAGGACGAGGGTGGCGCCGTACGCGAGGACGGCGGCGAGCAGCCCGTCGGAGACCTGTTGGAGGGCGCGCCGCCGGTCCGGGCCGAGCAGCCGGCGGGCGGCGAGTCCGACCGGCAGCAGCAGGACGGCGGCCGTGGTGAGCCCGCCGGCGAGGCCGGCCAGGGGGCGCGGCACCAGTGCGGCGGCTTCGGCGACGTCGGCGGCGAAGCCCCCGGTGGTGGCGCGGGCGTAGTCGGCGAGCAGCAGGGTGACCGCGATCGCGAGCAGGCCGGTGAGCAACCGGAGCAGGGCGACGGGCTGCCGGATCCGGCCGGTGTCGGTGAGCGGCCGCATCCGGGGCGGCCGGGCCCCGGACCGGCTGTCTCCGGGTTGCCCGGCCCTGGGCACCCGGGGTCCGGGCTCCCGCGTTCCAGGCTGCCTGGGTATGCCCCCACCGGTATCCGTCCGCCCGGTGGAGGAGGCACCGCCGCCGCCCCCGCCGGTGTCGTCGTTCGCTCTCCCCGTCACGATCACCACGGGTGGCATGCTCCCATGCCACCCGTGACCCCGGAACGGGGATTCCGCGCGGCCGCTACGGCTGCCCGACCCGGCCGCTACGCCTGCCGGGTCGGCAGCACCACCTGGTGGCGCAGGTTCACGTGCCGCGGCCGGCTGACGGTGTAGGCGATCAGGTCGGCGATGTCCTCCGTGCCGAGCGCCGGGATGGCGGCGAACATGCCGCCGAGCTGTTCCCGCAGCACCGGGTTGTCGATGTGCCCGCCGAGCTCGGTGTCGGTCAGGCCGGGCTCGATCGCGCTGACCCGGACGTCGCGCGGGCCGAGTTCGCTGCGCAGGGCGGCGGACAGCTGGGTGAGCGCGGCCTTGGTGGCGCCGTACACGGCGTAGTCGGGGAAGGCGACGTGCGAGGCGATCGAGGAGACGTTGACCAGGTCGGCGGTGCGGCCGTCAGCGGCGGCCGCGATGAGGTCCTCGGTGAAGGCGCGGACGATCCGCAGCGCGCCGGTGAGGTTGGTGTCGACCATGCGGGTCCACTCGTCGATCCGGCCGTCGGCGAGCGGGTTGGGCAGCATCACCCCGGCGTTGTTGACCACCAGGTCGATTCGGCCGTACGCGTCGTGGACGGCCTCGGCGGCGGCGTCGACCGAGGCCTGGTCGGTGATGTCGGCGGTGACGGCGAGGGCCTGCCCGCCGGCTGCGGCGATCTCGGCGGCGAGCGCCTCGATCCGGTCGGTGCGACGGGCGAGCAGCGCGACCCGGGCGCCGTCGGCGGCGAGCAGCCGGGCGGTGGCGGCGCCCATGCCGCTGGCGGCTCCGGTGACGACGGCGGTGCGGGTGGCGAGGGCGGGGTAGCTCATCGAGGACTCCTCGGGAGGATCGGGCTGACGACGACCACTCTGGGCACGCCGCGCACGTCCACCCAGGGCCGCGCCCTTCCTGGGACAGCCCAGCCCGGGAACTCCCTTCCTGGGAAAGCCAGTACCACCCTCGCGCCGCACCCCACGATTACGCTGCCTGCCATGGAGAACACCCTGGGGGACTTCCTCCGCTCGCGCCGGGCCCGGATCCAGCCGGAGGACGTGGGCCTGCCCTCGCACGGCCGCCGCCGGGTGCAGGGCCTGCGCCGGGAGGAGGTGGCGCAGCTCGCGGGAGTCAGTGTGGACTACTACGTCCGGCTGGAGCAGGGCCGCGGCGGCAGCGCCTCGGACGCGGTGCTGGACGCGGTGGCCCGGGTGCTGCGGCTGGACGGGACGGAGGCGGCGCACCTGCGTTCGCTGACCCGACCGCCGAAGGCCTCGGCCGCCCGGGTACGGGGCGCCCAGAAGGTCCGCCCGGGGACGCGGCTGCTGCTGGGCCTGATGGCCGGGGTGCCGGCCTTCGTTCTGGGCCGCCGGATGGACGTCCTGGCCTGGAACGCGCTGGGCGACGCGGTGAGCGGCTTCTCGGCCCGCCCGGACGTCAGGCCGCACTCGGAGGCCAACCCGAACGCCGCGCCCAACCAGGCCCGGCACGTCTTCCTCGACCCGGCTGCCCGCGACCACTATCGCCAGTGGGACGCCGTCGCCTCGGAGACCGTCGCCTTTCTGCGCCGGGACGCCGGACTGCACCCCGAGGACCCGGCCCTGACCGCGCTGGTCGGCGAACTGTCGCTGCGCAGCGAGGAGTTCCGCCGGCTCTGGGCGGACCACCTGGTCCGGGACAAGAGCAGCGGCAGCAAGCAGCTGCGGCACCCGCTGGTCGGCGAACTCGACTTCGGCTACGAGACCCTGGACGTCAACGGCTCCCCGGACCAGGTCCTGGTCGTCTACACCGCCCAGCCGGACTCGCCCACCGCCCAGAAGCTGGCCCTGCTGGCCAGTTGGACGGCCGCCGACGCAACACCCGGTACGGCACCGGGCGCAGCCCCCGGCACGAGGCCCGGCACGGCACCGGGCGCGGCCGCCGGGACCCCGGGCGTCTCCTGAGGCGACCCGGCCCGGGCCGTCATAGCCTTCGACCATGAGCGCCTGCGAAGACCTCGCTATGGCCCCCCGGGACATCGAGCCCCTCCCGCCCACCGACGGCTGCGCCGACTGCCTGGCCCAGGGGCGCCGGGACTGGGTGCACCTGCGGGTCTGCCTGGACTGCGGCCACATCGGCTGCTGCGACTTCTCGCCGCAGCGGCACGCCACCGCACACTTCCACGACACCTCCCACCCGGTGATCCGCTCCTACGAGCCGGGGGAGGACTGGCGCTGGTGCTTCGTCCACGAGGTCATGGGCTGACCGGGGCGGGGGCCGTCCCGGTGGCACCGGCCCACAACCCGGATAAAATCCGGACATAACGCCCGTGCGGCCCTCCGGCTCGGTATCCGTCCGGCCGTGGCCGCCGAAGGGAGGCCGACGATGACCAAGCGAACCCCGGGCAGCACCGCCAAGCTCCGCCAGGGCACCCAGGACCTGCTGGAACGCCGGGGCATGGCGAGCACGCCCAGCAGCCTCGGACCGAAGCCGCGCACCGCGGCCATGTCCTCCTACGGCGCCGGACACCTCTCCGGCGACGCCTTCCGCCACGGCGGGCGCGACGCGGCGACCTCGGCGATGCACGCCGCACCGTCGATGCACGCGGAGCTCAAGGGGCACCGGCACCGCGGCGCGGAGAAGCACTCCGCCCACTGACCGGCGGAGCCCGACGCCGCCCGACGGCCCCGCGGGGGCGGATGCCGCGACCCGGGCATCCGCCCCTGGCGCATGATCAGGGGCGTTGTCCGGGGCGTCTCCGGGCTGTCTCCGGGCGTTCCCCGATGTCGCGCGAGGCCGCTCTCCCGAAGACTCGGTCCTGTCCGAGCCGCCGCCCCCTCCGGGCGCATCGCCGTTGGAGAGTCCCCGCATGAACGCCCCCACGCCCAGCCGTCGTTGGACCACCCTCGCGGCGGCCGGCGCGCTGCTCGCCGCCGTCACGGTCGGCGCCGCGTCCCCCGCCCTGGCCGCCGACGCCCCGCCTGCCGCCACCGCCGCCGCCACCGCGACGTCCCGACCCGGCCCGCTCGACCGGGACGCCCTCGACGCGGCCGTCCACGCGCTCCCCGGCGGCATCACCGGCGCCCTGGTGCGCACCGCAGGCCCGGACGCCCGCTGGCGCGGCACCTCCGGGGACGACGTCCCGGCCGACGCGAGGTTCCGGATCGGCAGCATCACCAAGGTGTTCACCGCGACGGTGATGCTCCAGCTCGTCGCCGAGGGCAAGGTCGACCTGAACGGCACCGTCCAGCAGTACCTGCCCGGTCTGCTCCCGGCCGACTACCCGCCGGTCACCGTCGGGCAGTTGCTCGACCACACCAGCGGTCTGCCCGGGGGCGGCGGCATGACCTCCGGGGACGGCAGCACGGGGTGGTTCGCCGCGCACAAGGCGGACGGGTTCACCCCCGAGCAGGTGGTGGCCGACATGCTCACCCAGCCGATGAGCTTCCCGCCCGGAACCGCCCAGCAGTACAACGGCAACAACTACTTCATCGCCGGCATGGTGATCGAGAAGGTCACCGGCGACACCTACGCGAACCAGGTGCGGCAGCGGATCACCCGCCCGCTCGGCCTGCACGCCACCTACGTCCCGGACGCCGACGACCTCGACATCCGCGGCCCGCACGCCACCGGCTACGTGGACGTCAAGGCCGCCGACGGCAGCACCGACCGGGTGGACGTCACCGAGCAGAGCCCGTACCCGTGGGCCGAGGGCGGCATGATCTCCTCCGCCACCGACCTGGAGCACTTCTTCGGCGCCCTCTTCCGCGGCCGCCTGCTGCCGCCCGCCCAGCAGGCCGAGCTGTTCGACGTCCCCGACCTGCCGAACCACCACAACAAGAACTGCGACATCGGCCCGACCGCCGGGCATGCCTGCTTCAGCAAGGGCGGCCTGCTGCGCGCCGTCCTGCCCAACGGCACCGAGGTCTGGGGCAAGACCGGCTCCCGCCCCGGCTACACCAGCGCGGTCTTCGCCACCCGTGACCTCTCCCGCACCGTGGTGGTCAGCCTCAACCCGACCGGCATCGACGGCCAGGAGGCCCCCACCCAGTGGAAGCTGCTGACCACCGGCTTCGGTTCCGGTCAGGCGTACGGCAAGCAGTGACCCGACTGTCAGCGCCGTGCGCTAGGTTCCTGTCGACGCATCAGAACACGGCGGGGCGACGGGGGCAACCATGACCGAGGTGATCACGGAGGAGCCGGTCGAGCTCCAGTTGGAGCGGTACCGCACGGAGTTGACGGGCTACTGCTACCGCATGCTCGGCTCGGTCTTCGAGGCCGAGGACGCGGTGCAGGAGACCATGATCCGGGCCTGGCGCGGGCACAAGGGCTTCGAGGGCCGGGCCGCGCTGCGCTCCTGGCTGTACCGGATAGCCACCAACGTCTGCCTGGACGCGCTGAACGGCCGGGGCGCCCGGGCCCGTCCGATGGACCTGGCCGGGCCGGTGACGGTGGCCACCGCGAGCGGCACCCAGCTGCCCGAGGTGACCTGGATCGGCCCCGCGCCGGACGGCCGGGTGCTCCCCGAGACGGGGGACCCGGCCGAGGTGGCCGCCCAGCGAGAGTCGGTGAAGCTGGCCTTCGTCGCCGTGCTGCAGCGCCTCGCGCCCCGGCAGCGGGCGGTGCTGATCCTGCGCGAGGTGTTCGGCTGGAAGGCCGCCGAGGTGGCCGAACTGCTCGGCGTCACGATCGCCTCGGTCAACAGCGCGCTGCAGCGGGCCCGCGCGGTGCTCGCCACGGACGCCTCGGCCGTCCGCCCGGCCCCGGCACTGGACGCGGACCACCGCGCTCTGCTGGACCGCTACGTCCGCGCCTTCGAGGCGTACGACATGGATGGCCTGGCCGCGCTGCTGCACGAGGACGTCACGCTCAACATGCCGCCGTTCGCGATGTGGCTGCAGGGGCAGGACGAGATCCGGGCCTGGATGCTGGGCCCGGGGCACGGCTGCCGGGGCTCCCGGCTGCTGCCGGTGACGGCCAACGGCGGCCCGGCCTTCGCCCAGTACCGGCCGAGCCCGGCGGGCGGGCACGAGCCGTGGGCGCTGATCGTCCTGGAGGTGTCAGAGGGCCGGATCACCGGCTTCACCAACTTCCTGGACACCGACGTGCTCTTCCCGCTCTTCGGCCTCCCGTCCCGCCTGGACGCCGAGTAGCCACGCCGGCTCCACGAGTTCCGCGAGGTCCAGCGGATCCGCCGCTCCCGGCAGCAGCGCCGAGAGCCCGCTGAACGCGAGCAGCTCCCGCAGCGGGCCGCCCGCGTTCAGCAGCACCAGGCCGACCCCGTGCCGGGCGGCGGCCAGCCGCAGCCGGGCGAGGGCGTCGACGACGGCCAGGTCGGGGGCGGTCAGCGCGCCCAGGTCACAGGTCAGTACGGCTTCGTCCGGTGTGGTCCTCATACCGGTTGGACCCTCGGGAGGGCGCGGACTCATCGGTCCGGGGCGGATCCGCGTCGGATCGTCCGATGGCAGAGTGGGGGCGACCGCACCCACCCTGCCCGAGGAGGAACACAGTGACGGCCGAGCCCTTGAGGTCCCGCGAGGAATGGTTGGCCTCGCTGCCCCGGATCTACGCGGCGGCGGGCTGCCTGCTGCGCGACGAGTCCGGCCGGATCCTGATCGTGAAGGCGGGGTACCGCGAGCACTGGCAGTTCCCGGGCGGGACGATCGACCTGGGCGAGGGCCCGGTCGAGTGCGCCGCGCGGGAGTTGGAGGAGGAGACCGGCATCGTGCGGGAGGCCGGCGAGCTGCTGGCCGTCTCCTGGACCCACCCCTCGGGCGAACTGGACCACCCGGCCGAGCACTTCATGTTCGACTTCGGCACCGTCCCGGACGGCACCCCCGTGACCGTCCCGGCCGGTGAGTTGGACACCTACCGCTGGGCCCCCGTCGAGGAGGCGCTGGAACTGCTCGGCCCGGCCCGTTCGGCCCGACTGCGGGCGGCGCTGGAGGCGGTCGTCGACGGCCGGGTCCGGATCGTCACCACCCACATCTCCGGGTTCTAGCGCGCGGTTGACCGGCAGCGCACGGAAGTGCCCTGCCCCGGACGGGAGTTCCGTCCGGGGCGGGGCGCCGGTTCCTCACTGCTGCTGCTCGGCCTCCGCGTCGCGGGCGGCGATGATGGCGGCGATGGCCTCCGAGGTGAAGGTCTCCGCCTCGGACTTGTCCACCTTCAGCCCGGCGAGCACGCCCTGCCCGTTCTCCCACTCCAGCAGTGCGAGCAGGATGTGCTCGGTGCCGACGTAGTTGTGTCCGAGCTTGAGCGCCTCGCGGAAGGTCAGCTCCACCACCTTCTTGCCCTGGGCGTCGTACGGGATCAGCGCGGGCACCGCCTGCTCGACGGCGGGCGGCAGGGCGGCGGTGGCCGCGGCCCGGACGGCCTCCGGGGTGACGCCCTGGGCTGCGAGCGCCTTGAGCCCGATGCCCTCGGGCTGGGCGAGCAGACCGAGCAGGATGTGCTCGGCGGTGATCTCGGCGTTGCCCGCCTGCCGGGCCTCCTCCTGCGAGGCCACCATGACCTTGCGGGCCCGGGGCGTGAACCGGGAGAAGCCCTGGCTGGGGTCGAGGTCGGCCAGGGTGCCCGGGTCCTTGGGGACGAAGCGCTTCTGGGCGGCCTGCTTGCTGACGCCCATGCTGCGGCCGATGTCGGTCCAGGAGGCGCCGGAGCGGCGGGCCTGGTCCACGAAGTGGCCGATCAGGTGGTCGGCGAGGTCGCCGAGGTGGTCGGCGGCGATGACCGCGTCGGAGAGCTGGTCGAGCGCGTCGACGTGGACCTTCTTGATTGCGGCGATCAGGTCGTCGAGGCGCAGCGGAGTGGTGTTGGGAACAACGGGATTCTCCATGCGTCAACCATAGGTTGTCGATCCATGATCGTCAACCATCGGTTGACGCTACCCGTGAGTAGTGTTCCCGCGGTCCGGGCCGCACTCCGGGCCGCACTCCGGGCCGCGCTCCGGGTCGGGTCCCGTGAGGTCCTCGGCCAGGCCTCAGGCGGCGGGCAGCAGTCGGTCCCGGACGGCGGCGATCTGGGCCGGCGTGGCCCCCGCCGCGAGCAGGTAGCTCGCCGGGTCGAGCCCGTCGAGCGTGGACTCCAGGACAGCCTCGGCGGTGGTCCCGGCCTCGACCAGCACCGCGTCGATCCGCTGGTACGGGTCCGGCAGGCCGAGCATCCCGTAGAGCGGGCGGACGTTGGGGCCGCTCAGCAGGTAGTCCTCGGTGATCGCGGTCCGGTCGACCCCGGCCAGGGCGAGCAGCAGCAGGGCGGCCAGGCCGGTGCGGTCACGGCCGGCGCCGCAGTGCACCACCAGGCCGCCGGGGCGGGCGCCCGCGATCGCGGCGATCAGCGCGACGGCGGCGTGCGGGCAGTGGTCCAGGTAGGGGCGCAGGGCCAGCGGGGTGCCGTCCAGTCGGCCGTAGGTGTCCCACCAGGCGGAGCCGGCCAGTTCGTCCAGCGGGACGCGGATCAGCTCGACGTCCTCGGGGAGCGGGAGGAGCGGCTGGTACTCCGCGGCGTCACGCAGGTCGACCACGGTGCGGACACCGTGGTCGAGGAGGGCGTCCCAGCCCTCGCGGGTGAGGCGGTCCAGGTTGTCCGCCCGGACTATCGCCCCGCGGGCGGTCGGCCGACCGGAGGCGGTGGGCAGGCCGCCCAGGTCGCGGACGTTCAGGCAGCCGTCCCAGACGAGGGTGCGGTCCTCGGTGGTGGTCAGCGCGTTCGTCCGCATGGTGGGCTCCCCGGTTCGTCGTTTCGGGGGTCCCGTTACCCCCTCGTTATAAGGACTCCCGGGGGATTCCGATGGTTCCTGACTGTTCGAATTGTCGGAACCGGCAGTTCAGGCGGTTGTCGATGCCCGGTCGGTCTGGCGGTTCAGACGGCTCGGGCGACTCGGGCGGCAGACGGCTCAGGCGGCGGTCGGGTGCTCGGCCTCGGCGCTGACCAGCTTCTCGATCGGCTCGACCGCGATCTGACCGAGCATCGAACCGCCCACGATCGCGCCGATCAGGAACACGGTGGACAGCCAGGCCATGGTCGAGACCGGCAGGGTGAAGGCGCCGACCACCCGGGCCACGCACTCGGCCAGCAGCGCGGTGCCCCAGATCCCGGCGAACACCCGCTCGTGGCGGCGGAACGCCCGCGAGGCGGCCGCCCCGCCCTCGACCAGTCGCTGCCAGGCGCCGGCGCGCTCCCGGCTTCCCTTGGTGACGAACGGCATCAGCATCGGGGTCATCACCGGCCGGCCGACCAGGGCCGAGACCAGGATCGCCAGCGCCACGGTGCCGCTCAGCCCGCCGTCCTTGGCGATCATCATGCGGGCGTCGCCGGTGACGAAGGTGAGCGCCAGGCCCGCCAGGTTGACCACCAGCATCAGAGTGGCCCACAGGTTGAGCTTGCGCTCGCTCAGCAGCCCGAGGACGGTCCGGCCGGCCGGGAAGGCGCTGCTCCAGGCCAGCGCGGCGAACTCGCTCAGACCGCAGACCGAGTGCAGCACGTAGTAGCCGGCCAGCGGGGCGGCCACGTCGAGGGCGAGCGGGCGGAGCCCGGAGAGCAGCGGGTTCGGCGCCTTGGTGTGCGCGGCGCCCTGGGCCGGAGAGGTGGCGGGGGCGGTGGTGCCGGCGGCGCTGACGGTCTGGCTGCTCATGGTGGGTTCCTCCCCGACTGGTGGCCGCGGGCTCCGGCCCGCGTCGTGCCTCCAGTCTTTCCGGCCGGCCCTCCGTCAGAGCAGTGCCGTCCGTTGCCTGATCCGCATGACAGTTGTCACGGTGCGCTCCGTGACACACCCTCCGACCTGCACGTTCCCAGGGGGCGACGCACGGCTCGCGGCTCAGCGCGTCCAGGGGCGGACGGTGGCGACGGCATCGTCCGGGTCGAGCAGCGCCCGGCGGGTGCCGTCCGGCGGGCTGAAGGTCCGGCGCCGACCCGTTCGCCCGGATGGCGCATGATGTGGCGGGTGCAGAGTGCAGAACGCCCCGGAGCGGGCACCGGCAGCCCCCTCGGCCGGTCCGGACCAGTCCCTCCCGCCGGCCCACCGCGGGGCCCGGCCCCCGTTCCCCCCGACCTGACCGAGGCGGTCCGCGCCGCCCAGGACGGGGACGAGGAGGCGTTCCGGCTGCTGTTCCGGACCGTCCAGCCGGGCCTGCTGCGCTACCTGCGGGTGCTGGTCGGCGGACGGCCCGAGGACATGCAGGACGCCGAGGACATCGCCTCCGAGGCCTGGCTGCAGATCGCCCGCGACCTGCGCGGCTTCTCCGGCGACGGGGACGGCTTCCGCGGCTGGGCCGCCACCATCGCCCGCAACCGCGCCATGGACCACCTGCGCGCCCGGCGCCGCCGCCCGGTCGCCGACCTGCCCTTCGAGTACCTGGTCGAGCTCGCGGCCGGGGACGACACCGCGGGCGCCGCGCTGACCACCGTCGGCACCGCCGACGCGCTGGCGCTGATCTCCCGGCTGCCGCGCGACCAGGCCGAGGCGGTGCTGCTGAGAGTGGTCATGGGGCTGGACGCCGAGAGCGCCGCCCAGGTGCTCGGCAAGCGGGCCGGCAGCGTCCGGATGGCCGCCCACCGGGGGCTGCGGCGGCTGGCCAAGCTGCTGGAGCAGCCGTTCGCCTCCGGGGCCGGCATCCCGGCCGCCCGCCGGGTCGAACCGGGGGCCGGAAAGCAGCCGTCGGGCCCGGTGAAGGAGTCCGCGGGGGAGTCCGCGAAGGAACCCGCGAAGAGATTCGCGAAAAAAAGTTCTCCGCAGGGTGTGACAGAACGCCGGGCCGCGACGCTGAAGGACATGAGATGAGCACCAACCGATCCCGTCGGATCGACCGTGATACCGCCGAGCAACTGCTCGGCGGTGCCGTGGGCGGCCCGTCGGCCGGGCAGGACGCCTCGCTCACCGGACCGGACGGTCCCGGGCACGTCGCCCGGGTGCTGGCCGCGGCCGCCGCCCCGGCGACGGCGGCGGAACTGGCCGGGGAGGAGGCCGCACTGGCCGCGTTCCGGGAGGCGAGTCTCACGCCCGACCCCGTAGTGACCCCCTTCCGGAGACGATCGATGGCAACCGCCGCGCTGGCCAGGGCCTTCAGCACGAAGGCCGCTGCCGCCGTGCTCGGAGCCACCGCGCTGTGCGGGGTCGCGGTCGCCGCCGGCACCGGCAACCTGCCGTCCCCCCTGCTCGGCGGCCCGTCCGAGCCGGAGCACACGGTGGCCGTCCCGGGCGGCTCGACCGGCACCTCGTCGGGCGCGTCCGCCTCCGGCGCGGCCGGCACGGGCTCCGCCTCCTCGACCCCGTCCGGGTCCGCCAGGCCGTCCGTCGGCGCCTCCGGCGGGCCGCAGGCGGCCGTCCCCTCCGACACCGCCGCGCCCGGCACCCCCACGGCCGACGGACACGGCGCCCGACCCGTCCTGCCGTCCGCGATGGTCCCGCTCTGCCAGGGCTTCGCGGACCGGACGGGCAAGGGCGAGCGCCCGCACCAGCTGGCCGCCGACCCGCTCTTCGCCCAGCTGATCGCCGCGGCCGGCGGGGCGGACCGCGTGACGGACTACTGCAACGGGGACCTCGGCCAGCCGGGCGGCGACCACCAGGGCGCCACCGGACAGCCGGGCACCCCCGGCCGTACCGACCCCGGTACGGGCAACGGCAACGGCTCCGGGACCGACGGCAGGAACGGCGCGGACCCCGGCAAGGCCAACGCCAACGGCGGCCCGAACGCCAACGGCGGCGGCACCAACGGCCAGGACAGCGGCGGTAGCGGCGCCAAACCCGGCAAGGGCGGCGTGACCGTCCCGACCCCACCGGCCGCACCCACCCCGCCGGACATCCGTCCGAGCAGAACCGGCCCCTCCGAGGACGACCAGTCGGCCCGGAGATGACCCCCAGAACTCCGGGTGGGCGGCGAGCGACTCCCCCCGGGCTCGTCGCCCACCCGGACTGAACCACCCGCACCACCCGCACCACCCGCAGGACGCACAACCACCCGAAGACCCCGGGTGGCCGGTCGGCTCCCCCGTGCCCGCCGTCCACCCGGCCGGCCCCGGCCGGCCCGGCAGGCGCTCACCCCGGATGCGCCCCCGGCCCGGCGGGCCCGGAACGTGGGGGCCCCCCCCCCCCCCGCCCGGGGGGGCGCCCCCCCCCCCCCCCGGGGGGGGGGGGGGGGCGCCGGGCCGCCCCCCCCCCCCCCCCCCGGGGCGCCCCCCACCCCCGCGCCGGCGGTCGGGGGACCGCTGCCCGGTCCCCCGGCCGCCACCCCCGGTGCGAAGCCCCTCCGGGGCCCTCAGCGGCCCCTGCCCACCCGCGCCCGTCCTTCCGAGGGCCACCCCCACAACATCCCCCCGTCCCGCCCGGAACCCCGCCCCGGCCCCCGGCCATCCCCAACGACGAGGCGGCTATCGTGCACAGGTGCACGACGCGGCCCGGAACCCCGGGCGCCGCACGTGAGGGGAGCTGCAGGTGATCGGACGGGCGCTGAACGGGCGTTACGAACTCGTCGAGATACTCGGCGTCGGCGGCATGGCCACCGTTTGGCGCGGCGTCGACCACGTGCTGGGCCGCCAGGTGGCCGTCAAGGTCCTCAACGGGGGCCTGGCGGACGATCCCCGCTTCGCCGAGCGCTTCAGCCGGGAGGCGCAGCACGCCGCGATGCTGGTGCACCCGAGGATCGTCATGGTCTTCGACTCCGGCGTGGACCAGGGCACCCCGTTCATCGTCATGGAGCTGGTCGAGGGCCGTTCGCTGGCCGCCGTCCTGGCCCAGCAGCCGCAGCTGCCGATGGAGCGGGCGGTGGGGATCGCGGCGGCGGTCTGCGAGGCGCTGACGGTGGCCCACGCGGCCGAGCTGGTGCACCGGGACATCAAGCCCGGGAACATCATGATCACCGACGACGGCGGCGTGAAGGTCGTGGACTTCGGCATCGCCAGAGCGGGCTCCTCCAGCAACCTGACCCAGACCGCGAGCGTGCTCGGTACGGCCGCCTACCTCTCGCCCGAGCAGGCCACCGCCTCCGCCCTGGACGGCCGCACCGACCTGTACGCGGTCGGCTGCGTGCTGACCGAGATGCTCACCGGCGAGACCCCGTTCACCGCCGAGACCCCGGTGGCGATCGCCTTCAAGCACGTCAGCGAGCAGCCCCTGCCCCCGTCCGTACGGCGCCCCGGTCTGCCGCCGGCCCTGGACGCGGCCGTGCTGCGCCTGCTCGCCAAGAACCCGGCGGAGCGGCCCGCCGACGCCGCCGCGGCGCGTGCCGAGCTGCTGGGCACCGTCCCGGGCCTGGCCGTCGGCGACCCGACGGCGGAGCTGCTCGCCACCACCGCAGCCGCCACCCAGCTGCTCCCACCGGTCGCCCCGCCGCACCCGAACCAGCAGCACACCACCCTGCTGCCGCCCCACCTGCCCCAGCCGCCCCGGCCCGCAGCCGCCGCCACCTCGGTGATGGCCCCGATCCCGACCACGCCACCCGTGCCCGCCGCCCCGTCGGCCCCCGCCCGGAGCCGCCGCAGCAAGCCCTTGCTCCTCAGCGCCCTAGGCATCGCGGGCCTGGCCGGGGTCACCGCCCTGGCCCTCACCGCCTTCGACGAGCCGGCCGGCAACGCCGCCGCCGCCAAGGCGCCCCCCGCCGCCACCGCGCCCAGCAGTGCGGCGGCCGGGACCCCGACGCCGACGACGCCCCCCGGCGCCGCCCCCACCACGGCCGCAGGTCTCCCCGCCCCCACCCAGGCCGTCCCGCGCAACCAGCCCGCCGCGCTGCAGCTCCAGTCGTTCCGTCAGGCCGTCGCCCAGGCGCAGATCGCCAAGGAACGCGACCGCCAGGCGGAGCTGCTGCGGATCCTCGACGACACCGCCGACCGCCTCAACGGGGGCAACCCCGACGACGCGGCCCAGCAGCTCAAGGGCGCCCAGAAGGTGATCCGGGACCTGGGCAAGAAGCACGCCGTCGACGCCCCCACCTACGCCAACTGGAACGCCCGCCTCTCGGCTCTCTTCGCCACCCTCCACGCCACCGCAGGCGACCCGCAGGACGACTGACGCCGCGCCCGCGCGGCCCCGTGCCGGCGATCGGTTCCCTCGTCCCGGGTCTCTTCGACCTGCCGTGCTCGGTCGCCCCCGGACAAGCGTCGAGCCCCTGGTGGGCATCCACCAGGGGCTCGACGGGAGCTTGTGCGACTCAGGCGGTCGTCTCGGGGCGCGTCGCCTCGGTGGCCTTGGTCACGTTGGTCGGCGTGACGGCCGGACGGTCGGCGGGCTGCTGCGGGGCGGCCGTGCTCTGGGCGGTGCCGGCCTCCGCCGAGGGGTCCTCCTCGCGCATCGCCTTGGTCTCCGCCTTCAGGATGCGCATCGACTTGCCGAGGCCGCGCGCCATCTCCGGCAGCTTCTTCGACCCGAACAGCAGGATGACGACCGCCAGCACCACGAAGATGTGCCAGGGCTCAAGACCGTTCCGCAGCATCCCTGGCCACCGGTCCCTTCTTGTCTAGAGTCACGGGGGGCGCTAGCGCCCATGCTCGCCAGTATGCCTGGACCTGACGGCGAACGGATACACCGGCCGGGAAACGCTGGCCAAAAACCGGGTGCCGTTCAAGCGGATCATGGGTGTGGGCGGGCGTGTCCCGGGTGGTTCGGCGTGCCGCCTCACATCCGTACCGGCGCCGGTGCGATCAGTAGACGAACGGCACCAGCCGCTTCGAGACCGTACGGTACTGCGCGTACGCCGGGCCGAAGGCCGACAGCAGCAGCCGCTCCTCGGCGGCGATCCGCCAACCGTACGCGCCGAGCAGCAGCGTGACGACCACCAGGGCCGCCGCCCAGCCCGCCGTGCCGAGCGCGTAGCCGCCCCAGACCAGCAGGCTGCCGGCGTAGCCGGGGTGGCGGATCAACCGGTACGGGCCGGTGCGGACGACGTGCTGGGTGTCCACGGTGCGCAGGGTGCGGGTGTAGTAGCGGCCCAGGGTGCGCATGCCCCAGGCCCGCAGCGCCAGCCCGGCGGCGACCAGGGCGACCCCGAACCAGCTTGCCCAGGTGGGCAGTTCGCCGATCGAGGCGCGGCTGAACAGCACCACGACCAGGGCCGACGCGAGGTAGCAGCCGATCAGCAGCCGGGTCGAGCCGCGGTCGCGGTCGTCCGCGCGCCAGCTACCGGTGGCGGCGTCCTCGCGGCGGCGCAGCAACAGCTCGTAGCCGATCCAGCAGGCGAGGCCGAGCAGGGAGAGGAGGGACGGCAGGGACATGACGGCTCCTGACGGTCGTGGTCACCCCTTCACGGTCCTCCGGCCGGCCCGCCACGGCACGCACCCGGGGGTGGAAGCTCCGGCGTCCACCTCCGGGTGGACGGTCACCGGCCGGTCATCGCGGGCGCCGCGCCAACAGGTAGCCACGCCGGGTGGGCACCTCCTCGGGCAGGCCCTCCCGCTCCAGTCGCGCCTCGACGGCGAACCCGGCCTCGGCGAGTCGGGCGGCGACGGCGTCGGTCCCCCGGAAGTGGAAGTCCACGTCGACCCGGTGACCCCACCACTCCTCCATCCGCCGTACCTCGTCGCCCAGGTGGAAGGAGACCAGCAGTACCCCGCCGGGCCGCAGCACCCGCCGCATCTCGACGAAGGCGGGCAGCAGTTCCTCCGGCTCCAGGTGGATCACCGAGTACAGCGCCACCGCGGCCGCGAACTCCCCGTCGGCGGCGGGCAGCGCCAGCAGGTCGCCGGTGCGGAACTCCGCCTTCGGCTGCTCCCGCCGGGCCAGCTCGACCATCCGGGGCGACAGGTCGACGCCCACCACCCCGGCCCCCTGCTCGGCCAGCCACCCCGCCACGTGCCCCGGCCCGCACCCCAGGTCGGCGACCACCCCGCCGGCCGCCTCCTCCACGACCACCCCGAGCAGCGCCCGGTCCACCACCTTGTACGCCAGCTCGCCCCCGATCCGCCCCAGGTACTCCTCCGCCACCGCGTCGTAACTCCCGCGCACCCGCCCGTGACCAGTCGCCATGACCCCACCCTGACACGCCCACCCACCCCGGCGCCGGGCCTTTCCCCGCCCGGATGCGGTTCGGATCCTCCACCGACTCACCGAGCTGCAGCGGGCCCTGGACGGCGGCGACACGTCGATGCTCGACGTCAAGGCCCTTCAGGGGCACCACGCCCGGTGGCGGTTGAGGGTGGGGACTATCGGGTGGTGTACACCGTCGAAGACGGGGTGCTGATCGTTTGGGTCATGGCGGTCGGTCACCGGCGCGAGATCTGCCGGAGCCGCTAGATCCGGCCCCCGGACGGCGGAGAGCCCCCGCCCGGGGTGGGCGGGGGCTCTCGATGACTCGCGTGGATCGGGGTTGTCGGGTGGGTCAGGCGGCAACCGTCTCCGTCTCCGGGGCCGGGGCCGGGGTGGCGGCCGGGAGGTGGCGGAGGAGGCGGTGGGCGAGGAGGGCGGCGCCGAGCGCGAAGAGGAGGCCGACGGCGGCGGCGACGTGCAGGCCGTCGGTGAAGGCGTTGCGGGCGGTCTCCAGCAGGTCCGCGCCGAGCTGTCCGGGCAGGTGGGCCGCGACGGCGACCGCGCCGCCGAGGGTGTCCCGGGCCGTGTCGGCGGCCTGGCTGCCGACGCCGGTCGGGAGGGCGCCGTCCAGCTGGTGGCGGTAGACCGCGGCGCCCGCCGCGCCGAGCAGGGCGATGCCGAGCGAGCTGCCGAGTTCGACGGCGGTCTCGAAGGTGGCGGAGGCGGCGCCGGCCTGCTCGACCGGGGCGGCGGAGACGACCATCTCGGCGGTCATCGTCATGGTCCCGACCGTGCCCGCGGCCAGCACGCCCGCCGCGGTGAGGATGAGTGCCAGCGGCGAGTGGGCGCCGACCTGGGTCATCATCGCGAACCCGGCCGCGCCGACCAGGAAGCCGCCGCCCATCAGCGCCGCCGGGCGGACCTTGCCGGCCAGCGCGGAGCTGATCCCGATCGCCGCGCCGACGCCGACGCTCGGCACCAGTGACCAGAGCGAGGCGGTGAACGGGCTCATGCCCTTGACCAGTTGCAGGTACTGCGAGGTGAAGAGGGCGAAGCCCATCATCGCGAACATCGCGAGGGTGTTGACGCTGATCGCCCCGCTGAAGGTGCGGATCCGGAACAGGCTCAGGTCGATCAGCGGGCTGGCGGCGGTGCGCTGGCGCCGGACGAACGCGGCGGCGATCAGCAGCCCGGCGACGACGGCGAGCGCGGGCGGCAGGCTCCAGCCGTCCACGGCGAGGGTCTTGATCCCGTAGACCAGCGGCAGGATCGCGGCGAGGGAGAGCACGGCGCCGGGCAGGTCGAAGCGGCCGGTGCGGGCGGCGGTGCGGTACTCGGGGAGCAGGACGGGTGCGGTCAGCAGGACCAGGGCCATGACCGGGACGGCGAGCAGGAAGGCCGAGCCCCACCAGAAGTGGTCGAGCAGCAGGCCGCCCGCGACCGGGCCGAGGGTGGCTCCGGCGGTGAGCATGCCGCCCCAGGCGCCGAGGGCGATCTGCCGCTGCTTGGGGTCGTGGAACATGTTGCGGATCAGCGCGAGGGTCGAGGGCATCACGGTGGCCCCGGCGGCGCCGAGCACGGCGCGGGCGGCGATCAGCTGTTCGGCGCTGCCGGACCAGGCGGCCAGCAGCGAGGCGCCGGTGAAGCCGGCGGCGCCGATCATCAGCAGTCGGCGGCGGCCGATCCGGTCGCCCAGCGCGCCCATCGTGATGAGCAGCCCGGCCAGCAGGAACGAGTACATGTCCATGATCCACAGCTGCTGGGTGCCGCTGGGCGCCAGCGTGGTGGAGATGTACGGGACGGCGAAGAACAGCACGCCCATGTCCATGGACAGGACGAGTGTGGGGAGCAGGAGGACGGCCAGGCCGATCCATTCGCGGCGGCCTGCGCGGCCGGTGGTTGCGGTCATGGGGAAGACGGTACGGACGTGTCAGACGTTTGTCTAGTACGTATGTGTAAATCGATTGTCCTAGACATTCGTGCAAGACATCTGTGCAGTCCTTCCGTAGGATCAAGGGCATGGGAAACCGCGAAGACCTGATGGCCGGCGCCAAGCGCTGCCTGTACGAGAAGGGCTACGGGCGCACCACGGCCCGCGACATCGCGAGCGCCTCGGGCGTCAGCCTGGCCGCGATCGGCTACCACTTCGGCTCGAAGGACGCCCTGCTCAACGCCGCGATGATCGAGGCGATCGGTGAACTGGGGCAGGGCCTGGGGGCGGTGGTCGTCGCCGCCAACCAGAGCTCCGACGACCCGGAGGAACGCTTCGCCGCCGCCTGGGAGGGGCTCAAGGGCGTCTTCGCCGAGCACCGCGGGCTCTGGGCGGCCCAGTTCGAGGCGCTCGCCCAGGCCGGTCACGAGCCCGAGCTCGCGCAGGCCCTCGCGGAGGCGCAGAAGGAGGGTCGACTCGGGCTCGCCGCGCTGTTCCAGGGGCTGCCCGAGGTGCCGGACACCGAGGAGGAACTCGCCCGCGGCACCTTCTACCAGATCCTGCTGGCCGGGTACGTCGCCCAGTGGCTGGCCGCGCCCGAACTGGTACCCAGCGGGCAGGAGTTCCTGCGCGGGCTGCGGCTGGTCAGCGGCAGCGTACTGGGCGCCACCGCGGGCTGACGGCGGCCGCCGTCACGCGGTGACGGCCGTCAGCAGCACCACCGAGTCGACGTGGGCGAGCAGCCCGTGCCGCTCCTGCGGGACGGGTTCCAGCTCGCCGACGGACAGTTCCGTCCGCCGCCCGGCGATGGTCAGCGAGACCCGGCCGCGCAGCACCTGGACGCTTCCGGCGGTGGGCGGGGTGTGCTCGTCCAGTGCGGTGCCGGCGGTCAGCGCGATCACGGTCTGCCGCAGCACGCCGTCGTGCAGCACCAGGTGGGCGCTGCGGCCGTGCGGGCTCTCGGCCGCCAGGGCCGCGTGCTCCACGGCGAGCTGTTCGAGATCGGGCATCGCTCCTCCTCACCCCGTGCCCAGGGTCGCGGACGCGCTGTCGAAGCGCACCCGGAGGGGTCCGGAGCGGGTCACCCGAGGTGCAGCCCCCGCCGACTGCCCTCATCGTGGAGGCATGGCGACCAACGAGAGAATCCTGAGCGGGGTCCAGGTCAGCCGCTCGATGCTGGCCGGCGGCCTGGTGCTCACGGGCATCGGCTCGGTGCTCGGCGCGGCCGGGGCGGCGATGGTGTGCGCGGCGCTGCTCACCGCGGGCCGCAACTGGGTGCGCAGCCTGGAGACCCCGCCGACCGCACTCGCCCAGCGGGCCCTGCGCGAGGCCAGGGTGGCCTCCGCGGCCGGCTGGGAGGCCTGGCGCGCGGAGCACGGCTCGCCCAACTGAGCCGGCTCGCCCAGTCGGGCGCGTCCGTCCGTCCGCCCGTACGGGACGGGCGCGGCGGGCCGTCATGGGGGTACGGCCCGCCGCAGCTTGGAAATCCTCCAGCGCTCCTGCAGCGCGCCTACAGTCCCAGCGACTTGGCGACGATGCTGCGCATGACCTCGCTGGTGCCGCCGTAGATCCGGAACACCCGGTTGTCGGTGTAGAGCCGGGCGATCGGGTACTCCAGGATGTAGCCGTAACCGCCGTGCAGCTGAAGGCACTTGTCGATGACCACGGAGGCCGACTCGGTGCAGAACAGCTTCGTGGCGGCCGCGTCCGCGACGCTCAACTCGCCGTTCTGGTACAGCTCCAGCGCGCGGTCCACCATCGATTGCTGCGCCATCACCTGGGACTCGCAGTCGGCCAGGCTGAACTTGGTGTTCTGGAACTCGGCCACCGCCTTGCCGAACACCTTGCGCTCCTTGACGTACTGCACCGCGAACCGCACCGCCGCCGCGGCCGACGCGTACGCGCTGACGGCGATCGCGAGGCGCTCCTGCACCAGGTTGTGGGTCAGGTAGGAGAAGGCCCTGCCCTCCTCGCCGAGCAGGTTCTCCACCGGCACCTTGACGTCGCTGAACGCCAGCTCGGCGGTGTCCGAGGTGCGCAGGCCGATCTTCTGCAGCTTGCGGCCGACGGTGTAGCCCGGCGACGTGGTGTCCACGCACAGGATGGACAGGCCGGCCCGGCGGTTCTCCGGGTCGTACGGCGAGGTGCGGCAGACCACCAGGACCAGGTCGGCCAGCACGCCGCCGGTGATGAAGGTCTTGGCGCCGTTCAGGACGTAGTGGGTGCCGTCCTCGGAGAGCCGCGCGGTGGTGGTGATGCCCGCGAGGTCGGAGCCGGCGCCCGGCTCGGTCATCGCGATCGCGGTCATGATGTCGCCGGAGACGAAGCCGGGCAGCCAGCGCCGCTTCTGCTCCTCGTTCGCGTACTCCAGCAGGTACGGCAGCACCAGCCCGGTGTGCACGCCGGAGGAGCCGAAGCTCACGCCCGCCCGGGCGGTCTCCTCGGCGATCACCGCCTGGTACTTGAAGCCGCTCTCGCCCGCGCCGCCGTACTCCTCCGGCACCTCGATGCCGTAGATGCCGAGTCCGCCGAGCTGGCGGTAGAAGTCGCGCGGCGGGTGGCCGTCGGTCTCCCAGCTCTCGTAGACCGGGACGACCTCGTTGGCGATGAAGTCCCGGATGGTCTCCCGGAAGGCCTCGTGGTCCTCGTTGAACACGGTGCGGCGCACGGCGGCGCTCCCTTCGACGGTGCCGGCCGGAGTACCGGCCGCGGCGGAACGGCCCAGGTGGTGGCCCCACAAGTTAATCCCGGGTAGCTTCGACTGTCCAGAGTTGTCCGGCCCGGGATTCCGGGCGGACAGGGGCGGCAAGTGAATCCTTGCTAGCCTTTGGACGGCGTTCAAAGAAGCCCCCGGAGGAGGTGCGTCATGGTGGTCCGACGGCCGCCCGGTCGGCGCGCCCAGATCCTCGCGGTGGCCGCCGACCGCTTCCACCGCAGCGGCTACCACCAGGTCTCGATGACCGAGGTCGCCGCCGGGGTCGGCATCACCGCGCCCGCGCTCTACCGGCACTTCCGCGGCAAGCCCGAACTGCTGGACCGGGCCGTCCGGTTGGGCCTGGACGCGCTCGCCGACGGCCTGCGCGCGGCCGCCACCACCGCCGAACTCGGCGCCGTGCTGGCCGCCGTGGCGGTCGGTCACCGCCCGCTCGGCACCCTGGTGCAGCGCGACGCCCGACTGCTGCCGCCGGCCCGCCGGGCGGCGCTGCGGCGCGAACTCCGTGTCGACGCCGCCCTGATGACCGCCGTGCTGCGCGCCGAGCGGCCCGAACTGGCCGAGTCGGACGCCGAGTTGCTCTGCTGGTCGGCGCTCTCGGCCTGCTCCGGGCTGTCCTACCAGTCGGCCGCGCCGCAGTCCCGCCGGGCCGAGGCGCTGCTGCGCGGGATGGTCGCGGCCGTCCTTGCGGTGTCCCTGGACGGTACGGCCGCCGACCCCGAGACGGCCCCCGCGGCCGCCTCCGCCCCGGTCCCCGCACCCGCATCCGTGCCGGAGGCCAGGCCGCGGGCCCGCCGGGAGGAACTGCTCGCGGCGGCCGTCCGACTGTTCCACCAGCGCGGCTTCGACAACGTCAGCACCGACCAACTCGGCGCAGCCGTCGGCATATCCGGCCCCAGCGTGTACCGGCACTTCGACAGCAAGGCGCAGCTGCTCGCCGCCTCCCTGGTGGGCAGCCGCGAGCGGCTCCGGCACGAGGTGGACGGCGCGATCGCGGCCGCCGCCGGACCGGAGGCGGCGCTGACGGCCGGGCTCGGCACGTACGTCGACTTCGCGCTGCGCAACGGCGACTACCTGGGCGCGATGCTCAGCGAGACCGAGCGGCTGGCCCCGCCGGACCGCCGGGCCGCGGTGGACTTCCGGCGGGACTTCCTGCGCACCTGGGTCGAGCTGCTGCGGCAGGTGAGCCCCACGGTCGACGCGGTGGACGCCCGGATCCGGGTGCACGCGCTGTTCGCGCTGGTCAACGACGGAGTGCGGAACCGTCCGCACAGCACCCGGCCGGACCTCGGGGACTGTCTGCTGCGGCTCGGCGGGGCGGTGTTGGGACTGTCCTGACCCGCCGGGGCCGACCCGACGCGGCCGGTGCCGACCCGGCGCACGGGTCGGGCCGGGCACCCACCCCGTCGGCGCGGGGCGGGCACCCGGCCCGTTCGGGGCCGGCCGGCCCGGTCTCCCTGAGCTGGAAGTGCGAGAGTGGCGCGCTCCGGAGTGGCCGCTCCGCGGCGCCGTTGCCTGGCGTCGCGCGATCAGCATCCCCCGGCGACGTGGACAAACTCCACCAAACGGGTGGCATTTCCCTCGATGGTGGGGGATCGGTCAATTCGGAGTTGACCGTAATGCGTCATCGACTCGTCGTCCGTCATTCCGTCAGGAGGAAAGAAATGGTCGGCGGATTGTCGCACTGGCACACTGGGGACCCATGTCTGAAGGTGCCCCGACCGAGCCCACCCCCGCCGAGGACCTGCGCACCACCGAGGTCGATCTCGGCGGCCTGGTGAACGTCCTCGCCACCCACCTCTACTCCACCCCGCTGGTCGCCCTGCGCGAACTCGTCCAGAACGCCCACGACTCGCACACCCGCCGGCTCCTGGAAGACCCTGACGGCGACCACCGCCCGCTGATCCGGGTGCGTGCCGACGCCGCCCGGCGGACCGTCGCCATCGAGGACACCGGGGCCGGCCTCACCGAGCCCGAGATCCACTCCTACCTCGCCACCGTCGGCACCGGCTACACCCGGATGCTGCGCGAACTGACCGGCAACCAGGAGCTGATCGGCGCCTTCGGCCTGGGCTTCCTGTCCGCCTTCTCGGTCGCCGACGAGGTCACCGTCACCACCACCTCGCACCGCGAGCCGCGGCTCGGCCACCGCTACCGCAGCCGCGGCGGCGAGCAGTACCAGGTCGAGCCGGTCCCCGCCCGGCCGCAGCCGGGCACCGTGGTCGAGCTGGCGCTCAAGGCCGGGCACGCCCACCTCGCCGACGAACACGCGCTGCGCGAAGTCCTGGGCCGCTACTGCGTGTTGCTGCCGATACCGGTCTACGTCGGCGACGACACCGAGCCCGTCAACTCCGTCCAGGTGCCCTGGCGGCAGAACCTCGACGGCGACCAGCACACCGCCCGGATGCGCTTCGCCACCGCCTTCGGCCGCCGGTTCGAGCCGCTCACCGCCTTCCCCGTGCAGCCCGTCCGGGAAGAGGGGGGTGTCGAGGGCGGCACCGACGCGATCGGCCTGCTCTGGGTCCAGGACGGCGGCACCTACGGCAGCAGCGACAACCGCGACCTCGCCGTCTACCTGCGCGGCATGCTGCTCGCCGAGGACGCCCGCGACCTGCTGCCCAGCTGGGCCGGGTTCATCGGCGGCGTGGTCGAGTCCAGCCGGCTCACCCCCACCGCCAGCCGCGAGGACCTCCAGCGCGACGAGCACTACCGCGCGCTGCAGAAGGCCCTCGCCGACGCCATCGTGGACGGCCTGTACGAGACGGCCCGGCTGCGGCCCGCCGCCTGGCGCCGCATCCTCACCCGGCACGGCCAGGACCTGCTCGGTGCCGCGCTCTGCGACGACCGGCTGTTCACCCTGCTCGCCGACGACGTCCCGGTGCCGACCTCGCAGGGCGACCTCACCGCCGGCGGCCTGCGCGCGGCCGGCGGCGGAGCGGTGCACGTCGCGCTCGGCAGCGGCGGCGGCTTCGAGGAGATGCTCTACCGGGCGATGCAGGTGCCGATCGCCCGCGGCGACCGCTACGCCGTCCTGCCGTTCCTGCGCCGCTACGCCCAGCTGCGCGGCTGTCGGCTGGTCGAGCTGGGCAGCGAGCGCGGCAACCGCGAACTCTTCCGCGATCCGGAGCGCCCCCTGCCGCCCGAGGAGTCGGCCTGGCTGGCCGGCGCGCTCGCCGAGCCGGGCGAGCAGCTCGTCCCGGCCCGCTTCGACCCGCCCGGCCTGCCGCTGGTCCTGGTGCCGGACCGCGAGGCCGAGCTGAAGGCCCGGATCGAGGACGACCAGGCCGACGCCCGGATCCCGTCCGCCGCGCTGCGGCTGGCCCGGGCGTTCACCGCCCGCACCGACGGCGGGGCCAAGGCCCGGCTCTACCTCAACCTGGCCTGCCCGGCCGTCCAGGACCTGCTCACCGCCTACCGCACCGGGCACACCGGCAGCGCCACCGCGGCCGGTCTGCTCCGCTCGCTCAAGGTGATCATGGCCTCCGCCTCGGCCGGCCCCGCCGAGGGGGACCTCGGCGCCGCGCTGGCCGGCATCGGCACCGCGGTCTCCGCACTGACCGCCGCCGTCCCGGCCGGCCTGCCGTCCGTCCCGGACAGCCCCGGGGCGCTCTCGGGCGAGGCGTGACGGGCATGGCCGACGGATTGTCAGTGGCCTGCGGTAGACAACTGATCAGCACGACGCACGGGGAGCACGCATGACGACCGACATCTGGGCCTGGGTCCACGACACCCACCGCCAGCTCGCCGAGGCCGGCCACCGGCGGCTGGCCGACGCCATCTACGAGCTCCCCGGCCACGCCAACGAGGGCCGCAACGAGCAGCTGGACGCGGTCTACCCTGAGGCGGTGGCCGCCGCCCGGGCGCTCGGCCTGCCCTGGGTCGAGGTCTACCTGCGGCACTGGCGGATGCAGAACCTGCTGAACAAGCGCCACCAGGGCGAGCAGGCCCTGCCCGAGGCGGTCGAGCTGCTGGAGTTCGCCCACCGCGAGGAGACAGCCGGCTGCCCGCAGTCGGTCTGCGTGGTGCAGGACTTCGCGATCTGCCACGCCCGGGTCGACGGCCCCGGCTACGTGCCGCAGCGGCTGGAGGTGCTCGCCGAGACGCTGGAGCGGATCGAGCCCGCCCGCGCCTGCTTCGACTGCCTCTCCCGCGAGTACGCCGACGCGCTGGAGGACGACGGCCGCCCGGCCGAGGCGCTCAGCCACCTGGACACCGCGGCCGCCCGAATACAGGCCGCCGGCGAGCGCCTCTCGCTGCACTTCCACCACGCCCGGGCCGGCACCCTGCACCGGCTGGGCCGGCACGAGGAGGTGCTCGCGCTGGTCGACACCGCCGAACAGGCCGAGCGCACCCGGGGCCGCGAGCTCGACGAGAGCGACCGGCTCTGGGGCGGCCTGCTGCGGGCCCGTGCGCTGGCCTCGCTCGGCCGGACGGCGCAGGCGCTCCCGCTGCTGCCCTCCCGCGACGCTGCCGGGCACCACGCCGACCTGCGCCAGGCGTGGGCGGAGACGGTCGCCCTGCTGGTCGCGGCCGGCGCCTGGGAGAACGACGCCGAGCTGGGCGCCGTGCTGGCCGACTGGGTCGGGTACCTGGACGCCACCGGCTCGCACCGCCCGTGCGTGGACCTGCTGCTGGTGGCGGGTCGGCTGGCCGTCGCCCGCGGCGCCCGCACGGTGGCGCTCACGCTCGCCGCGACGGGGGAGCGTAAGCTCACCCAGTTGCTTCGCACCGACGGCGTGGCCGAGGAGGTCGCCGCGCTGCGCGCGGCCGCCGAGGCACTGCCGGTGTCCGAGCTGCCGGTTCCGCCCGGCGAACTGCCGGCGCACCTGGCCGAGGCCCGGGTGTCCTACGAGACCGGCGCCGACCTGCTCTCCGTCGCCCTGGACCGGTACCAGGGTGAGCAGGCCGGCGCCACCGAACTGACCCTCCTGCTGGCCAACGTGCTCGGCGGCCTCGGCCACGCCCGGGCCGCCGCCGACCTGCTGTGGCGGCGGCTGGAGGCCGACCCGGGCAGCGAGGAGCTGACCGGCACCCTCGGCCAGGCCCTGATCGAGGCCGCGGACGCCGAGGGGGTGCGCCGCCTCGCCGAGCGGCTGGCCGTGACCAGCCCGTCCGACGGGCACTGGATCCGCGCCCGCTGGGCCGCCGCCGAGGGCCGCTGGGCCGAGGTGCTGGAGCAGTGTGAGGCGATCCTCGCGCTGGACGACAGCCGGATCAACACCCGTCGGCTGGCCGCGACCGCCGCCACCCGGCTGGGCGACCACGCCACCGCGCAGCGGCTCTACCAGGACCTGCTGGAGCACGCCCTGCCGGCCGAGGAGGCCGGAGAGGAACAGCTGTACCGGACGGTCCAGGAGCCCGACCTCTGGCACCTGATCACCGCGGCCACCGCCAACCGGGACTGGGCCGTGGTCCGCTCCACCGGCGCGCGGATCGGCATCGAGTTCGACGAGCCCGAGGGCCCGGTCGACGAGGAGTGGCAGCTCGTCACGGTCCGCGCCACCCGTACCAACGGCGCGACGGCCGACCTGCCCGCCGTCCGGACCGGCCCGGCCACCGCCCGCATCCTGCCGGTGCTGGGCGACGACCTGACGCTCAACCACGGCGACGTGGTGGTGTTCGCCCCGGCCCTGCTGGAGCAGCCGCCGGGAGAGGACGTCCCCGAGGCGGAGCGGGTGGGCTGGCGCCCGGTGTTCGAGCTGCTGGCCCCGCTCGACCCGGCCGGCTACA
Source organism: Kitasatospora sp. NPDC101155 (assembly GCF_044768305.1). NCBI lineage: Bacteria > Bacillati > Actinomycetota > Actinomycetes > Kitasatosporales > Streptomycetaceae > Kitasatospora > Kitasatospora sp. NPDC101155. The sequence continues at coordinate 335,454 of NZ_JBIWPN010000005.1, read as the reverse complement.
CCACCTACTGGATCGACGGCGCCTGGCCCGGCGACGAGGCCTGGGCCGCGCTGCGCGACGACCTGCGGGAGAGCGGCTACGCGGTCTGGGCGTACAGCGGGGAGCAGTACAGCGTCCACGACCCGGCGGACGAGGACGAGGAGGAGCAGCTGCCCGGCATCTACGCCGCGCTCGGGGTGCCCCCGACCGCCTCGGCCGCCGAGGCCGACGCGCTGCTGCACCGGCTCACCGCCGGCTGGGAGCACCCGCTCGCCTGGCTCGACCTGGCCAAGGCGGCGGAGGCGGACCTCGGCCGGCACACGGAGATCATCGAGCGCTACGGGCTCTGAGCCCCTGTTCCCCCGGCCACCCCGGCCACCCCGGCCACCCCGGCCACCCCGGCCCCGACGGTCACCACTGACCGCCGGGGCCGGCGGCGTGCTCTGGGGCGGGGGCGTCACCGTGCTCGGCTACTTCCTCGGGCAGATCCCCTTCGTCCGGGACAACATCGAGGCCATCCTGGTCGGCATCGTGCTGGTCTCGGTGATCCCGGTGGCGATCGAACTGCTCCGGGCCCGCCGTTCCGGCACGGCGTCCGCCGCCCGCCACCGCGCCGGGTAGGCGATCGCGGCGCAGGTCACGGGACGTCGCGTACATGTGCGTCACGCTGTTCGATCAGGCAAGGTGTAACCCGAGATCGAAGGGTGGCCGGCGGCCACCAGGGGCGGCGAGGAGTGGAAGTGCCTAAGCGGGGCCGACCGGGTGCGGGCAAGCGGACGAGGGGAGGCCGGGCGGTCCGTCAGGCGCGGCAGGCGCCGCCGAAGCCGGTGCACCCCGCCGACGCACCGCCCACCGAGGGCCTGCTCGGCCACCCCGCCCCGCCCGTCGAGCCGACCGTCGTCGTCCCGCTCGCCCCGCCCGTCCCCGAGACCAAGGGCCTGCTGACGCCGGAACCGACCCCGGAACCGACTCCGCCGCCACGCGCCGAGCCGCACCCCGAGCTCGCCGTCGACGTGCATCCCCGGGACGCCCGCCCCGGGGCGGAGCGCCCGGCCCGCCGCCGCTCGGTCGCCGAGGACACCCTCACCCCCGAGGAGTGGCGCGCGGCCGGCTACACCCCGCCCACCGGCATCCCGATCCCCGAACTCACCCCGGGCGGCCCCGGCGAGGCGCCCTGGCCGGACCGGATGCGCACCCTGCTGCGCACCCCGATGTCCGAGCGCCCCGCCTTCGAGCGGACCGCCCGTGAGCTGCACCCCTCCGTCGGCACCACCCGCAACGTCCCGCGCATCCTCGACCTGACGCTGCGCATCGGCGAGCTGCTGCTGGCCAGCGGCGAGGGCGCCGAGGACGTCGAGGCGGCGATGCTCGGCATCGCGCACGCCTACCGGCTGGACCGCTGCGAGCCGCAGGTGACCTTCACCCTGATCGGCATCTCGTACCAGCCCTCGCTGGTCGAGCCGCCGGTCACCGCCGACCGCGTGGTGCGCCGCCGCACCTCCGACTACACCCGGCTGAACGCGGTGTACGAGCTGGTCGCCGACATCACCGCGGAGAAGGTGACGGTCAACGACGCCTACCGCCGGCTGGCCCTGATCCGCCGCAACCGGCACCCGTACCCGGCCTGGCTGCTCGCCCTGACCACCGGTCTGCTGGCCGGCGCGGCGACCTTCCTGGTCGGCGGGCGGATCGACGACAAGGCCTGGCTGGTCTTCGCCAGCGCCTTCGTCGCGGCCGTGCTCGGCGACCGGCTGGCCTCCGCGCTGGCCCGGCGCCGGCTGCCGGAGTTCTACCAGTTCGTGGCGGCCGCGATGCCGGCCGCGGCCTCGGGCATCATCCTGTCCTTCAACGACTGGGGCCTGCGCGGTTCGGTCGTGATCACCGGTGGCCTGTTCGCCCTGCTGCCCGGGCGCGCCCTGGTCGCCGCCGTCCAGGACGGTCTGACCGGCTTCTACATCACCGCCGCGGCCCGCCTGCTGGAAGTGGTCTACCTGGTCGCGGGCATCGTGATCGGCGTGATGGTGATCCTCTACCTGGGGGTCGGCTTCGAGGCGAAGCTGAAGCCGGACGAGAGCCTGGCCGGCATCAGCTACCCGCCGGTCCAGATGGTCGCCGCGATGCTGCTGACCCTGGCCTTCGCGATGCTGCTGCAGACCGACCGCCGCACCCTCGCCCTGGTCACCGTCAACAGCGGCATCGGCTGGGCCAGCTACGGCGCGCTGGTCTACAACGCGGGTGTCAACCCGATCGCGGCGACGGGCGTGGCAGCCGGCCTGGTCGGCCTCTTCGGCCAGCTGATGGCGCGCTACCGCAACGGTTCGGCGCTGCCGTACGTGACCGCCGCGATCGGCCCGCTGATGCCGGGTTCGGCGCTCTACCTCGGGATGCTGGCCTTCGCCCAGGGGCACTCCAGCACCGGCCTGGTGTCGGTCTTCCGGGCGGCGGCGATCGCGATGGCGCTGGCGGTCGGGGTGAACCTCGGTGGGGAGATCGCCCGGCTGTTCCTGAAGCTGCCGGTCGGCGCCGAGCTCCCCTCGCTCTACCCGGCGGTGCCGCGCCGGGCGGCGAAGCGCACCCGGGGGTTCTGATCGCACGTCGGCCGGTGTTGGAGGCGTGTTGGGCCCCGGGCCATGTCACGGCGGGCAGGACGCAGGACCAGGAACGAAGGTAAGACCCATGACCACACTGCTGGACGGCTACCGCGAGCACATCGTCAACGCGCACAAGCAACCGCTGTTCCTGCTGCTGGTCGGCTTCATCACCTCCTTCGTCTTCATCCGCTTCAGCGTGCGGATGATCCGCGCCCAGGTGCGCTGGTGGCCCGGCAACGTCACCCCGGGCGGCCTGCACATCCACCACATGGTGTTCGGCCTGGGCTTCCTGCTGGTCGGCGGCATCGGGGTGTTCGCGACCCACGGCGGGACCCCGTGGATCAACTTGTTCGGGTTGCTCTTCGGCATCGGCTGCGGCCTGGTGCTGGACGAGTTCGCGCTGATCCTGCACCTGGACGACGTGTACTGGAGCGAGCAGGGCCGCAAGTCGGTGGACGCGGTGATCTTCGGGATCCTGTTCACCGCCCTGCTGCTGATCGGGTACGTGCCGTTCGGCGCCCTGCCCGGCGAGGAGACCCGGTGGGGCCTGATCACGGTGATCTCGGTGAACGCGCTGGCCTCGGTGATCTCCCTGCTCAAGGGCAAGATGTGGACCGGCCTGCTCGGGATCATGATCCCCGGCCTGTCCTGGATCGGCGCGATCCGGCTGGCCCGCCCGAGCAGCCCGTGGGCCCGCTGGCGGTACAAGCCGCGCTCCAGGCGCCGGGCGCGTGCGCTGCGGCGTGAGCGCCTGCTGCACCGGCGCGCCGACCGGGCCCGCACCTGGCTCTTCGACCTGATCGCCGGCGCCCCCGACAAGGTGTCCGCCAACCACCCGGCCGCCCACCGGGTCGCGGAGCGGATGGCCGCCCGGGCCTCCGCCCACCTCGACGCGCACGCCGCCCGGGCGCTGGCCCGCCGCCAGGCCCGGCTGGTCGACCGGCGCTCAGCGGCCGCCGCCGGGGCGGCGGCGCTCCCGCCCACGGCGCAGGCGCAGGCGGTGGAGGGCGCCTCCGGCAGCGGTCCGGGCCGTTCCCGAGGGGCGAAGCAGCGCCGCCGTACGGTCCGGGCCGGGCGCAATCGGACGTACGTGCTGGGCCCGACCGGGCAGGAGCGCCGGCCCGAGCGACACCCCCACCTGCGGACGCGAACCCGCCGGATCCACCGGTAGTTCGTATGCAGTGCGCGCCCGGCGGGAGTTGACGTCCGGTCGGATCATCGGATGGTCACCCGGCTGGCAGAGCGCGTTCGAGGTGTGAAAAGCGCCGGAGTTGAGAACATGGGCGGCGAGTGACCGTTCTGTCATGTAATGGGACGATTCATCGGACTCCCCGCCATCCGGCCGCCCGCCCGCGCGCCGCTCGGCGTCCGCCGCCGTCCCCTCGGACCCGTGAGAAGGGATGTCTCGTGGCGCGCAGGCTCCTGCCGACCCTCCTGTTGTCCCTCACCGCCCTGCTCGGGCTGCTCCCCGCCGCCCAGGCCGCCCCCGCCGAGCCCGAACCGGTCCCCGGCCAGGCCCGGGGAGAAGCCGGGGGAGCGGACCCGTACCCGACCAGCGAGGAGATCGACCGGGCCCGCGCCGAGGCCGACGGCAAGGCCGCCACGGTCGCCGCCCTGGAGACCGCGCTCACCGCCGCCCGGACCGAACTCGACCAGGCCGGCCGCAGCGCCGAACAGGCCGTCGAGGCCTACAACGGCGCCCAGCTCGCCCTCACCCGGGCCCGCGCCGACGAGACCGCAGCCGCCCGGCGCGCGGCCGCCGCCGAGGCCGAGCGCTCCGAGGCCGCCGAGGCCGCCGCCGGACTGGCCGCCGAGATGTACCGCCAGGGAGCGGGCGCCGAACTGTCCGCGCTCAACGCCCTGCTCGGCGCCCACGGCCCGCGCGAGGCCGGCGACCGGGCGGCCGCGGTCGGCGTGGCCAGCGAGCGGACCCGGCAGATCCTGGACGCAGCCACCTCCACGGCCGCCGCCGCCAAGGCCGCCTCCGCCACCGCCCGCACCGCCACCGCGGCCGCCGAGAAGGCCGCGGCCGAGGTCGGCGCCGCCAAGGCGCGGGCCGGGCAGCGGCTGGCCGCCCAGCAGGACGAGGTCGCCGCCGCCACCCAGCGCCGGGAACGCCTGCTCGCCGACCTGGCCGCCGCCCGGAACACCACCGTCGAGCTGGAGCGCAAGCGCCGCGAGGCCCTGGAGGCGATCGCCGCCCGCGATGCGGAGGCAGCCGCCCGTGCCGCCGCCGAACGGGCCGCCCGCGACGCCGAGGCGGCAGCCGCTGCCGCCGCCGCGGCCAAGACCCCGGCGGTGCCGCCGGTCGCCCGCCCCTGGTCCGCCGAGGGCGCGGCCGCCGCCGTGGCCTTCGCCCGTTCCAAGATCGGCCTTCCGTACATCTGGGGCGGGGAGGGCCCGGACGGCTACGACTGCTCGGGGCTGACCATGATGGCCTGGCGCACCGGCGGCAAGGAGCTCAACCACTTCGCCGCCGACCAGTACGCCCAGTCCACCCCGATCACCTACCGCCAACTGCGCCCCGGCGATCTGGTCTTCTGGACCGACACCGGCCGCGCCGCCGACATCCACCACGTCGGCCTCTACATCGGCGACGACCAGATGATCGAGGCCCCCCGCGTCGGCATGCCGGTCAAACAGGCCAGCCTCTGGATCATGGGCACCCCCGACTTCTACGCCCGCCCTTGACGGCCGAGGCTGACGCCCGGTCAGCTCCTCAAGCGGGGTGAGCGCCACCACACCCTTCGCGGCCCTCGCCAGCCTCGGGTCGAGGGTGACCAGGGCGTCCGCCTGGAGCCGGGTCAGCGCCAGGTACTCGGCGGCGAGGGTGTCGGGGTGGCCGAGCTGCTCGGCGATCGTCCAGGCGGTGGCCTGCAGGACGCGGTCGCCGAGCAGCCGGATCCGCAGGGCGCGCACCCCGCCGAGTGCGCGCTCGGCATCCGCCCTGGTCAGCTCGGACCGCCGGACCGCGCCGTAGAGCAGCGCCGGCAGCTGCGAGCGCAGCAGGGTCGGGGCCAGCAGCCGGTGCCCGTTGGGGACTCCCGTCCCGTCCCGGGCCAGCCGCAGGGCCGCCTCCGGGGTGATCACGTACCTCGCCACAGCCGTCGGCCTCCTCGCCGCGCACGAACGAATGCGGCGACCGGTCAACCGTCGGCGGCAGCTCCGGCGGCGGAACCCGACGGAGGTGTCGCGGGGCCGACCCGGTCAGTCCCGCTCGGCGAGCTCGTCCTCCAGCCGCCGGATCCGGCGGGCGGCCACCTGCCAGAGCCAGGCGAAGGTGACCAGCACCGTCACCACGCCGAAGCGGACGGTGCTCCAGGTGCGGTCCGCGCACTGGCTCTCGTGGTGGCCGACCTCACAGGAGGCGAGGAAGGCCAGGTAGAGGGTCCAGGCCCAGCCCGCCAGCACCAGCAAGCGTCAGGACCACCCGGCAGGCCCGCCCGAGCAGGTCCACGTTCCGTTTCGCCCGGGCTTCCTTCTCTGCGAGCAGCTCGCCGACTCCCATGCGTCCCCCCGTTGTGCGTCGTGGTGTGCTCCGCAGGCTACCGACCGGTCGGGGAGCCGCAACCCCCGTCGACCGGGTCGAAGACCAGCCGGAGCACCAGTGTCGGTGGCCGGCGCTAACGTGGCCGCTCCGAGCACTTCTGAGGAGGCATCGTGCGGTTGCGGAACGTCGAAGCGGGCGACATCGAGGCGTACGTCCGGATGCGGTGCGACGAGGCGATGATGGCCGAGCTGGGCGGGCCGCTGCCGCGGGAGAAGGTGGAGGCGCGGCTGCGCAAGGACATCGAACTGGCGGCGGCGGACAGCGCCTGGATCAAGGTGATCGTCCCGGACGGCGCCGAGGACGGCGGGGCGGCCGGCACGATCGTGCTCTGGCAGGACGAGGAGGGCGGCGCCGCCGTCACCGAGATCGGCTGGATGGTGCTGCCCGAGTACCAGGGCCGGGGCCTCGCCAAGGCGGCGGTGCGTGAACTGCTGGACGCCGCCGCCGAGGACGGCCGCTGGGGCGAGGTGCACGCCAACCCCGGGGTGACCAACGGCCCGTCCAACGGGATCTGCCGGGCGCTCGGCTTCCGGCTGCTCGGCGAACGCGACCTCGACTTCGCGGACCGGATGCTGCGCACCAACCACTGGGTCGTGACACCGGGGGAGCACACCGGGTCGGGCACGGAATAAATCGGATGCTGCCCATCGGGCCACCGCCGTACGGTGGCCCGATGGGCAGCACCATCGATGACACCTCCGTTGACACCGTGAACGGGCTCCAGGTCCGAGCCGTCTCCGTGGAGGAGGTGGAGGCCTGGAACCGGGCGCTCAACTTCGGCTTCCTGCGCCCGCACGCGGGTGTCGCGCCGGAGCTGCGCCGCATGCAGTGGGAGCCGGGCCGGATGCTGGCCGGGTTCGACGGGGACCGCCAGATCGCCACCTACCGCAGCTTCGACGTCGAACTGGCCGTCCCCGGCGGGGCCGTCGTCCAGGCCGACGCGATCACCAACGTGACGGTCAGCGCGACGCACCGCCGCCGGGGCCTGCTCAGCGCGATGATGCGGCGCGACCTCGCCTCCGCCGCCGAGCGCGGCTGCGCGGTCGCCGTTCTGATGGCCGCCGAGTACAACATCTACGGCCGCTTCGGCTTCGGCCCGGCCACCTGGGGCTGCGGCTGGAACATCGACCTGGGGCGCACCCGCGGTCTGCGCGAGGGCCTGCCGGGCGTGCCCGGCGGCCGGATCGACTTCGTGAGCCTGGCCGAGCAGCGCGAGTTCGGTGCCGAGCTGTACGACCGCTGGCGGCTCACCCAGCCGGGCGCGATCACCCGGGGCGAGATCTGGTGGCAACGCCGCACCAACGAGATCCAGGTGCCCGGCAACGACTTCAAGGAGCCGTTCACCGCCGTCCACCGGGACGCCGACGGCGAGGTCACCGGCCTGGTGGTCTACCGGGTCGAGAACAAGTGGGACGGGGCCTACCCCGACTCGGTGCTCACCGTGGACGAGTTCATCGCCCTCGATCTGCCCACCGCGGCCGAGCTGTGGCGGCTGGTCCTCTCCGTCGACTGGGTGCGCAAGGTCGTGGTGGAGAGCCTCTCCCCGGACGACCCGCTGCCGCTGCTGCTCCAGGACCCGCGCGCGGCGACGCCGCGCGAGGACAACTCCGACGCCATGTGGCTGCGGCTGCTGGACGTCGAGGCCGCGTTCAACGCCCGGACGTACGGTGCCCCCGGCCGGGTCGTGCTGGAGATCGAGGACCGGCTCGGTTACGCCTCCGGCCGCTTCGCGATCGAGGTCGCCGGGGACGGCACCGGCCGCTGCACCCGGACCACCGACGATGCCGATCTCGCCCTCGGAGCCTCCGAGTTGGGATCGCTCTACCTGGGCTCCGAGACGGCTCCGAGGCTGGCCGCGGCCGCCCTGCTCACCGAGCTGCGCCCGGGCGCGGCGGCCGCCGCCGACCTGCTGCTGCGCGCCCCGCTGCGGGCCTGGACGCCGACCGAGTTCTGAGCCGCCAATGCGCCCCAGGCCGGCCCGCGCTTTGCGGGCCGGCCTCCGGCGTGCCACAAGATCCTTGGCGGAGGCGCTACTTGACGGCCGTCTTGCCGATCGTGGGCAGGATGAAATCCTGGATCAGTCCCTTGGCGTCGCGCACGATCGGCCGGAACACCCGGTAGCGCGAGAGGTTGATCAGCCGGGCCGCCATCGGGGTCGAGCGCCGGACGAACTCCCTGGTCCGCTCGGTGTCCTCGGTCCGGTCGAAGACCCAGTAGAGGACGACGATCATCAGGTGCAGCCAGAGCACGTCGGGCAGCAGCTCGCCCAGTTCGGCGTCCAGCTTCGGTGCCAGGTCGGAGCCCTGGAGGACCTCGCGGAACAGCTCGACCGCCGTCGCCCGGGCCGGGTGGGACTCGTCGGAGAACGGGCTCAGCGAGCTGGTCGGGTCGGCCGCGGTGCGGAAGAACTGCGCGGCGAACTCGTGGTACGGGGCGGCCGTGTCCAGCCAGGAGACCAGCGCGATCTGCAGCCGCTCGGCGAAGTCCCGGGTGTGGGCCATGCGTTGCCTGGCATCGGCCGCGTGGTCGTGGGTCATCCGGTCGTAGAACCCCTGGATCAGGAATTCCTTCGCCGAAAAATAGTAGTAGGCGTTGCCGACCGAGACGCCCGCCTCGGTGGCGATCGCGCGCATCGTGGTCTTCTCGTAGCCCCGTTCCTGGAACAGCCGCATGGCCGTCTCCAGGATCAGCGCCCGGGTCGCCTCGCTCTTGTCGGTCTTTGGCTGCGCCCGGCCACCGGGCATGGGCCCGGTGTCCGTGCCGGGTGCGGCCGCAAGCTCGGCCGCACCCTTCTCGCCGTCCGTTCGGTTCGTCGCTGCCAGGTCGTCCACGTGCACGAGCCTAACCGGAGACGACGTTCCATCCGGTGTCGGTGTTGTCGGTGCTCGCGGCACCGTATGCCCCCTCCGCATCCGGTACCGCGACCACCACCCCCGTTATTTCGAACGCGTTCAAAAGCTGTTGGGAACTGTAGCGGGTTCGATTGAACATGTTCAACTCCATTGTTGTGGGAGGCTCGTCACATGATCGGTTCAGGGCAGACCACCATCCGGCACGGCGGAGCGCAGGACGCCGTGCACGTCGCCGAGCTGCATGCAGACAGCTGGCGCACCACGTACCGGGGGATCGTCCCCGACGAGGCGATCGGGGACGGACTGGCCGCCCAGCGGCGCGAGCTGTGGGAGCTGCGCCTGGCGGCGGACTACGGTGAGCCGGAGAACACTCCGGTCCTGCTGATCGCCGAACAGGCCGGTGAGACGGCCGGGTTCGTCTATCTGGTGCCCCAGCCCGACGGCCGGGTGCTGGTGGACAACCTGCACGTCCGCCCCGGCCGCACCGGCGGCGGGATCGGCCGCGAACTGCTGGCCGCCGCCCGCGCCGAGGCCGCCGAGCGGCACCCCGGGGCCGAGCTGTACCTGGAGGTGCTGAGCGGCAACACCCGCGCGGTCGCCTTCTACGAGCGCGAGGGCGGGATACGGATCAGGGCACAGGAGGGCGCCTTCCCGGGCGGCTACCTGCTGCCCGAGTACGTGTACGCCTGGCCGGCCGCGCCCGGGCCGGTCTCCGGCCGGACGTCGACCAGCGGTCAGTCGACGTCGTAGACCGTCACAGGTATGCCGCGCGCCGTCAGCCGGGCCGCCACCAGCGGCTCGACCCTGGCCCAGCGCCCGCCCGCCAGTCCGCAGCCGATCCGCGGCATGTGGACGGAGGCGCCGAGTTCGAGCGCGCGCTCACCCAGGGCGGCCAACGCGGTGTCGATGGCCTCGTACCGCACCGGCACTCCGGTGGAGCGCCCGGTCCGGATGCCGCGCTGGCCGACCAGGTTGGCCACCCAGACGTACGGCTCGACCTGCACCAACTGCAGGGCGCCGAGGCCGAAGTCGTTCTTCGCCCGCTCCCGGTGCCAGCGTCGGAACGCCGCCTCGGGCTCGGGCCAGCGTCTGGAGAGCGCGAGCACGAAGCCCTTGCCCCAGCCGCCGAGGTCGTTGCAGACGTGCGCGATCACCTTCACGCCCTTGCCCTGGGGCGTGGTGGCATCGCCTTGGACGTAGGTGATTTCCGCCATGCCTCGAAGTTAGACGGAGGCACTGACAACCCGCTCGGGATTTTCCGGCGCCTGCTCCTTTCGCGCCGCGGCCGGTCCCTTTCGCGCCATCAGGTGCCGCCGCCCGGCCAGCGCGATCAGCAGGGCGAGCGCGGCGGCCGAGGCCGGCAGCGCGTAGCCGGTGCCGGGGGCGGCGTGCTCGGCGACCGTCCCGGCGAGCGCCGCGCCGGCCGAGATGCCGACCACGATGCCGGACACCGCCACCGCCATCCCCTCGTTGAACTGCCGTTGCGGCAGCAGCTCCTGAACCAGCGTCATGCCGGTCACCATGGTCGGCGCGGTGGCCGTGCCCGCCGCGAACAGCGCCACCCCGAGCACCCCGAGCCCGGCCCCGCCCAGTCCGGCCGCGAGCGGCAGCAGCAGCACCCCGGCCATCGCGGCCGCCCCGGTCAGGAAGCGCGTGCCGGGTGCCCGACGCGGGGTCAGCAGACCGAACAGCAGCCCGGCCACGCAGGAGCCGGCCGCGACCAGGGCCAGCAGTCCGCCGGCCGCCGCCTTGTGGCCGAGCGCGTCGGCGTAGGCCACCGTGGTGATCTCGGTCGCGCCGAAGACCGTGCCGGTGGCCAGGAAGGTCAGCACCAGCACCCGCAGCCCGGGCACCCGCAGCGGGGAGCCGTGTCGCTGCTCGGTCGAAGCCCGTACGGGAAGCGGCGGTTCGGTGCGCCGCTGGGCGGCGAACAGCAGGGCGCCGGTGGTGCCGAGGGCGCCGGCGGTGAGCAGTCCGGCCTCCGGGGCGAGCGTCGTGCAGAGCAGCATCGCGAGCACCGGCCCGGCCATGAAGCACAGTTCGTCCAGGGCCTGTTCGAGGGAGTTGGCCAGGTGCCGGGCGGCCGGGTCGTCCCGGTACAGGTGCGCCCAGCGGGCCCGGGCCATGCCGCCGAGGTTGGGTGCGGCCGCGCAGGCCGCCCAGCAGGCGTACAGCGTCCAGTCCGGTGCGCCGAGCCGGACGCAGAGCAGCAGGGCGAGCAGCGGGACGGCGTTGTACAGCGCGGCCGGTACGGCCACCCGCGACTGCCCGTAGCGGTCCACCAGCCGTCCGAGCAGCGGCATCCCGATCGCCCCGGTGACCAGCCCGGCCGCCGAGACCGTCCCGGCCAGCGCGTACGAGCCGCGCCGCTCGGCGAGCAGTACCACCAGCGAGACGCCGTTCATCGACAGCGCGAGCCGGCCGAGCAGCCCGGCCAGGGTGAAGGCGGCGGCGCCGGGGGCCGAGAACAGCCGACGGTAGGAGGCGAGGAGGGCGGGCGAGGGCAAGCGGGCTCCTGGACATCAGGACGGAAGGGGATGCGCCAAGCCTGGCCGCGGTGGCGGCCGGGCGTCCAACACCTGTTTCGCCGCACTCACAACACGGTGTTGTTAATCTGCCGGGCATGCCCCGTGACCTGCACCCCCGACTGCTCCGCGGCTTCCTCGCGACCGCCGAGACGCTGCACTTCGGCCGGGCCGCCGAGCGGCTGCACGTCGCCCAGCAGGCGCTCAGCCGGGACGTCCGCTCCCTGGAGGAGTTGCTCGGCGAGGCACTGTTCACCCGCACCACCCGCAGCGTCGAGCTCACCCCGGCCGGGCGGCGGCTGCTGCCCCGGGTGCGCCGACTCCTCGCCCTGCACGACGAGATCCTCGCCGAGGCCGGAACCGGGGCCGCCGCCCGGCCGCTGCTGCTCGACCTCAACAGCGATGTCACCGGCCCCGACCTGACCGCCGACCGGGTGCTCGAACGGGCCCGCGCCGACTGGCCGGAGGGCGAACTGCTGGCCCGCTTCCACGGCGGCCTGGCCGCGGCCGCCGCCGAATTGCTGGCGCACCGGCTGGACGCCTCCTTCGGCCGCTTCGCCGGGCTGCCCGCCCCGGTGCGCGGCCAACTCGCCCAGCTGCCGGTGCGGTTGGAGCGGATCTCGGTGATGATGGCGGACACCCACCCGCTGGCCGGCCGCCCGGTGCTGCGGCTGGCGGAGCTGGCCGGGTACCCCGTCGACATCTGCGCGGGCAACCCGGCCACCACCGAGTGGACCGACCTCGGCGAGCGGCTGCTGCGTGAGCACGGCCTCACCGCCGCCGCGCCGTACGTCCCGCCGGTGGGCCTGGACGAGACCGCCCGCTACCTGGCCCGGCACGGTGACCCGATGCTGACCACGGTCGGCGGTCCGAGGATCCCGGGGGCGGTGAACGTGCCGCTGGTGGAGCCGGTGCCGCTGAGCCTGGTCAGCCTGGTGCACCGGCCCGGCGAACGCCATCCGGGCCTGCGGGCGCTTGCCGGGGCGGCGGCTGGACTCGGCGCGGCCGAGGGCTGGTTGCGTCGCCCGCAGGGCAGCTGGCTGCCGTCGGCGGACGCGGCGCTGGTCGGCGGGTAGGGCGCGGCGCCGGTAGGAGCATGGGAAGCCGCCCCTGCCCCGGGGGTGTGGGCAGGGGCGGCGGTCGGTGGGCGGCGGCAGGGGCCGCCGGGGCCGTGGACGGCCGGGTCAGGCCGCCTTGACGGCGGAGATGTCGAAGCTGAGCCTGACCTTCTCGCCGATCAGCACGCCGCCGGTCTCCAGGGCCGCGTTGTAGGTCAGGCCGAAGGCGGTGCGGTCCACGACCGTCTTGCCCTCGAAGCCGACCCGCTCGGCGCCGTAGGCGTCGGTGGCGCTGCCGGTGTACTCGAGCTCCAGGACCACCGGGCGGGTGGTGTCCTTGATGGTGAGCTCGCCGGTCATCCGGTAGGAGTCGTCGCCGAGCTGCTCGGTGGCGGTGCTGCGGAAGCGGATCTCCGGGTAGGTGTCGGCGGCGAAGAAGTCGCCGGTGCGCAGGTGCTCGTCGCGCTGGGCCTGGTTGGTGTCGATGCTGGCGACCTTGATCACCAGGTCGGCCGAGGAGTTGCCCGGCGTGGCGCCGTCGAGGTGGAGCTTGCCGTCGTACTCGGTGAAGCGGCCCTTGACGTTGGTGACCATCGCGTGGCGGACCGAGAAGCCGATCTCGCTGTGCATGGTGTCGATCGCCCAGTCGCCGCTCAGGTGCGACAGGTCCGGGCCGGCCGGGGTCCGGACGGGGACGGTGGCGGCGGTGGCGGTCTTGGTGCGGTTGAACAGGCCCATGGCTCCTCCTCGGGTTCGAAGCCATTTGTTTAGGCTTCAACTTCTTGGCTCCAGCGTACGGCGGTGTCGTTCAATTTTCAACCACAGATGTGGGGGCTTTCGTCTGATTCGCCCGATCGGCCCCACAGCCCGGCCCGACGGCCGTTGTCGGACCACGCGGCTAGGCTGCGAAGAACCGGCTCCCCGCCCCGAGAGGCCCCTCATGTTCGTCCTGCACGCGCTCTGGCGGGCGGACGGACGGCTCGCGCTCTGGGCCGAGGACGCCCGCACCCACCCCGGCCCCGCCGAACCGCAGCCCGACCGGCCCGCCCCGCGCGCCCACCCCTACGCCTGCCCGGCCGGCGAACTGGCCGCCGTGCTCGGCGGCATCGGACCCGGCCTCGGCTGGCTCGCCGGTCAGGCCCCCGAACGCTGGGCCACCCTGCTGCTGCCCACCGTCGGCGCCCTGCCCGCCCCCTCGCCCGACCTGCCGGTCACCCCGCCGCGCGGCGGCGCCGTCCTCACCCCCTGGCGGGTCCCGGCACTGCTCTTCGACGCCGCGGCCGCCGCCCAACTGCTCGGCGAGGTGCACGACTCGCACTGGGCCGTCACCGGCACCGACCTGCCCGGCACCGGCCGGGTCGAGGTGGTGTACGGCCCCTCGCTGCGCTGGCTCACCGGGGTGCACGACCTCGCCTGGCGCGCGGTCGGCCGGGGTCGGCTGCTGCCGCTGCCCGTGTCGGCCGACGGCCGCCCGCAGGCCCGCTGGCGGCCCGACCCCACCCCGGCCGGGCGCTGCGAGGCCGCCGCGCTGGCGGCGGGCTGCCCGCCGGTGCTGCTGGGGGAGTGGCCCACCGGCGCCGGAACGGGAGAGGCCCTGCTGGACGCCGCCCTCGGCGCCCTGGTGGACGCCGAGGCCCGCGCCGCACTCGCCGACCAGCCCCTCCCCACGGCCGGCGCCGCCACCGCCGACCGCTGGCTGCACGCCCTCGCCACCCCCTCCGGCGAACTCGGCGACGTCCCGGCCGAGGACTTCGCCGAACTGCGCCACCGGATCGACGCCTGGTACGCCGCCGCCGAACCCGCGGACCCCGCACTGCGGCTTTGCTTCCGCCTGCTCGAACCGCTCGGCCCCGACCCGGACGACCCCGAGGGCCGCCCCTCCGACGACGCCTGGCAGCTGGAGTTCCTGCTCCAGGCCGTCGACGAGCCCTCCCTGCTGGTCCGCGCCGCCGACCTGCACGAGGGCGGCGCCGCGCACGCCGCGCTCGCCCGCAAGACCACGGACGGCCGGGAACCCGCCGACGTCCTGGCCGTCGAACTCGCCCGCGCCGCCCACCGCTGGCCCGCCCTGGACGGGCTGCGCCACCGCCCCCGCCCGTCCGCCCTCCCGCTCGACCGGGCCGGCGCGCTCGACTTCCTGCGCGCCGCCGCGCCCGCGCTCGCCGAGAACGGCTTCGGCGTGCTGCTGCCCGCCTGGTGGCGCCGCCGCCCCCGGCTCGGGCTCGCCCTGCGCGCCGTCACCCCGCCCGCGCCCGGCACCCTCGCCGTCACCAGTCAGGTCGACCGGGACGCCGTGGTCGCCTTCCGCTGGCAGGCCGCGCTCGGCCCGGACGGCACCCCGCTCACCGAACAGGAACTCGCCGAACTCGCCGCCGCCAAACAGGGCCTGGTGCGGGTCCGGGGCACCTGGCTGGAGGCCGACCCGGCACAGATCGCCGCCGCCCTCGCCTTCCTCACCGAGCAGCGCGACGGCCTGCTGGCCGCCGCCGACCTGCTGCGGCTCGCCCTCGACCCCGAGGCGACCGTCGCCGGACTGCCGGTCACCGGCGTCCGCGCCGACGGCCCGCTCGGCGACCTGCTGGCCGGCCGCGCCGCCGCCGAGCCGGCCGACCCCGACGCCCTCGCGCTGCCGCCGGACTTCCGCGCCGAGCTGCGCCCGTACCAGCGGCGCGGCCTGGCCTGGCTGCGCACGATGTCCGGGCTCGGCCTCGGCGCCGTGCTGGCCGACGACATGGGCCTCGGCAAGACCGTGCAGACCCTCGCCCTGCTGGCCGCCGAACGGGCCGAGGGCGCCACCGGGCCCACCCTGCTGGTCTGTCCGATGTCCCTGGTCGGCAACTGGCAGCGCGAGGCCGAGCGCTTCGCCCCCGGCCTGCGGCGCCACGTCCACCACGGCGCCGACCGTCTCGGCGCGGAGCAACTCGCCGAAGCCGTGAAGGGCGTGGACCTGGTCATCACCACCTACGGGCTGGTCCAGCGCGACCGCGCCGCCCTGCGCGCGATCCGCTGGCGCCGGGTGGTCGCCGACGAGGCGCAGTACATCAAGAACACCGGCACCGCGCAGTCCCGGGCGATCCGCGCACTGACCGTCACCCGCCACCGGATCGCCCTGACCGGCACCCCGGTGGAGAACCGGCTCGCCGAACTCCACGCCGTCCTGGACTTCGCCAACCCCGGCCTGCTCGGCCCGGCCGAGCGCTTCAAGGAGCGCTACGCGATCCCGGTCGAACTGCACCGCAGCCCCGAGCGCACCGCCGAACTCCGGCGCCGCACCGCCCCGTTCGTGCTGCGCCGGCTCAAGTCCGACCCGGCGGTCGCGGTCGAACTGCCCGCCAAGCAGGAGATGACCGTCTGGTGCAACCTCACCGCCGAGCAGGCCGGTCTCTACCAGGCCGTGGTCGCCGACCTGCTGCAGCGGGTCGAGGGCATCCGGGGCGTGGAGCGGCGCGGCACCGTGCTGGCCGCGATCGGCAAGCTCAAGCAGGTGTGCAACCATCCGGCCCAACTGCTGCACGACGGCTCGCCGTTGGGCGAGCGCTCGGGCAAGGTCGCCCGACTCGCCGAACTGCTGGAGGAGGCGCTGGCCGAGGGCGACCGGACGCTGGTCTTCACCCAGTACGCCGAGTTCGGCACCATGCTGCGCCCGTACCTGGAGCGCCGGCTCGGCGAGGAGGTGCTCTTCCTGCACGGCGGCGTCCCCCGGGCCCGCCGTGAGGAGCTGGTCCGCCGCTTCCAATCCCCGGACGGGCCAGGGGTGTTCCTGCTCTCGCTGCGGGCCGGCGGCACCGGACTCAACCTGACCGCCGCCAACCAGGTGATCCACCTCGACCGCTGGTGGAACCCGGCGGTCGAGGAGCAGGCCACCGACCGCGCCTTCCGGATCGGCCAGCGCCGGGACGTCCAGGTCCGCCGGCTGGTCTGCGTCGGCACCGTCGAGGAGCGGATCGACGAACTCCTCACCGCCAAGCGCTCGTTGGCCGACAACGTGGTGGGCGAGGGGGAGCACTGGCTGACCGACCTGCCGGTCGGGGCCCTGCGCGAACTCGTCGCCCTCACCCGCGAGGACGCCGTCGCCGAGGAGGACGCGTGACCGACCAGCCGCAGCACCCGGTCGCTTCGAAGGCGCCCATGGTCAACATCGCCGCCTACTGGCGCGGCGACTTCACCCTGCGCCCCGAACAGTCCGACGAGGAGCCGGACGAACCCTCGCTGCGCCGCCTCGGCCGCTCCGGCATCACCGTGCACGGCCGCGACCTCGCCACCCTGCTCGCCCCCGCCTACGACACCTTCCGCAGCTGAACCCCGCCGTCTACCGTGCGGTAACGTCCCGAGGGTGACCGACACTTCAGAGAGCCGTCTGGCCGACTTCGAAGAGCACCGGCGGATGGTCTTCGGCATCGCCTACCGGATGCTCGGCAGCGTCGCCGACGCCGAGGACCTGGTCCAGGACACCTGGCTGCGCTGGAGCCAGGTCGCCGGCCCGGTCGCCGGCCCGGGCGGCTACCTGGCCCGCACGGTCACCAACCTCGCCCTCAACCGGCTCGACTCGGCCGCCGTCCGCCGCGAGTCCTACGTCGGCCCCTGGCTGCCCGAGCCGCTGGTCACCGAGCCGGACGCGACCGACGGCGTCGAGCGCGCCGAGGCCGTCTCGGTCGCCCTGCTGGTGGTGCTGGAGAGCCTGTCCCCGCTGGAACGGGCGGTGTTCGTCCTCAAGGAGGCCTTCGGCTTCTCCTACCCGGAGATCGCCGAGGCCCTGGACCGCACCGAGGCCGCCTGCCGCCAGGTCGGCAGCCGGGCCCGGGCCCACGTGCGCGCCCGCCGCCCCCGCTACGACGCCCCGCCGGAGCTGCGCCGCCGGGCCACCGACGAGTTCCTCGCCGCCTGCGTCGGCGGCGACCTCAACCGGATGCTCGAACTGCTCGCCCCCGACGTCACCTCCTGGAACGACGGCGGCGGCGTGATCACCGCCGCGCTGCGGCCGATCACCGGCGCCGAGAAGGTCGCCCGCTTCATCCTCGGCCTGCTCCACAAGCTGGGCGAGGGCGCGGCCGCCCGCCCGGTGCTGGTCAACGGCGAGCCCGGAGTGCTGATCACCGTGCACGGCGCCGTCGACTCCGTCTCGGTCTTCGACTTCACCCGGGGACCGGGCGGCGAGCCGCTGATCTCCGCGATCCACGCCGTCCGCAACCCGCAGAAGCTCGCCCACCTCGCTTGACCCTCGACCAGGTCGAACCCGGAGAGTCATCGGCATGGAGAGCGAGCTGCACAGCATCGGCGAGCTGGCCCGCAACAGCGGCCTGGGCGTCGGCACCCTGCGCTACTACGACGGCGCCGAGGTGCTCAGCCCCGCCTGGGTCGACCCGCACACCGGCTACCGCTGGTACCGGCCCGCCCAACTCGCCGACGCCCGGCTGCTGGCCCGGCTGCGCCGGGTCGGCCTGCCGCTGGCGGCCATCCGCGCCGTGCTCGGCGCCGACCCCGGCAGCGGCGAGGCCCGACGTGTCCTCGACGCGCACCTGCGCCGACTGGAGGACGGCCTGGCCGACGCCCGCCGCGAGCTCTCCCTGATCCGCACGATGATCGACCAGAGGGAGCAGTCGATGACCACCACCCCCGCCGAGACCTGCCTCACCGTCCCCGCGGACGGCCTGGCCGCCGCCCTGGACGCGGTCCGCTTCGCGGTCTGCGGCGACCCGGAACTGCCCTCCCTCGCCGGAGTGCTGTTCGAACCGGACGGCCCGGTGCTGCGCCTGGTCGCCACCGACCGCTACCGGCTGGCCCTCGCCGAGGTCCCCGCCACCGGCACACCCGAGCAGCCGACCGCCGGCACCATCGTCCCGACCCCGCTGGCGGACGCCCTGCGTGCCCTGCTCCCCACCGCCCCGGCCGAGGTCACGCTCACCCTGGGCGCCGGCACCTTCCGCGCCGAGACGGGCGGCCACCGCATCGAGGGCGCCGCGCTCGACTTCGACTACCCCGACCACCGCGTCCTCACCCGGCTCGACCCGCAGCACCGGATCACCCTGCCCGCCGCCGACCTGCGCGCCGCCGTGGAGACCGGCGCCACCCGCACCCTCCCCTCCGGCCCCCAGGGCACCGACTGCGCCGTCACCGTCCTGACCCTCACCCAGGACGGCGGCCTCACCGTCGCCACCACCCCCGCGGCCGGGGACGTCCAGGTCGCCGTCAACCGCGACTTCCTCCTCGACGCCCTCCGCGCCGGCCACCCCGAACAGCTCCTGCTCGAACTCGGCGGCCCGATCGCCCCGCTCGCCATCCGCACCCCGGGCCGGGCGGGCACCTTCTCCGTCCTGATGCCCGTCCGGCTCCCCGACGCCGCGTGACCCCCGGCCCCTCGGCACCCCCGTGATGTGGCCGGACCGAAGGCCGGGGCGCGCCCGCGGTCCTCGCCCGCAACCCGCCGCCGTCAACGCCGCCCCACGCGAACCCTGCTCCTGAAGCGGCTCTGCAAGGATCCTCCGCATGAGCACCGATTCCGAAGTCCAGACCCCCGACGGCGGCCACCTGTGGGCCGAACGCCGCGGCGCCGGCACCCCGGTGGTGCTGCTGCACGGCTCCGGCATGGACTCCCGACTGTGGGACGCCGTCGTCCCCGAACTGTCCCGCCACCACGACGTGATCCGCTACGACGCCCGCGGCCTCGGCCGGTCCACGCCCCCGGAGCGGACCTTCGACGACGTCGAGGACCTGCGCGCCGTCCTGGACCACTTCGGCCTCGACCGCGCCGCCCTGGTCGGCCTGAGCATGGGTGGCGAGACCGCCCTGGACTTCACCCTCGCCCACCCCGAGCGGGTCACCGCCCTGGCCCTGATCGGCGCCTCGGTCAGCGGCCACGACTGGCCGCCGTCCCCCACCACCTCACCGCCCTTCTCCTCCCCCACCTGGCCTAACCACCCACCAACCCCCCCACACGCGCACCAACCCACCCCCAGCAACCCCAACCCACCCCCCTCCAGCGAGAGGGACGCGCCCCCGGCCACCCACCCTCCCGAAAGCCCCCCGCCACGCAAACACCCCCGCTTGCCCCCGCTAGCACCCTGCTTGCAATTGCAAGCACCCTGCCGCACCCTGTCTACATGGCCTCACTCAACGTCGCCTCCCTGGGCGAGTACATCCGCGAGCAGCGCCGCAGCGCGCAGTACTCGCTGCGCCAACTGGCGGAGGCCGCCGGCGTGTCCAACCCGTACCTGAGCCAGATCGAGCGAGGGTTGCGCAAGCCGAGCGCGGAGATCCTGCAGCAGATCGCGAAGGCGCTGCGGATCTCGGCGGAGACGCTCTACGTCCAGGCCGGGATCCTGGAGGAACGGCGGGGTGAGGGGCTGGAGCTGCGGGCCTCGATCCTGGCCGATCCGCTGATCAATGAGCAGCAGAAGCAAGCGCTGCTCGCGGTCTACGACGCCTTCCTCAAGGAGAACGCCGCATCGGCCTCCGGTCCCACGACCGACGGCGCAGCCATCCAGAACACCCACCGGGAGGACCGGTAACCATGCCGATCACTGACGACATCAAGAAGACCCTCACCGACCCGACCCCGCTGTACGCCCTGGCCGGCGCAGGGGACTTCGCCTACGAGAAGCTGCGCGAGGTGCCGGGCAAGGTCGAGGCGCTGGCGGCGGACCGCAAGACCGCGCAGGAGAAGGCGACCGCCAAGCTGCACGAGGCGCAGGAGCTGCTGACCGGGGCGCCCGCCAAGGTCACCGAGGCCGTCACCACCTTCCCCGCCGACCTGAAGGCGCTGCAGGAGCGGGCCCAGGGCTTCGCCCTCCAGCAGGTGGCCCGCGCGGTCGAGTTGGCGGTGAAGGCCAAGGAGACGTACGACGAGCTGGCCGAGCGCGGCAAGGTCGTGGTCGACAAGGCCCGCCCGCAGGACGACACCATCGACACCATCGACACGATCGACACCACCGGGACCGCCGAACTGGTCGAGGCCGAACCGGTCGAGGACGGTGCCCCCGCCGCCGCGCCGAAGAAGTCCGCCAAGGCTCGGAAGGGCGCTCCCGACAGCACGGAGTGATCGGGGCCCGCGGCCACGGGCACATCCGGTGACGGCCGGACGTTGACAGCATTGCGGGCGGTCGCCGTGCCAGGATGGGCGCCGCCCGGGGCGTGGCAAGCCGAGAGACGTAGGAGATCGCGATGACCGGAGTGTTCCAGATCCTGGCCTTTTCCTACCTGAACCCGTTCTGGTGGATGGCCGTGGCCATCCTGGGCTACAAGCTCTTCGCGCTGCTCGACGCGGCTACCCGCCGGGAGGACGCCTACCGGGCGGCGGACAAGAAGACCAAGGGGTTCTGGCTGGCCATCCTCGGGATCAGCTTCGGTTGGGACCTGCTGTTCGGGGCGAACTTCCTCGGCAGCATCGGCACCCTGGTCGGCCTGGTCGCCTCGATCGTCTACGTGGTGGACGTCCGCCCGGCGATCCGGGCGCTGACCGGCGGCAGCGGCCGTGGCGGCCGGAGCAACACCGGCCCGTACGGCCCCTGGTAGGCCGACGACAACGCCGCAGCCCGGGCGGGATCTCACCCGCCCGGGCTGCGGCGTTTCCTGGAGGCACCGCCCAGCGCGGAACCCCTCTGCGCGGAACCCCTCTGCGCGGAACCCCCGGCGCGGAACCCCTCTGCGCGGAACCCCCGGCGCGGAACCCTTCAGCCGAGGATCAACTGCACCGGATTGCGCTCCAGCAGCAGCACCGCGACGTCGTCGGTCAGCGCGCCGCCGTTCAGCTCCTCCACCTCGGCGATCGCGCTGTCGACCAGCCGCCCCCGGGTCAGCCCCGCGGACTGGTGGTCGGCGATCAGGTCGGCCAGCCCGTCCTGGCCGAGGCGGCGCGACCCGGCCCCGACCCGGCCCTCGATCAGTCCGTCGGTGTAGAGCAACAGCCGCCAGCCGGGCAGGAGTTCGAGCTCGTGCGCGGGCCAGGCGGCCTGCCCGTCGTGGCAGGGCAGCAGTCCGAGCGCGGGCCCGGCGAGGTCGGCGGGCAGGGAGACGGGGGCGTGGTCGCGGCCGAGCAGCAGCGGCGCCGGGTGTCCGGCGAGGTAGAGCCGGGCCCGCTCGCCGGTGCCGAGCGAGTCGAGGCCGGTGCCGGCGCCGCAGGGCTCGATGACCAGCATGCAGAGCGTCGCGAAGATCTCGTCGCTGCGCCGCTCGTGCTCCAGCACGTGCTGGAGGGTGGTGAGCAGGGCTTCGCCGGTGAGGCCGGCGAAGACCAGGGTGCGCCACGCTATCCGGAGCGCGACGCCGAGCGCGGCCTCGTCCGGGCCGTGGCCGCAGACGTCGCCGATCACGACGTGGACGGTGCCGTCGTCGGTGCGCACGGCGTCGTAGAAGTCACCGCCGAGCAGGGCGCGGCGCCGCCCGGGGCGGTAGCGCCGGGTGAAGGAGAGCCCGGCTCCGTCCAGCAGCGGGGTGGGCAGCAGGTGGCGCTGGAGGCGGGCGTTCTCCTGGCCGCGCAGCTCGGCCTCGACCAGGCGGCGCTGGGACTCGTCGGCGCGCTTGCGTTCGACGGCGTAGCGCAGGGCGCGGGCCAGCAGCGGGCCGTCCGTGTCGTGCTTGAGCAGGAAGTCCTGGGCGCCGGCGGCGACGGCGGCCGCGCCGAGTTCGGCTCCGGCGGCGTCGGTGAGCACCACGACGGGGATGTGCGGGGCGCGCCGGAGCAGCTCGTGCAGGCCCTCCAGGCCGTCCGAGGCGTCGGACGGGTGGGGCAGGTCGGCCGGGGAGGCCAGGTCGAGCAGCACGCAGCCGAATTCGGGACCGCGGGTGCGCCCGCGCCGGGCGGCGGGGGCGGTCTGGGCCAGCAGTCGGGTGGCCTGGTCGAGGCCGCGGGCCCAGTGGATCTCGATCGAGGTGCCGCTGTCGGCGACCGCGGCCTTGATCAGCTGGGCGTCCGAGGCGTCGTCCTCGATGACCAGCAGCCGCAGCGGTGCGGGGCCGCCGTCGGCGGGCCCGTCACCCGGTGCCGGAACGTTTCCCACCTCGGCCAGGTGTGACGGGTGCCGCCCGCCGTGCGCGGTCCGGACCGGCTGTGACCGGGGGTGAGGCATCGGGGGAGCTGCCGTCGCCGGCCCGGTCGTTGCCGGGCGCTTACGGGCATGGCCGACGGGGGCGCCGTCATGGGCGCCCGGCAGGTCCGCGGCACCAGGTGCCCGCCCGTCTCCCGTTGCGGGCATCGGTGGTTCCTCCCTTTCCCCGACTGCGTAACGGCCGGCGTCCGTCCGCAGTGCCCGCCTGGCACCTCGCGTCGGGGAACTTCTCGCGACCATAACGTGATCTCCGGGGATTTCTTCGGCCGACCGGCGCCGTTGTGGTTATTGCCACGCCGGTGGCGGTGTGGTGATCAGACTCGGATGACGGCTCGGATCCCGTTCCGGCGGCTGCCGGGCGGGCCTGGGAAAGGGGGCAGGTGATGGTGATGCGGATCACCCTGGTCGAGGGTGACATCACGGAACAGCGAGTGGACGCGGTGGTGAACGCCGCCAACTCGTCCCTGCTGGGCGGCGGCGGGGTGGACGGCGCGATCCACCGCAAGGGCGGACCGCAGATTCTGGAGGAGTGCCGTCGGCTGCGGGCCTCGCACTGGGGCAAGGGGCTGCCCACCGGGCGCGCGGTGGCGACCACGGCCGGACGGCTGCCGGCCCGGTGGGTGGTGCACACCGTCGGGCCGGTGTATCTGGCGGAGGAGTACGAAGCGCGGGCTGAGCTGCTGGCCTCCTGTTATCGCGAGTCGCTGCGCGTGGCGGCGGAGTTGGGGGCGGGCGCGGTGGCTTTCCCGGCGGTGTCGGCCGGGATCTTCGGCTGGCCGCCGGCGGACGCGGCCCGGATCGCGCTCGGCACCGTCGCCGAGGTGCTGGACGGCGGTGACGCGCGGGCGGGCGCGGAGCTGGCGGAGGTGCGGTTCGTGCTGTTCGGGGAGGAGATGTACGAGGTGTTCGAACAGGCCCTGGGGGTGCTGCTCGGCCAGGGTGGCTGACGGCTGTGCGCGGTTGAGCGTGGTGGTCGCCGAGCGGCGTGTGGTGCGGTCGCTCGGCGACCTCCATCGTCGCCTGATGGGGCGTCAACACGCCAGAGATATTCGATAACTCGTTCGAGTGAATGGCCGCGAAGGGCGTGCGTCGCCTGTCCGACCGGACGGCCGTACGGTCCTACGGGGCCGCGACCCAGCCCGGGAGGTTCGGGACCACGGCCTCGGCGACCCGCTGCACGACCGCGTCTTCGACGTTCTTGCCGTCCTGGCGGAAGACGGTGATCTCGAAGGCCCGGCCGCCCGGGTCCTTGGCGTCCTTCGCGATGACGAGGTTCCGCGAGGTGGGGCTGTCCTGGCTGCTCTTCCCGCCCGGCGCGAACAGCGTCATCGTCCGGCCCCAGGTGGTCACCGCGGGGTGGCCGAGGACGGTGACCCGGGTGGCGCCGAAGGACGTCCAGTCGCCCATCGACCAGGCCGAGACAGGGCTCTCCGAGAGGTTGACGACGGTGTCCTGGAGGCGCACCTCCGCCATGGTCTCCTTCTGCTCCTTGAAGGGGCCGGGCCCGGCGGTCGAGACCCGGTCGTCCGGCGTGCCGAGCAGCGTCGGCAGGTTGGAGCGGTTGAGCGCGGCGCAGAACGCCGCGTAGTCCGCCGGGAGGTCCGCCGAGGACGGCGCGCAGGTGGCGTCCGCCCGGTGGGGCTTGAGGGCGCCCGTCCCGGCCAGGGCAGCCACGGCGCCACAGGCCACGACGATCACGGCCCCCGCCGCGATGACCGCCTTGTTGTTCCGCTCGTTCGTCTCCACCCCTGGACCCCCCCGTACAACGGGTCCTCGATCGTTCGAGCACCCCGTAAGCGGAGATGATCTTACGGTGCCCCGTCGCTCTGATCTGCGCCGGTGCCCGTGCCCCGGCCGCCCGCTACGGCGCGAGCGCCGTCCAGGGCACCGTGACCTCGCCCTGCCGCCACCGCCCGCGCGCGTCCACCAGCGGCCAGCTGCCCGCCAGCGCCGTGCACGCCGCCACCCAGCGCTGCCGCGCCCCGAACGCCCCGTACGGCGCGGCCGCCGCCCAGGCCCGGTCGAAGTCGGCCAGGAAGGCGTGCACCGGCCGCCCCGGCACGTTGTGGTGGATCAGCGCCTTCGGCAGTCGTTCGGCCAGGTCGGAGGGCTGTTCCAGGCCGCCCAGCCGGGTCGCGAAGGTCACCGTCCGGGGCCCCTCCGGGCCGAGCGCGACCCAGACGTGCCGCCGCCCGATCTCGTCGCAGGTGCCCTCGACCAGCAGCCCGTCCGGGGCGAGCCGGGAGCACAGCCGCTCCCACACCCCGGCCACCGCCGACTCCTCGTACTGCCGCAGCACGTTGGCCGCCCGGATCAGCTGGGCCGGCGCGCCGCCGTCCAGCGGTACCTCGAAGCCGCCGCGCCGGAAGGTGAGCAGCGGCGCCTCGGCGTACGGCAGCGCGGCCGCGACCCGCTCCGGCTCGATCTCGATCCCGACCACCCGGACGTCCGGCCGCACCGTGCGCAGCCGCCCGGCCAGCTCCACGGCCGTCCAGGGCGCCGCGCCGTAGCCGAGGTCGACCGCCACCGGCGGCCGCTCGGCGGCGCACAGCGTACGGCCCAGGGTGTGCGCGATCCAGCGGTCCATCCGGCGCAGCCGGTTGGTGTTGGTGGTGCCCCTGGTGACGGTCCCCACCGGACGGCCGGTCCGCCCGCGGGCGGGCGCGGTGGTCGCGGGGTCGAAGGAGGCAGCCATGTCCAGAAGGGTAGTCGGCCCGTGCCGCGACCTGGGCGGATGTCGGCCCGGTAGGGGGCGCTGGCCGGGCCCTGTCAGCTCACCGCCCGGACCGGGAATGCCGGACGACCGCCTCGTGGTTGGCACACTGGTGGTGATGTGTGCCCGGACGGGGCAGCGCACACCGGACATGCGGCGGCCCGCCACGCGGACCGCCGAGACGGGCCGCACACGAGGAGGCTTCAGCCAGGTGATCCAGCACCCCGTCCGTTCGGTACGTCGTGCCCAGTCCGCCGCGCCCGCGCGCGGCCGGCTCCAGTCGCTCGTCCCGGGCCGCCGCCGTCCGCGCCGAATAGCCATGCTGAGCGTGCACACCTCGCCGCTGCACCAGCCCGGCACCGGGGACGCCGGCGGGATGAACGTCTACATCGTCGAGCTGGCCAAGCGCCTGGCCGAGCTCAACATCGAGGTCGAGGTGTTCACCCGGTCGATCTGCTCGGACGACGCGCCGACCGTCGAGCTGGCCCCGGGCGTGCTGGTGCGGCACGTCACCGCCGGGCCGTACGAGGGCCTGGTCAAGGAGGACCTGCCGGCCCAGTTGTGCGCCTTCACCCACGGGGTGCTGCGCACCGAGGCCGGCCACCGCCCCGGCCACTACGACCTGGTGCACTCGCACTACTGGCTCTCCGGGCAGGTCGGCTGGCTGGCCGCGCAGCGATGGGGGGTGCCGCTGGTGCACACCATGCACACCATGGCGAAGGTGAAGAACGCGGCGCTGGCCGAGGGTGACACGCCCGAGCCCGCGGCCCGGGTGATCGGCGAGACCCAGGTGGTCGAGGCCGCCGACCGGCTGATCGCCAACACCACCGAGGAGGCCGCCGAGCTGGCGCTGCACTACGGTGCCCGGCCGGACCAGCTGGCCGTCGTCCACCCCGGGGTGAACCTGGACGTCTTCCGCCCCGGCGGCCCGTCGGCCGCGGCCGACGCCCGGGCCCGGCTGGGCCTGCCGCAGGACGCCGCCGTGCTGCTGTTCGCGGGGCGGATCCAGCCGCTGAAGGCGCCGGACGTGCTGCTGCGGGCGGTCGCCGCGCTGCTGGAGCGCCGTCCGGAGCTGCGCGAGCACCTGGTGGTACCGGTGGTCGGCGGCCCGTCCGGCACCGGGCTGGCCCGTCCGGAGAGCCTGCACAAGCTGGCCGCCCAGCTGGGCATCGGCGATGTGGTGCGCTTCCACCCACCGGTCGGCCAGGCGAGCCTCGCGGACTGGTACCGCGCGGCGACGGCCCTGGTGATGCCCTCGTACAGCGAGTCCTTCGGGCTGGTCGCGCTGGAGGCGCAGGCCTGCGGCACCCCGGTGGTGGCGGCCGCGGTCGGCGGCCTGCCGGTCGCGGTGCGGGACGGCGACTCCGGCTCCCTGGTGAACGGCCACGACCCGCTGCAGTGGGCCAGCGCGCTGGAGCCGTACGTGACCGACCGGGCGCTGGTGGCCCGGCGCGGCGCGGCGGCGGCCCGGCACGCGGGCGCCTTCGGCTGGGACGCCGCCGCGGCGACCACCGCCGAGGTGTACGCCGGCAGCCTGGCCCGCCCGGCCGGCCGCCTGGCCGGGGCCCGCCGCCGCCCGGCCTGACACCGGGGCACCCGGTGCGCGCGGCGGCTGCGCCCTGCGGGCCGCGCTCCACGGGCTGCGCTTCACGGGTACTGACGAGTAACGTCACTCCCATGGCAATCCGCACCAAGGACGAGGCCCTGACCCTCCTGCGCACCGCCCTGGACGACGCCGGGGTGGCCTGGGAGTCGGCCGCCGCCGACCCGTACACGCTGGTGGCGACCCTCCCGGGCACCCGCAAGCTGTCCACCACCTGCGCCCTGCGGGTCGGCGACCACACCCTGTCGGTGAACGCCTTCGTGATCCGCCGCCCGGACGAGAACCACGAGGCCGTCTACCGCTGGCTGCTGGAGCGCAACACCCGGATGTACGGCGTCGCGTACGCCGTCGACCAGCTCGGCGACGTCTACCTGGCCGGCCGCCTGCCGCTGGAGGCGCTCACTCCGCAGGCCGTGGACCGGCTGCTCGGGACGGTGCTGGAGAACGCCGACGAGCCCTTCAACACCCTGCTGGAGCTGGGCTTCGCCTCGGCGATCCGGCGCGAGTGGGAGTGGCGGACCAAGCGCGGGGAGTCCACCCGCAATCTGGCCGCCTTCGCCCACCTGGCCGGCCCGAAGGCCGACTGACCCCGGGCGTGTCCTGCGGATCCCCGCCGGGTCCTGATCCGACGGGATCCACAGGGCGCGCCAGGCCCTCAGGCGCCCGCCGGAGCCTTCTCGACCTCCGCTGCGGCCTCCGCCGCGGGCGCCGCCACCTCGGTCACGGCCCCGGTGCGGCGCCCGGCCGCACCCGTCCGGCGGGCCAGCGCCACGTACCCGAGCGCCGCCACCGTGCCGACCGCCCCGCAGGCCAGCCAGAGCGCGGCCGGCCCGGCGTACTGCAGCAGCAGCCCGCCGCCCGCCGGGCCGAGCAGCGAGGCGAGCGACCAGGACAGCGAGTAGACGCCCTGGTAGCGGCCGCGCGCGTGGGTGGGAGCCAGCTCGGCGATCAGGCCCATCATCACCGGGGTGTGGAGGATCTCCCCGACGGTCCAGACGCCCACCGAGAGCGCGAACAGCCACGCCGAGGAGCCGGCCAGTGCGGCCAGCCCGAAGCCCCAGCCGGTGAGCAGGCAGCTGGCGATCAGCAGCCCCGTCCGCGAGCGGCCCTCCATCCACCGGGTGAGCGGGATCTGCAGCACCACGATCAGCAGCCCGTTCAGGCCGATGACCAGCCCGTACTCGGTGGACGTGATGCCCGAGGCGCCCATGTCCACGGCCAGCGTGGTGGAGCCCTGCTGGAAGAGCAGGGCGACCATCAGGGTCAGCCCGACCAGCGCCATGAACGGGGCGTCCCGGAGCACCGTGAGCAGGCTGGTCTTCGGCTCGGCGGCGTCGGCCGGGTGCTCGGGCGAGGCCTGCGGCTTGGTCTCCGGGATCCGGACGAAGATCACCACCGCGCAGACCAGGGTGGTGAGCGCGTCCAGCAGGAAGAGCGTGAGGTAGCCGTGGGTGGCGATCAGACCGGCCGCGGCGGCGGAGAGGCCGAAGCCGATGTTGATCGCCCAGTAGTTCAGCGAGTACGCCCGGACCCGGTCCTCGGCCGGGACGAGGTCCGCGATGATCGCCGAGGTGGGCGGCCGGGTCGCGTTGTTGCACAGGCCCACCAGGAAGGCCACCGCGGCGATCGCCACCTGGCCGTCCACGAAGCCGAGCACGGCGGTCGACACCGCGGTGCCGAGCTGGGCGGCGACCAGCGTCGGCCGGCGTCCGATCCGGTCGGTCAGCACGCCCGCGCCGACCGCCGAGATCGCCGAGCCGAGGCCGAACAGCGAGGCCACCAGGCCCGCGTAGGAGGGTGAGTACCCGCGCTCGGCGGTCAGGTAGAGCGCCAGGAACGTGACCACGAAGGATCCGAGCCGGTTCACCAGCGTGCTCACCCAGAGCCACCAGAACTGCCGTGGCAACCCGCCCACCGTCTCCCGCACCACTCTTCGGATCCGGGGGTTGCTGACCAGACTGACGAGCATGTGGGGGCTCCCGAGGGCAGGCGTCCGCTGAGCGGCGCGGGCAGGCCCGGTCAGCCGACGCATGTAAGCAGCAGATGTGCGGCGCACACATTACCCACCGGGCCAAGGTCCCCACCAGGGGTTTTCCGGCCCTCCACTAAGCTGGGGGCCATGGCTGACACGACGTACCGACTCATCCTGCTCCGTCACGGCGAGAGCCAGTGGAACCAGAAGAACCTGTTCACCGGTTGGGTCGACGTCGACCTCAACGAGAAGGGCGAGAAGGAGGCCGCCCGCGGCGGCGAGCTCCTGTCCGCCGAGGGTCTGCTCCCCGACGTGGTGCACACCTCGCTGCTGCGTCGCGCCATCCGCACCTCGCAGATCGCCCTGGACAAGGCCGATCGCCACTGGATCCCGGTCAGCCGCAGCTGGCGCCTGAACGAGCGGCACTACGGCGCGCTGCAGGGCAAGGACAAGGCCCAGACCCTGGCCGAGTTCGGCGAGGAGCAGTTCCAGCTGTGGCGCCGCTCCTACGACACCCCGCCGCCGGTCCTGGCCGACGACAACGAGTACTCGCAGGCCGGTGACGCCCGCTACGCCGAGATCCCGAGCGAGCTGCGTCCGCGCACCGAGTGCCTGAAGGACGTCGTCGAGCGGATGCTCCCGTACTGGTACGACGCCATCGTCCCGGACCTCGCCGCCGGCAAGACCGTCCTGGTCACCGCCCACGGCAACAGCCTGCGCGCGCTGGTCAAGCACCTCGACGGCATCTCCGACGCCGACATCGCGGGCCTGAACATCCCGACCGGCATCCCGCTGGTCTACGAGCTCGACGCCGACTTCAAGCCGGTCGTCGCCGGCGGCCGCTACCTGGACGCCGACGCCGCTGCCGCCGCCATAGAGGCGGTCAAGAACCAGGGCAAGAAGTAAGCCCAACGGCACACGGCCCCGCCCCCGGTTCGCCGGTGGGCGGGGCCTTCGTCGTTCAACAGGCATGTGCGGAAGGGGAGTTGAGCTCGGCCCAAAAGTGGTTCAGACCATTGACGGGCGATGTCGGTGGCTCCTACCGTGAGGGCACCGGACTGGCGCAGGCATGCCAAGGGTTTTCCCGGGTCCTGGGCCGCCGCACCCCCACGCGCGCGCGTCTGCGCCCCGGCGCACACTCCATCCACCCCCACGGAGGAGCACCATGCGCACACGTCATCTGGTCGGGGCGGCCGTCGCCGCGCTGGCGATCCCGCTCACCCTGGCCTTCCCCGCCCAGTCCCACGGCTACATCACGACGCCGCCCAGCCGGGCCGCGCTCTGCGACGCGGACGCCGGCGCCGTCCCCTGGGACTGCGGCGAGATCCAGTGGGAACCGCAGAGCGTCGAGGGCCCGAAGGGCTTCCCGGCCGCCGGGCCCGCCGACGGCACCATCTGCGCCGGCGGCAACGCCCGCTTCGCCGAGCTGGACGACCCGCACGGCGGTGCCTGGCCGACCACGCCGGTGACGGCGGGCCGGCAGCTCACCTTCACCTGGACCTTCACCGCCCGGCACGCGACCACCGACTTCACGTACTACCTGACCAAGCCGGGCTACGACGCCGGCCAGCCGGTCACCCGGGACAGTCTGGACCTGACGCCCTTCCTGACCGTCCCGTACAACGGCCGACAGGTGCCGAGCACGCTCAGCCACACCGCGACCGTCCCGAGCGGGCGCACCGGCCACCAGGTGATCGTCGCGGTGTGGACGATCGCCGACACCGGGAACGCCTTCTACTCCTGCACCGACGTCCAGTTCTGACCACTGGAACAGAAAGAGCTGAGGTGCACGGCCGCCCGGCGGCCGTGCACCTCATGACTCCTCGGTGGCGGATACCTCAGTGGCCGCCGCAGCAGCCGCCGTCCGCGCCGCCGCACTGGCAGGGCGCACCGGACTGGCAGCCGCAGCCGCAGCCCGGTCCGCAGCCGCAGCCGGCCGCGAGGACAGGCAGCAGCTTCGGGGTGAGCGGCTCGACGGTGTCGTGGGCGGGTGCCGGTCGGGTCGGGTTGGCCTTCATCGAGCGCTTCCCTCCTTGTGACGGGCGCACTCCTGTGCCCCCAACTATCGAGTGAAGCCGCCAACCGGAGGGAGCGTCAACAGGCGTGCGGTGGCAGGACGTAGGGAGGGCCGTGCGTCCACACCACCCTCGCCACAGGTTTACTCACCCCCGGGGGTGGGAGCCGGTCACTCCGCCCCGCCGGTCACTACGCCCCGGCGGCCTCCGCCGCCTCGGTGGCGGCCACGAACTCGGCCACGTGCTCGCCCGTCACCAGGTACACCACACGCTTGGCGACCGACACCGCGTGGTCCGCGAAGCGCTCGTAGTAGCGGCCGACCAGGGTGAGGTCGACGGCGGTCTCGATGCCGTGGTGCCAGCGCTCGTCGATCAGGTGGGACAGCAGCTCGCGGTGCAGGGAGTCGATGGCGTCGTCGTCCTGCTCCAGCTCCAGGGCCTTGTCGACGTCCTTGGTGGCGATCACCAGACCCGCCTTGGCGACCAGTCTCTGGGCGAGCTGGCCCATCTCCAGGACGGTGGAGTGCAGGTCGGAGGGCACGGCCGACTCGGGGTAGCGCATCCGCGCGACCTTGGCGACGTGCCGGGCGAGGTCCCCGCAGCGCTCCAGGTCGGCGCTCATCCGCAGCGAGGTGACCACGATGCGCAGGTCCGTGGCGACGGGCTGCTGCCGCGCGAGCAGATCGATGGCGCGGTTCTCCAGCTCGTGGTGGAGGTCGTTGACCTTCTCGTCGGCGGCGATGACGCTCTCCGCCAGCGCCAGGTCCGCGTCGAGGAGTGCGGTGGTGGCCCGGCCCATGGCCGAGCCGACCAGGCGGGCCATCTCGACCAGGCTGTCGCCGATCGAGTCCAGTTCCTCGTGGTACGCGTCGCGCATGTTCTCTCCTCACTAGCTGTGTCGGTGGCGGTGCCGACCGGTCAGCCCGTCCGACCGTCGTTCCGGTGTTTCGGGTGACCGCTGCTGGTGGCGCGAATCGTACGCGCACACCTGAGACGACGGCCGCTGATCGGCGCGCCGTTCTCTCCCACACGGGCTGCATGGCCAACTCTGTGCCGTTCGGGCGACGATGCACGGCCGGTGCGGTGAATCGGCAGCTACATGAAGGTGAATTCTCGGCAACGCGTGGTCGATGCCTTGATCCAGCCCTTGGGGAGTGGCCTGGCTGTGCGCTTACGCTTGCCAACATGGACGTGAACGTGGCCGCTGCCGCCGCCTGTGCCATAGCCGGGCTCGGCGTCGGCCTCACCGCCTCCATCGCCTTCCGCTGGAGCGAGCGCGAGCAGGCCAGGGGCAGACACCTCAACGGCAGGCATTACGGCCGGGCCCAGTCGCTGGGCACCGGCAACCCGGAACCCCCGCTGCCGCCGGGGGTCGACACCGTACTCTCCGTGCTCCGTTCCTGCGCGATCGTGCTGGGCGAGGGCGACGAGGTGGTCAAGGCCAGCTCGGCGGCGTACGCGATGGGCCTGGTGCGCGGCGGCGCGGTCGCCGTGGACCAGATGCTCGCGCTGGCCCGTGCCACCCGCCGGGACGGCGAGATCCGGCAGGTCGAGCTGGAGGTGCCCCGCCCCGGCGCGGCCCGCGCGGTCGAGCCGCTCGCGGTGTCCGTCCGGGTCGCTCCGCTGGGCTCCCGGCTGGTGCTGGTGCTGGTCGAGGACCAGACCGAGCGCCGCCGGGTGGAGGCCGTCCGCCGGGACTTCGTGGCCAACGTCAGCCATGAGCTCAAGACCCCGGTCGGCGCCCTGTCGCTGCTCTCCGAGGCGGTCGCCGACGCGGCCGACGACCCGGAGGCGGTGCAGCGCTTCGCCGGCCGGATGCAGGTCGAGGCGACCCGCCTGGCCAGCCTGGTGCAGGAGATCATCGATCTCTCCCGGGTCCAGGACGACCGGCTGATGGTCGACCCGGAGCCGGTCGCGGTGGACGAGCTGATCGCCGAGGCGATCGACCGCTGCCGCCAGCAGGCCGCAGCCAAGCAGATCCTGATCGCGGCCGGCGGCATCGCCGGGCTCTACCTGCACGGCAACCGCGGTCAGCTCGCCGCCGCGCTCGGCAACCTGGTGGAGAACGCCGTCAACTACAGCCCGCCCCGCACCCGGGTGGCGATCGCCACCCGCCGGATCTCCAGCGCCGCGGCGCTCGGCGAGGCGGACGGCGAGCTGATCGAGATATCGGTGACCGACCAGGGCATCGGCATCTCCGAGAAGGACCGCGAGCGGGTCTTCGAACGCTTCTACCGGGTCGACCCGGCCCGCTCCCGGCAGACCGGCGGCACCGGCCTCGGCCTGTCCATCGTCAAGCACGTCGCCGCCTCGCACGGTGGCACCGTCTCGGTGTGGAGCGTCGAGGGCCAGGGTTCGACCTTCACCATCCGCCTGCCCGCCGGACAGGTGCCCGCCGACGACTTCGACGACGAGCCCGGCGACCACACCGCCGGGCCCGCCGCCGCACCCCGAACCCTCACCACGGACCGTCCGCACGGCACGGCCCGTTCGCTCCCCGCCGGGGAGCGGGAAGAACCCCTGACAACCGCAACCAAGCTTGCCCCGGAGGCCCGATCGTGACCCGAGTACTGGTGGTCGAGGACGAGGAGTCGTTCAGCGACGCCCTCTCGTACATGCTCCGCAAGGAGGGCTTCGAGGTGGCCGTCGCCGCCACCGGCCCCGACGCCCTGGAGCAGTTCGAACGCAATGGCGCGGACCTCGTCCTGCTCGACCTGATGCTGCCGGGCCTGCCGGGCACCGAGGTCTGCCGCCAGCTCCGGGTGCGCTCCAACGTCCCGGTGATCATGGTGACCGCCAAGGACAGCGAGATCGACAAGGTCGTCGGGCTGGAGATAGGCGCTGACGACTACGTCACGAAGCCGTACTCCACCCGTGAGCTGGTCGCCCGGATCCGCGCGGTGCTGCGCCGCCGCGGCGAGGACGGCGCCGCCAGCGAGAACGGCGGCGGCCCGGGCGCCCTGGAGGCGGGCCCGGTCCGGATGGACGTGGACCGGCATGTGGTGACCGTGGACGGCGCCAAGGTCGACCTGCCGCTCAAGGAGTTCGACCTGCTGGAGATGCTGCTGCGCAACGCGGGCCGGGTGCTCACCCGCATGCAGCTGATCGACCGGGTCTGGGGCGCGGACTACGTCGGCGACACCAAGACCCTGGACGTCCACGTGAAGCGCCTGCGGGCCAAGATCGAGCCCGACCCGGGCGCGCCGCGCTACCTGGTCACCGTCCGCGGCCTGGGCTACAAGTTCGAGCCGTAAGCCGTAGACCGCGGCAACGCCCGCACGCGGAAGGCCCCCGCCGGCACCAGCCGGAGGGGGCCTTCCGCGTAGCGGGCCTCCCGCGGGCCCGGGAAGGGCCCGCGGGAGGCGGTTACCGCGTCAGTGGGCGGCCGGAGCGGTCGCCGACGGGGTGGCACCGGCGACCGGCGTGGTCGGAGCGCCCGGAGTGGTGGCGCCGGCCGACGGGGTGCCGGTGGCGCCCGGGGTGGTGGCACCCGCGGACGGGGTGGCCGCCGGGGAGGCCGGGGTGGCGCTCTTGGTGGGCACGGCCGTCGGGGTCGGGCCGAAGCCCTTGTACAGGCCGCGGCCGTTCTCGCCCGAGTCCGGGCTCACGCCGGCCTGGGCGTCGACCTTCTGGCCGTCCTTGAAGGTGAAGGTGGTGGGGGCGAAGCCGCCGATGTGCACGGAGGCCGCGGCGAGGGAGGCGGACGGGTTGCCCTGGCCGCCGATCACCACCGAGCCACCGGCCGGGACGACGATGCTGGACAGCGGGGCGCCCGCGGCGTCCGCGAAGGTGGCGCTGCTGGTGCCGACGGTGATCGACTGCAGCTCGGCCGCGGTGTCGGCCGTGTTGGAGATGTTGACGACCACGTTGGCAGGGCCCGTGTAGTCACCCGAGGTACCCACCCCGGTGACGACCACGATGTTGTTCAGCCGGAGGTTCGTCCCGATGGTCGCTGCCGCGTTGTCGGGCTTGATCTGCAAGGTGTCCGGCGTGTTGCCGGCGGCGCAGGACGACAGCGAGGCGATGGCGATGGCGGCGATGGCGGCGATGCTGCCGCGTCGAAGGCTGCGGCTCACGGCGGCGGCTTCTCCCTAGGTCACGTGTCGACAGGTCAGGTCTCAGATTATCGACCTCACTTATGCGCTCCTCACGGGGTGGTCCCCGTGTCGCACTCCCGGGGCTGCCCCGGGGCCGTCCGGGTGTACGAATGTCATGGTCGAGTCACGCAGAGTCACGCGGGGAGGGCAAGCTTCGACCGAGATCGAATAACGATTGGGTCACGGCCGGAAAAAGGGTGAAAGCTCAAGATCCAATCATGGTTGCCGGGGTGTTGCGCAAGGGTTTCGTCGGGCGCCGGAACCGCCTCCGACCTGCGGGAAGCCCCTCTCGAACATCGGTCGCAGCACGTCATGGGGGTGCTTGTCAAGCCCCGAGACCGGCCCTGACCTGCGAAAACGCCCTTCGGGTGCGCCGTGAGGCGTGTTATTCTGGAAAGCCACGGAAGGGGTCCTGTCACATGACGTTCAAGGTTGGCGACACGGTGGTCTACCCCCATCACGGGGCCGCGCTGATCGAGGCCATCGAAATTCGCCAGATCAAAGGTGTGGACAAGACCTACCTGGTGCTCAAGGTGCAGCAGGGAGACCTGACGCTCCGCGTGCCCGCCGAGAACGCGGAGTTCGTCGGCGTTCGCGATGTGGTCGGCCAGGAGGGTCTGGACCGGGTCTTCGAGGTGCTGCGCGCACCGTACACCGAAGAGCCGACCAACTGGTCCCGTCGCTACAAGGCGAACCTGGAGAAGCTCGCCTCGGGCGACGTTATCAAGGTCGCCGAGGTTGTGCGCGACCTCTGGCGTCGCGAGCGCGAGCGCGGCCTCTCGGCCGGCGAGAAGCGGATGCTCGCGAAGGCGCGCCAGATCCTCGTCAGCGAACTCGCGCTGGCGGAGAACACCAACGAGGACAAGGCGGAGACGCTGCTCGACGAGGTTCTCGCCTCGTAGTGCAGTCGGGCTGCCGCCCACCGCTCACAGCGCCCGGTGCCGGCGCGCCGCTCCCAGGACGAAGTGTCCAGGGGTGGTGCAGTGGCACTTCGGGCGCTGAGGCGTGTCCGGACGACGCCCCCCGCCCGAGCCGGTCCAGGCCTGCAAGACCGTTTCTGCGCAGTTGTGCGGCGGGCGGTGGACCGTGGATCTTCGGAAGGGGCCCGGGCGCCCGCCGGGCACGCCACTGCCATACCCACTTCGCCGAAGGAGTGAAACCTGAACGCCTCAGCAGCAGTCGCAGCAGCAGTGGTGCCCGCCGCCGGACGCGGTGAGCGGCTGGGGCCCGGCGCCCCGAAGGCCCTGCGGGAACTGGGCGGCGTGCCGCTCCTGGTGCACGCCGTACGGGCCCTGGCGCGCAGCCGGGCGGTCGGGCTGGTCGTGGTCGCCGCGCCCGCCGACGGGGTGGCCGAGGTGGTCGCCCTGCTGGACAGCCACGGGCTGGACGGCAAGGACATCCGGGTGGTGGCCGGCGGCGCGACCCGCCAGGAGTCGGTCCGGCTCGGCCTGGCCGCGATCCCGGAGGACGTCGGGATCGTCCTGGTGCACGACGCGGCCCGCCCACTCGTCCCGGTCGAGGTGGTGGACGCCGTCGCGGCCGCCGTCCGGGCCGGGGCCGAGGCGGTGGTGCCCGCGGTGCCGCTGGCCGACACCGTGAAGCGGGTCGAGCCGAACCCGGGTGGCCCCGAGCCGGTCGTCGACACGCCGGAGCGGGCCACCCTGCGCGCCGTGCAGACCCCGCAGGGTTTCGACCGGGCCGCCCTGGTCGAGGTGCACGCCAAGGCGTTGGCCGAGGAGGTCGCGGGCGGCGCCGACGCGCCGGCGGTCACCGACGACGCCGGCCTGGTGGAGCGCTACGGCGGCCGGGTCGTCGTGGTGCCCGGCCACGAGGAGGCGTTCAAGGTCACCCGTCCGTTGGACCTCGTGCTCGCCGAGGCCGTACTCGCCCGCCGGAGGGCCGCCGATGCCTACTGAGCCGTTGATCCCCCGGGTGGGGATCGGTACCGATGTGCACGCCTTCGAGGCCGGCCGGCCGCTCTGGGTGGCCGGACTGGAGTGGCCGGACGCCGAGTTCGGGCTCTCCGGGCACTCGGACGCGGACGTCGCCGCGCACGCCGCCTGTGATGCGCTGTTCTCGGCCGCCGGAATCGGCGACCTGGGCGCCCACTTCGGCACCG
This sequence comes from Kitasatospora sp. NPDC101155, assembly GCF_044768305.1. NCBI lineage: Bacteria > Bacillati > Actinomycetota > Actinomycetes > Kitasatosporales > Streptomycetaceae > Kitasatospora > Kitasatospora sp. NPDC101155. The sequence continues at coordinate 298,340 of NZ_JBIWPN010000005.1, read as the reverse complement.
ACCGCCCCGAGTGGGCCGGTGCCTCCGGGGTCAAGCTGCTCGGCGAGGCGGCCCGGCTGGTCCGCGAGGCGGGCTTCGAGATCGGCAACGTCGCGGTCCAGGTGATCGGCGTCCGGCCGAAGATCGGCAAGCGGCGGGCCGAGGCGCAGGCCGCACTGTCCGAGGCGGCCGGCGCGCCGGTCTCGGTCTCCGGCACCACCACCGACGGCCTGGGGCTGACCGGCCGGGCCGAGGGGCTGGCCGCGATCGCCACCGCCCTGGTGTACGAACGGCGTTGAGCGGGGAGCCGGTCGCGGGAGCGGAAATAGACCTCCACTGACGGGTGTTCACCAGGTGTCGCGGGGGCCCGAATCGATAGTGTGCGGTACGGGCCCGCGCGGAGCTCGCCTCGGGTCCGTACCGCCGCCGACGAGAAGAGGTTTCCGATGGGCGTTGAACTCTCCGACAAGGCCAAGGCGTTGATCGACGGCAAGAACTTCGCCGTGGTCTCCACGATCCAGCCCGACGGCAGTCCCCAGTCCTCCGTGGTCTGGGTCAAGCGGGACGGCGACGACATCTTGTTCTCCACCGTCGAGGGCCGCCGCAAGCACCTCAACCTGGTGAAGGACGCGCGCGTCTCGCTGGTGATCAACCCGCCGGAGAGCCCGTACGAGTACCTGGAGGCGCGCGGCTCGGTGACGATGACCACCGAGGGCGGCCGGGAGCTGATCAACGAGCTGGCCGCCAAGTACCGCGGGGTGGACACCTACACCTGGGACGGCCCGGACGACGTCCGGGTGGTCATCCGGCTCTCCCCGCGCAAGGTGGTCGGCAACATCTGACCGGCGTACGGGACGGGCGTTTCCCCGGGGGTGCGGCCTGTCATTCCCGGGGAATGTCGCGGGGCACCCCCCGCCGCCCACTACGCTTGACGCTGTGAGCATTCGTCTGTACGACACCAGCACCCGCCAGGTACGCGACTTCGTCCCGCTCGTACCGGGTTGTGTCTCGATCTACCTGTGCGGCGCTACCGTCCAGTCGGCGCCACACATCGGGCACGTCCGGTCCTACCTCAACTTCGACATCATGCAGCGGTGGTTCGCCTACCGCGGCTACCAGGTGACCTTCGCCCGCAACGTCACCGACATCGACGACAAGATCATCGCCAAGGAGCGCGAGCTCGGCACGCCGTGGTGGCAGATCGCCTACGAGAACGAGCGCGCCTTCAACGACGGTTACAACGCACTCGGCTGCCTGCCGCCGACCGTCGAGCCGCGGGCTACCGGGCACATCCCCGAGATGGTCGAGATGATGCAGGGCCTCATCGCGAAGGGCCACGCCTACGCGGTCGACGGGAACGTCTACTTCGACGTGAAGTCGTACCCCGACTACCTCGCGCTCTCCAACCAGAAGCTGGAGGACCTGCGCCAGCCCGAGGGCGAGGGCGAGACCGGCAAGCGCGATCAGCGCGACTTCGCGATGTGGAAGGCCGCCAAGCCGGGCGAGCCGAGCTGGGAGACCCCGTGGGGCCGCGGCCGACCGGGCTGGCACCTGGAGTGCTCGGCGATGGCCCACAAGTACCTGGGCCCGGCCTTCGACATCCACGGCGGCGGGCTGGACCTGATCTTCCCGCACCACGAGAACGAGATCGCCCAGTCCAAGGCCTACGGCGACGACTTCGCCGGCTTCTGGGCGCACAACGCCTGGGTCACCATGGCCGGCGAGAAGATGAGCAAGTCGCTGGGCAACTCGGTGCTGATCTCCGAGATGGTCCAGCGCTGGCGGCCGATCGTGCTCCGCTACTACCTGGGCTCCCCGCACTACCGCTCGATGATCGAGTACAGCGAGGAGTCGTTGCGCGAGGCCGAGGCCGGCTTCGGCCGGATCGAGGGCTTCATCCAGCGCGCCGTCGAGCGCTGCGGCACGGTCGACGCGGCGCCCGAGGTGCCGCCGGCCTTCGCCGAGGCGATGGACGACGACTTCGGTGTGCCGCAGGCGCTCGCCGTCGTGCACACCGCCGTCCGCCAGGGCAACAGCGCCCTGAACGCGGACGACAAGGAGACCGTGGTGGCGCGACTGGCCGAGGTCCGTGCGATGCTCGGTGTACTGGGCCTCGACCCGCTCGACCGGCACTGGGCCGGGACGGAGCGCGGCGAGGACCTCCATGGCGTGGTCGACTCGCTGGTCCGTCTGGTCCTGGACCAGCGGCAGGCGGCGCGCGAGCGCAAGGACTTCGCCACCGCGGATGCCATCCGCGACCAGCTCGGCCTGGCCGGGCTGGCCATCGAGGACACCCCGTCCGGCCCGCGCTGGACGATCAACAGCCAGTAACCCCATCTGACGATCGGGGTGATGGGTGGGCCGTACCGGACCGGTGCGGCCCTCCCGCATGACGTAGCGCATGCCGTCGGCCGCCGCCGCACCGAGCGGGGCGGCCGGGCATGCCGGACAGACAGGAAGTACAGCCATGGCCGGCAACAGCCAGCGCAGGAACCGCCGCAACCCCGGATCGAAGAAGGGCGCGTCTGTCGGTACCGGCGGGCACAGCCGGAGGGCGCTGGAGGGCAAGGGCCCGACCCCGCCCGGTGAGGCGCGCAAGGGCCACCCCAAGCAGCGGGCCGCCAACGCCGCGATCAAGCGCGAGCGGGACGCCAAGGCCCGGGCCGGCATGCGCCGCGCGGGTGCTGGCGGCCGGGGCGGCCGCGGCGGCGCGGGCAGCGCCGAGCTGGTCTTCGGCCGCAACTCGGTGGTCGAGGCGCTCCAGGGCGACGTGCCGGCCAACGCGCTGTACGTCCAGCAGTTCATCGACACCGACGACCGCGTGCGCGACGCCTTCCAGGCCGCCAACGACCGCGGCATCCCGCTGATGGAGGCCCCGCGCCCGCAGCTGGACCAGATGACCGGCGGGATGAACCACCAGGGCCTGGTGCTGCAGGTCCCGCCGTACGAGTACGCCCACCCCGAGGACCTGCTGGGGGAGGCCGCCGACGCCGGCCAGGACGCGCTGATCATCGCGCTGGACGGGGTCACCGACTCGCGCAACCTCGGCGCCGTGGTCCGCTCCGCCGCCGCCTTCGGCGCGCACGGCGTGGTCATCCCCGAGCGCCGCGCGGCCGGTATGACCGCCGGTGCCTGGAAGACCTCCTCCGGTGCCGCCGCCCGGCTGCCCGTGGCCCGCGCCACCAACCTGACCCGCACGCTGGAGGCCTACCAGAAGGCCGGCCTGATGGTGGTCGGCCTGGCCGCCGACGGCGAGGCCGAGCTGGGCGACCTGGAGCTGCTGACCGGCCCGGTCGTGATCGTCGCGGGCAGCGAGGGCAAGGGTCTGTCCCGCCTGGTCTCGGAGACCTGCGACATGCGGGTGCGGATCCCGATGTCGGGGCTGACCGAGTCGCTGAACGCCGGTGTCGCGGCGGGCATCGTGCTGTACGAGGCCGCGCGGCTGCGCGCCAAGCGCTGAGCACACCCGCTGCTCTTGCCGCAGGCGATTTTCTGAATTCCCTGCGATCCGAGTGAAAAGCGATCGGGCCCGACCGGGCCCGATCGCCTTTTTCATGATCACTTCAAGTATGCGCCGGACATCCACCCGGGAGAGTGTCCTAAGCGGCCGTCACCCGGTTAGACGGGCGTGGACACCAGAACACCTCGGCGCCCCCTGTTCGGCGGTGGCAGCACCGGGATAGACGCGGGCCCCGGGCTCGACACCGTCAAGGTGCCGTCGGACCCGGCGCGCCTCAGCAGCACCCAGGCGAGCTTCCGGCTCCGGCTCGGCGCCCCGGTGGCGCCGCTGATCGAGGCCCCGGCCGGACTGCTGTCCTCCGGTGCCGCGTTCGGCGACCCCTACGCCAACCAGGGCCTGATCCGCCGTCCGCTGGTCACCCCGCAGGTCGTCGTGCCCGCCTCCGCCGTCCCGGCGCTGGCCGGGGCCGGGGCCGGCGGTGCGCCGCGCCGCAAGGGCCGGGTCACCGCCGTCACCTGGACCGGCCGGACGGCCCCCGGGGACCTCGCGGCCACCCGGCTGCTGGAGGCGGTGCGCCAGACCGGGTCCCCGGCCGGCGGCGTCGGCCTGGCCGAGGCGGACACCCAGGCACTCCCGGCCTACGCGGGCGCCCGGAGCGTCCCGCGCCAGCCGCGCGAGGGCACCGGCAGTGCCACCGACGCGGGCGTCGGCCCGGTCGGCGCGCCGCACGGCTGGACCCCGAACGGTGAGCTGCCCGAGGTCTCCGCCGCCGCCGAGGGCAAGCAGCCCTGGTACCCGGGCCGCCGGGTCGACCTCGGCCTGGTGCTGCTGCCGCTGCGCGCAGTGCTCGGCTCGCTCTCGGTCTACGCCGGGTTCAGCAAGCTCTGCGACCCGGTGTACTTCGACGGCGGCGAGCGCGGCTCGATGATGCGCTGGCTCTCCTCGCTGCACCCGTGGAAGGTCGCCGAGCCGCTGCTCGCCTTCGCGATGGCGCACCCGGTGGGCTCCGGTCTGGTGGTGTCCTTCACCGAGATCGTGGTCGGCGTGCTGACCATCCTCGGCCTCTGGCAGCGGCTCGCGGCCGGGGCGGCGATGCTGCTCTCGGCGGCGCTGCTGTTCACCGTCAGCTGGCGGGCCGTGCCGGTCTACGACACCCCGGACCTGATCTTCCTCGCGGCGTGGAGCCCGCTGCTGATCGCCGGGGCGCCGTTCGCCTCGCTGGACGGGCGGCTCAACCTGGAGGCCTGGCGCCGGGTCGGCGCGGGCGCGCCGGGCGCGCTGCGCCGCCGGGTGCTGCGCCGGGGCACGGTGGTCACCACCGTCGTGGTCGGCCTGACCCTGCTGCTCGGCTCGATGCTGGGCGCGGCCGTCCGGACCGGCGCCCGGCCGCACCAGGCGCCGGCCCGCCCGGCCACCGACTACGGCACCCCGGTCTGGCCGTCGGGCGGCCCGTCCGGCGCCCCGGGCGGCCAGGGCACGTCCACCTCGCCCTCGCCCGCCTCCCCGCGCCAGACCGCCCCGACGCCGAGCGCGACCTCCTCGCCCAGCGCTCCCGCCGCCAAGTCCACCGGTGCCGCGCCGAGCGGCAAGCACTCCGGCAGGGCGGAGACCGGGGCCGCCGGCTCCTCCCCGGCGGCGGCCCCGTCCGCCGCCGGGGGCGGCCCCGCACCGGCCCAGCGCGGCACCCCGGCCCCCGGCGGCTCGGGTACCGCGCCCAAGTCGAGCCCGAGCAACGGCTCCGGGCTGCTCGGCGGGGTGCTGGGCAGCGGCCCGCTGGCCGGCCTGTCCGGCGGCGAGCGCTCCTCCCGTCCGGGGACGCCGACGGCGACCTGACGTCCCGTCCCCGTCCCCGTCCCCCGGCACGCCTTCGGCCGGGTGCTCCGTGGGGGAGCACCCGGCCGTTGCGTTGCCGTCGGGGCTGGTGCGCTGCCGTCAGCGCCGCGCGGCCGCCGCGTCGCCCTCAGCGGGAGTTGTCACGGTGCGCGGCGAGCTCCTTGGCCGCCTCGGTGAGGTCCTTGGCCGTGTCGATGGCCCGCCAGTACACGCCCTGCGGCAGCTGGTAGCCCGCCAGTCGCTTGCTGCGCGCGAGTTGGGGGAAAGTGGTGCGCTCGTGGTCACCCACGTCCGGCAGCAGCTCGGCGAACTCCGGGCTGAACACGTACAGGCCGGCGTTGATCAGGAACGGCGAGGGCGGGGCCTCGATGAAGTCCAGCACGTTGCCGAACTGGTCGGTCTCCACGGCACCCCAGGGGATCCGCGGCCGGGCCAGCGCGAGCGTCGCGACGGCGTCCCGCTCATGGTGGAAGGCGGCCATGTCACGCAGGCTGAAGCGGGTCCAGATGTCGCCGTTGGTGGCGTACCAGGGCTCGTCCGGGCGGGGCAGCGCCTTGGCCGCGTGCTTGAGGCCGCCGCCGCGCCCGAGCGGCTCGGCCTCGACCACCGTACGGACCCGCAGCGGCAGGTCCGCCGTGCTGAGCCACTCCTCCAGCACGTCGGCGAGGTGCCCGCAGGACACCACGACGTCGGTGACGCCCTCGGCGGCCAGCCAGGCCAGCTGGTGGCCGAGGATCGGCGTGCCCGTCCCCGGGATCTCGACCAGCGGCTTGGGGCGGTCGTCGGTGTAGGGGCGCAGCCGGGAGCCCTGGCCGCCGGCCAGGATGACGGCCTGGGTGACGGGCGTCGTGGTCGGCCGGGGCTGGTGAGGCTGAGACTGGGACTGCGGGGACGCGAGGTCGGCGGTCGGGCCGGAGTCAGCGGTCATGGCTGAACGATAAGGCGCCTGCGGCGGGCTCCGTCAGCCCACCGTCGTGGACCGTCAGCCGACGACGCCCGCCGCGAAGGAGCCGTCGCAGACCGGGCGGGCGAAGGAACGGGCCCGCTGGACGTCGCCCTGGTACTTGCGCACCGCGGCCTTGCCCAGCTCGGTCGCCAGCGAGGTGCAGTACGGCGTGAGCGAGGGCTGCTCGCGCATCGAGCGCTCCAGCAGGTCCAGCGCGGCGGACGGGTTCTTGGCGCGCAGCTCGTCCAGCAGGGCCACCCGCAGCGCCTCCTGCGGGGCGAGCCCGTCCGTCTTGGCGGCGGTGGCGGCGGAGCGCCCGATCCCGGCGCCGTCGCCGCTGGACGCCGCCACCACCTGCTGGTCGAGCCCGGTCGGCGGGGCCCACGGGACCCGGGTCACGGCGAGGGTGCCGGTGGTCACCAGGACGACCGGCAGGGTCAGGGCGACGGTCTGGCCGATACGGCGCACAAGCTGCTTCACCCTCAGGAGAGTAGCGGTGGGTACGGGCCGAATCGCCCTCCGTTACACCATCGAGTGACGCGGTGTCCGGGTTCGTCCCTGCACCGTGTTGACGTGGGGGTGTACGGAAGGAGCCCGCCGGACCGGGGAAAGGCCGACGGGCTCCTTGACGTCAGCTGTTGCGCCGGTGGCGCCGGCCGCGTCAGTCGCGTCGGTCGTGTCAGTCGCAGACGCTCAGGCGCACGCCGCTGCTGGTGGCGAAGACGTGGGTCTCCTGCGCGATCGGCACGACGTGGATGGTCTCGCCGCGGGTCGGGATCTGCCGGCCGGGGACGCGGACGACCAGGTCCTTGTCCACGCCGCCGATCTGGGTGGTGCCGTAGACGAAGCCGTCCGAGCCGAGCTCCTCGACCACGTTCACGGTCACCGCGACGCCCTCGATGCCGCCGGCCGGGACGATCTGGAAGTGCTCGGGGCGGATGCCGACGATCACCGTCTTGTCGGTGCCGGCGCCGGCCAGGTTCTCGCGCGAGATGTTGACGACCGAGCCGCCGAACTTCACGCCGCCGTCCACCAGCGGCACCTCGACCAGGTTCATGGCCGGCGAGCCGATGAAGCCGGCCACGAAGAGGTTGGCGGGCTTGTCGTACATGTTGCGCGGGGTGTCGACCTGCTGCAGCAGACCGTCCTTGAGCACCGCGACCCGGTCGCCCATGGTGAGCGCCTCGGTCTGGTCGTGGGTGACGTACACCGTGGTGATGCCCAGGCGGCGCTGCAGGCCGGCGATCTGGGTACGGGTCGAGACGCGGAGCTTGGCGTCCAGGTTCGACAGCGGCTCGTCCATCAGGAAGACCTGCGGCTGGCGGACGATCGCGCGGCCCATCGCGACGCGCTGGCGCTGGCCGCCGGAGAGCGCCTTCGGCTTGCGGTCCAGGTAGTCGGTGAGGTCGAGGATCTTCGCCGCCTCCTCGACCTTGGTGCGGATGTCCGCCTTGTTCACGCCGGCGATCTTGAGCGCGAAGCCCATGTTCTCGGCGACGGTCATGTGCGGGTAGAGCGCGTAGTTCTGGAACACCATCGCGATGTCCCGGTCCTTCGGAGGCAGGTGGGTGACGTCCCGGTCGCCGATCCGGATGGCGCCGCTGTTGACGTCCTCCAGGCCGGCCAGCATGCGCAGGCTGGTCGACTTGCCGCAGCCCGACGGGCCGACCAGGACGAGGAACTCGCCGTCCGCGATCTCCAGGTCCAGCGCGTCCACCGAGGGCTTGGTGGCCCCGGGGTAGATGCGGGTCGCCTGGTCGTACGTGACAGAAGCCATGGTTGTGCTCTCCTTCACCGGCAGGAACGTGCCGGACGATCCGAGTAAAGGGGGGTTGGTTCGTCTCCGTCGGTCCGTCAGTGGTCTGAACCACTACACAAACCGACTTCCGGCGACGCTACCTGCGCTTTCGCCGCTTGTCAGCCCCCCGCCGCCCGATTTCGGCATCGGTTCCATCACGCCCACCCGCCCCGCCAACCCCCGGATATCCCCCCACCCCGCCACCCCGGCCCGGTAGACTGCCCCCGGTGCCGCCGTGATCCATCGCGGACGGCCACCGTGCCTCCTTAGCTCAGCTGGCCAGAGCACCGCTCTTGTAAAGCGGGGGTCGTCGGTTCGAACCCGACAGGGGGCTCCGCGCGTGTGAAGGGCCGGCTCGATTCCGATCGAGCCGGCCCTTCGTCGTCGGTGGGGGTGGGGCGGTCAGTCGGGCGGGAGGGTGAGGGTGGCGAGGGCGCCGCCGGCGGGGTGGTTGGTGAAGGTGAGGGTGGCGCCGATGACGCGGGCGTGGCCGGTGGCGATGGTGAGGCCGAGGCCGTGGCCGCGGCCGCGTTCCGGGGCGTTGGTGCGGAAGCGCTGGGGCCCGTGGTGGAGGAGGTCGTCGGGGTAGCCGGGGCCGTGGTCGCGGACGGTGATGCGGCGGCCGTCGACGTGAAGTTCGACCGGGTCGGCGCCGTGGCGGTGGGCGTTGAGGATCAGGTTGCCGAGGATGCGGTCCAGGCGGCGCAGGTCGGTGCGGACCTCGCGGTCGGCGGTGATCCCGACGGAGACGTCGAGGCCGGTGAGGTTGACGGTACGGCGCACCGCGCGTTCCAGCGGGACGGCGGAGAGGTCGGGGGACTCGGCGTCGGCGTCCAGGCGGGAGACCTCCAGGAGGTCCTCGACCAGGCCGCGCAGGGCCTGGACCCGGTTCTGCACCAGCTGGGTGGGGCGGCCGGGCGGCAGCAGTTCGGCGGCGGTGACCAGGCCGGTGAGCGGGGTGCGCAGTTCGTGGGCGACGTCGGCGGTGAAGCGCTGCTCGTCCTCCAGCCGGCGGTGCAGGGTGCGGGACATCAGGTCCACGGCGGCGGCGAGGTCGGCCACCTCGTCCCGGCCGTCGACGAGTTCGCCGATCCGGGTGTCCGTGCCGCCGGCCGCGATGCCCCGGGCGGCGGTGGCCGCGGTGCGCAGCCGGCGGCTGATCCGGTCCGCGACCAGCACGCCGGCCAGCACGGTGGTGAAGACCGCGGCGACGACGGTGATCAGGATGATCCGGTCGAGGTCGGCGATCGACTGGCGGTCCTGGGTGAAGTCGACCCGGGCGGAGAGCACCCCGCTCTGGACCGGGGCGGCCGCCCACATCGACTCGCCCTGGCCGCCGGTGGCGAGCAGCGAGCCCTGTCGGCCGCCGGCGGCGAGGTCGCGTAGCCGGGTGGGCAGGGCCGGATCGTCCAGGGTGACGCCGCGGCCGGCCACCTCGCCGCTGCGGCCGTAGCCGGCCAGGGCCGAGTCGAGCGCGGTGAGGGCGGAGGAGCGGGCCTGGTCGACGTGCTGACGGATCATCGCCTGGTGGACCAGCAGGCCGACGGCCACCGCGACCAGGACGGAGATGGCGGCGACGGCGGTGGCGATCTGGCGACGCAGGGTCATGCCGGGCGCCGCAGCTTGTAGCCGAACCCGCGGACGGTCTCGATCCGGCCGGAGCCGATCTTGGCGCGCAGTCGCTGCACGTGGACGTCCACCACCCGGGTGTCGGCGCCCCACGGGGCGTCCACGCTGAGCGAGGGGATCAGCAGGCGGGTCGGCGGTGAGGCGGCGAGGGGCTGATCACCGGCGGTCGGCGCGCCGACGGGTGCGGTGGGCGCGGTGGGAGTGGTGGGCGCGGTGGCCGCCGGGTCGTGGCCGGAGGCCTCGATCCGCACCACCGGAGTGTCCCGGCCGGACAGTGCGATCGAGGTGCCGAGTGCCAGGCAGAGCAGGCCGGCCGTGCCGAAGACGGTCCGGCTCAGGAAGCTCGGGCCGGGCCGGGCTGCGCGACGCCGCCCGCGGCCCCCCGTCCTGCTGGTCCCCGCCGCCGGGGGCGCCCCGGCGCCGCTTCCCCGCCCGGCCGGGTGCGGAGGAAGGGCGCCGGGGTGCCCGGCGGACTCGGGACCGGTGTCAGCCGCGCGCACCGGAGCGGCGGCGCAGGAGGGCGAAGCCCAGGGCGCCGGCGCCGACGGCGGCCACGCCGCCGCCGCCCGCCAGCATCAGGCCGTTGCCGTCGGTCGCGGCGGAGCCGTCCCCGGCCTGGGCGGCGCCCTTCGGCACCTCGCGGACCTGCGGCTGGGCGGGCCTGGCCGGGACGGCGCTGGGCTGGGTCCCGCCCGCCGCCGCGCCCGCCGGTGCCCCGTTGGCGGGGGCATGGGCGGTGGGGGCCGGCTGCGGGGTCCCGTCGGCCCAGGCCTGCCCGCCGGTGACGGCGGCCATCAGCGCGGCCCCGGTGAGGGCGCAGACCGCCAGCATGCGACGGGCGGGCGAGCGGTCGATACGGGTCCTGCTCATACGGTGGTTCTCCTTCGTCTCTCTCACGGGCGCGGTGTCGCGCGGACGCCCCCGGCCGGTGCGGCCGGTGCGTCGCCAGTGACGGTAGGAGTGCCGTGTCGCGGTCCCCGCCCGGCCGCGTCACGGCCGTCCATCGGCTGGGTAACGGTCTCCGCGACACCCGGAGCGCGGGCTGATACACGCGCTGACACCCGCTGATGGACGCGCTGGTACCCGCCCTGGAACACGGGGTGAAACACCGGATGGAACACCCGGGAGGCATCTCGGAACTGACGTACCCGACTCGCCCTGAGCACCCCCGCCCGCCCGTCCGTATCTCCCGGTGGGGGAGCAACCGAGAGAAAGGTGGCGGTGATGAGCATCCTCGCCAACCTCCTGCCGGCGATGCGGGGTTCGCGCAACGAGCGCGGAAACGACCGCAGGAACGACAGGGAGGACAGGGACTTCCACGACAGGACCGGCCATGGCCGTCGTCGGCGCCGCAACACCAGGCATGGGCGGTACTGACGGCTGAGGGACCGGTCATGACCCCGGGTCAGGACGAGCATGTGTGGTCGCTGCGGCGGCTGATGGCCGTGGACACGGGTGACGGCGACGGCCGGACCGATCCGGTCGTCGCCCCGGCCCCGGCCGTGTCGCTGCGGCGGATCTTCGTCCGGTTCTGGCCCTGCACCCGCGGGGGACGGCGCTGGCTGGCCCTGCTGCTGGGGTTCGTCCTGCTCGGCCCGGTGGTCGACGCGGCCGCGATCTGGCTCTTCAAGGCCGTCGTCGACGAGGTGCTGGTGCCGCGCAGGCTCGGGTTGTTCCTGCCGGTCGCGCTCGGGTACGCCGGGCTGACCCTGCTGGCAGGCGGCTTGGGCTTCGCCGACGAGACGACCTCGGCCTGGGTCGGCGAGCGCTTCCTCCTCGCCCTGCGCACGGACGTGTTCCGCCATCTGCAGGGCCTGCCGCTGGGCTTCTTCGAGCGGCGGCGGCTCGGCGACGTACTGTCGCGGCTGACCGCGGATGTCGAGGAGGTCGAGACCTTCCTGCTCTCGGGCGTCCTCGACGCGGTCGCGTACGTCGCCGAACTGGCCGTCTTCCTGGGGGTGCTGTTCTACCTGCGCCGGGACCTCGCGCTGACCGCGCTGGTGGTCGCGCCGCTGTTCTGGATCACCGCGCGGCGCCTCTCGACGCGGGTGAGGGCGGCGTCCCGGGAACGGCGCCGCCGCAGCGGCTCGGTCAGCGCCCTCGCCGAGGAGACCCTGGGCAACATCGCGCTGGTGCAGGCCTACAACCGGCAGGACTGGGAGCAGGAACGGTTCCGCCGGGAGAACCTCGCGCGGTTCCGGGCGACCATGGCGGCGACCCGGCTGCGCGCCCTGTTCACGCCGATCGGGGATCTGCTGGAGCTGGTCGGCGCGCTGATCGTGCTCGGGCTGGGCGCCTGGGAGCTGGTCCGCGGCCGCCTCACCCTCGGCGAACTCCTCGTCTTCGTCGCCCTGTTGAGTCGCCTCTACAGCCCGATCCAGGGGATCGGTCGGCTCAGCAACGGCGTCTGCTCGGCCGCGGCCGCCGCCGAGCGGATCATCGAACTGCTCGACCAGCAGCCGCAGGTGGCCGATCCGCCGACACCGCTGCGCCCCGCCCGGGTGCGCGGCGCGCCGGCCTTCGACGGGGTGTGGTTCCGCTACCCGGGCACCACCCGGGTGGCGCTGTACGACGTCTCCTTCCGCGCCGAGCCGGGCGAGACGGTGGCGCTGGTCGGGGAGAGCGGGGCGGGCAGGACGACGGTCGCCAAGCTGCTGCTGCGCTTCTACGACCCGGCGCGCGGCGCCCTCCGGCTGGACGGCATCGACCTGCGCGAACTGGCGCTGACCGATCTGCGCGAGCACATCGCGGTGCTGCTGCAGGAGACCCCGGTCATCCACGGCACCGTCCGGGAGAACATCGCCTACGGCCGGCCCGGGGCGACCGACGCGCAGATCACGGCCGCCGCCCGGGCAGCCGACGCGGACGGGTTCATCAGCCGGCTGCCGGAGGGCTACGACACCGTGGTGGGCCAGCACGGACGGCTGCTGTCCGGCGGGCAGCGCCGGCGGATCGCGATCGCCCGGGCGATGATCCGGGACGCGCCGGTACTGCTGCTCGACGAGCCGACCACCGGGCTGGACCCGGAGTCCGGGCGGCGGGTCCTGGAGCCGCTGGGGCGGCTGATGAACGGGCGGACCACGATCATCATCTCGCACGACCTGCTCACCGTACGGAACGCCGATCGGATCGTCCTGCTGCGCGAGGGCCGCGTCGCCGCCTGCGGCAGCCACGCGGACCTGCTGGCCCACGACGACGGCTACGCCCGGCTCGACCGGGCCGCGGCCCTGACCGAGGCCACCCGATGAGCACCGAAGGCCCTGCTCGGCCTGCACCTCTGCTCGGCCTGAACCTCTGCTCGGCGATGCGCCACCTGCACGGCAAGAACCTGCTGCACCTCGACCTCAAGCCCGCCAACCTCGTGATCGACTGCCGCCGCGCCAAGGTCCTGGACCTGGGCATCGCCGCCGTCGTCCGTGGAGTGAGCGGGACCGGCCCCGTGCCGCCCCTACCGCCCCGGCCGCAGCTGCCGGAGCGTCCACCCCGTGCCCGACGGCTCGGCGAGAGCCCGGGTGTGGGCGGTGAAGAGCTCGGCGGCGCGGCGGTAGGAGAGGCGGGCGCGGCCGGTGTGCGGGCAGCGGTCGGCGGCGGGGGTGTCGGCCGGGGCCCGGCGGTCGGTGAGGAAGAGCGGGCCGCCGGTGCGGCCGGCGATCAGCAGCGGGAGCAACCGGGCGCTGCCGGACTGCCAGCGGACGGGGGCTTGGCCCGGTCGGGGATGGCTGCGGCGGCGGGGCAGGTCGAGCTGGTCGGCGTTCAGGGCCAGCACGGTCTCGATCGCGGCGCCGGACTCGTGCAGGAGGTGCCAGAGCGCCTGCTCGCGCAGCGGCGCGCGCAGGGCGAACAGGGCGCGCAGTTGCTCCTCGGCCAACGGGGCGGCGGCCTCGGCCGGTGCGGGCAGTGGCACGGGGCGCAGGTCGGTGGTCGGGTCGCCGTCGATCCAGCCCCGGGCGCGCCACCAGGCCACCGCCGCGCGCAGGGTGGAGAGCTCGCGGTTGAGCGTGCGCGGGTCGGTGCCGGCGCCGCGCCAGGCCGCTGCGGCGCGCAGCCGCTCGGCGGCGTCCGGGTGGTCGAGCAGTGCGAGCGGGAGCACGGGCGGCCGGGCGCGCCGCCGCTCGGGGCCGGTGGGGGCGGGCCGGTCGGCGAGCGCCCAGGCCCAGGTGTTCAGCGCGATCCGGTAGATCCGCCGGGATCCCTCGGCGAGTCCGGAGGCGGCCAGGTAGCGCTCGACGGCCAGGCCGTACTCGACCGGGGGAAGCTCTGTCACGATCGCCTTCTTCCGCAGTAAATCACTGAATCCGATGCACTCGAATAATATCCGGAAAGCGCAGTAAACGGCAGGTGGGAGGCCATCTGTCGAGCAATTTACTGCGGCAGTCAAGCGTGCCGCCAACATTGATGCCAAAAGGCTCAAGTTTTTCCCGGCAAGCCCTTGATCCAGGCTCCCGGTCGCTCGCAGACTGCTGCCCATGGCAGTGGACACAGAACGGATCCCGGCCCGCCCGCGGCGCCTGGGAGACCGTCTCGCCGTGCTGGGCGAGCGCGAATTCACCCGCTTCTTCATCGGGTACACGACCTCTCTCCTCGGCTCCTCGATGGCGCCGGTCGCGGTCGCCTTCTCGGTGCTCGACAGCGGTGGCGCCGGCACCGACCTCGGCTGGGTGATGGCCGCCCGGATCCTCCCGGTGGTGCTGGTGCTGCTGGCCGGCGGGGTGATCGCCGACCGGTTCGGCAGCCGCCGCCTGATGCTGGGCTCGGACGTCCTGCGCGGCCTCGTGCAGGCGCTGTTCGCCGGGCTGCTGGCGGCCGGGCACGCGCCGGTCCGGGCGATGGTCGCCCTGGTGGCGGTGTGGGGGATCGGCGAGGGGCTGTTCATGCCCGCCTTCGGCGCGATCCTGCCCGACCTGGTGCGCCGCAAGGAGCTGCTGGCGGACGGCAACACCCTGCTGGGCCTGTCACGTTCGGTGTCCACAGTGGCCGGCCCCGCGCTGGCCGGCCTGGTCACGGCGGCCCGGGGCCCGGCGGCGGTGCTGCTGATCGACGCGGTGACGTACGGTGTCGGCGCCCTCGCGCTGGCCGGCCTCCGCCTGCCCGACCGCCCGGGGACGGACGACGGGACCTCGATGCTCCGGGAGCTGCGGGCCGGCTGGTCGGAGTTCGCCGCCCGCCCGTGGCTGTGGATCACCACGGCCCAGATGGGGCTGTTCAACCTGCTGGTCTGGGCGCCGTTCCTGGTGCTCGGCCCGCTCACCGCGCAGCGGGAGCTCGGCGGCGCCCGGGCCTGGGGTCTGGTGATGGGCGTGTACGGAGCCGGCGCGGTGCTGGGCGGTCTCTGGATGCTCGGCCGGCGCCCTGGGCGCCCGCTCGCGGTGGCCACCGTGGCCGGTCTGGCCTGGGCGCTGCCCTCCGCCGCGCTGGCGGCCGGGGCGTCGTTGGTCTGGGTGGTCGCGGGAGCGCTGGTGGCGGGGGTGGGTTCGGCGGTCTGCGGGACGCTGTTCTCCACCACGACGCAGCGCTGGGTCCCGGTGGAGCTGCTCGGCCGGCTGACCTCCTTCGGCTCGCTCGGCGCCTTCGTCCTCGGCCCGCTCGGGCTGGCGGCGGCCGGCCCGCTGGCCGCCCGGCTCGGCACCGGGGAGGTGCTGCTGCTCGGGGCGGTCTGGCAAGTTGCGGCCGGGGTCGTAGTGTTGGGCGTGCCGGCCGTACGGAATCGTCGCTGGGAGGAGCGCCCGGACAACTGACTCACCCCTCGGACGGCTCCGGGGCGCACCCCCGGCCACCGGTGCGGCCCACCGCGCACCGTTTTCGGCCGGCCCCGGAGCGCAGCCGGTCGCTCCGCCCACGCGTGTGTGCCTCCGCGGCGGGCGGGGTGGCCGGGCCGGTCGTACCGTGGACCGTGGGGGTACGGAGGAGGATGACCATGCCCGGTTCGCTCACCATCAGCCACCACCACGCCGCGGCCACCCTGGACCACGTGGACGCGGAGCGGCTGGCCACCCTGCTGGCCGACCTGGCGTACCTGCTGGAGATCCCGGGGTCGGACCGGATCGCCGACGCCCAGCTCGCCGCGCTGTGCGAGGGCCGCGCGCCGGACCGCGCCGAGCTGGCGCACTTCTGCGCGTCGACCGCCCGTGCCTTGAAGGGGCAGCTCTGACCGGACCGACCGAGCGCCCGCCCCGCCCGCCGTACGATGACGGACGGGGCGAGCCCGCCCCCCGGCTGCCGGGATGGCCGGCCGCCGGCCCGGTGGAGGGTGGGGGCCCGAGCGTGCCGCAGTTCCGGTCGTTGTCCTGGCTGACCGTGCCGACTCCGCTGCCCAGCGGCCCGATGCACATCGCGGTGACGCCGCACGGCGTGGCGGCGGCCGGCTACGGCGGGCCGGAGGGTGAGGCGCCGCCCTGCACCGACCCGGCGAAGACCGCCGCCGTCACCGAGCGGATCGGCGCCTACCTGGCCGGCCGTACCCGCGAGTTGGGCCTGCCGATCGACTGGAACCTCAGCTCCGGGCCGCACCGTGCGGTGCTCCAGACGCTCTGGCGCGAGGTGCCGTACGGCCGGACCATCACCTACGGCGAACTGGCCGTTCGCAGCGGGGTGTTCGAGGACGTCGCCGAGCCGGGCCTGGCCGCGCGGACGGTCGGGCAGATGATGGCCGCGAACCCCGTCGCCCTGCTGGTGCCCTGCCACCGGGTGGTGGCGGCGGACGGGATCGGCGGCTTCGGCGGCGGCCGGGTCGGGATCGAGGTGAAGCGCTGGCTGCTCACCCTGGAGGGGGTGCTGGAGCCGACGCTGGACTGGAACGGCCCGCTGTAGCCGGCCGATCGGCGCCCCGGGTAGCCGTGTGCGGGAGGTGTCGCATTCTGGCGCGGGCGGGGCGGTCGATGGGGGAAGATGGGGCGCGGCCGGCCGATGGGTTCGAATAGACAGTCGAACATATATCGATCAGGTGATCGAGTCGTACTATTTGTTCGGTTATTCCGAACCACTCGAATGAGTGATTGCGGTCTGCGTCCGAACGGGCCCACCATGAAGTTGCAACATGCGTGTGCAAGGCGACACTTCATCGGGTTCGTGAAGGGCTCCCCATATGTCGACCGAAACCAATGCCGGTATTCCTGCGCCTGGCGCGCAGCCGGAGATCCGGCAGCAGCAGTCACTGAGCACGGCGGGCGCGCGGAACCTCGCCACCACCACCAAGTCCGCGCCGCAGATGCAGGGCATCAGCCCGCGCTGGCTGCTCAGGAGGCTGCCCTGGGTGCAGGTGTCCGGCGGTACCTACCGGGTCAACCGCCGCCTGCGCTACAAGGTCGGCCGCGGCCGGGTGAGTTTCGCCAAGACGGGTTCCGAGGTCCGGGTCATCCCGCAGAGCCTGGCCGAGGTGCCGGTGCTGCGCGGCTACCAGGACGAGGCCGTGCTGGAGGAACTGGCCGGGCGGTTCACCCAGCGCCAGTTCGACGCGGGCGACGTCCTGGTCGCCGCCGGTTCGCCGATCAGCGAGGTCTTCCTGATCGCGCACGGCAAGCTGGACCGGCTCGGCACCGGCAAGTATGGCGAGGAGACGGTGGTCGGCACCCTCGCCGACGGCGACCACCTGGGTGACGAAGCGCTCCAGGAGGAGGACGGCACCTGGCCGTACACCGTCCGCGCCGCGACCTCCGGCACGGTGATGGTGCTCTCCTGGCCGTCCTTCCAGGAGCTGCACGACCGCTCCGAGTCGCTCCAGCTGCAGATCATGGAATACCTGAACGGCTTCCAGCAGGCGCAGAACAAGCACGGTGAGGCCGCGATCGACCTCGCGGCCGGCCGCCAGGGCGAGTACGACCTGCCCGACGCCTTCGTGGACTACGAGCTCAAGCCCCGCGAGTACGAGCTCAGCGTCGCGCAGACCATCCTCAAGGTGCACAGCCGCGTCGCCGACCTCTACAACCAGCCGATGAACCAGACCGAGCACCAGCTCCGGCTGACCATCGAGGCCCTGCGCGAGCGCCAGGAGCACGAGCTCATCAACAACCCCGAGTTCGGCCTGCTGGAGAACGCCGACTACGACCAGCGGATCCAGACCCACTCCGGCCCGCCCACCCCGGACGACATGGACGAGCTGCTCAGCCGCCGCCGCAGCACCAAGATGTTCCTGGCCCACCCCAAGGCCATCGCCGCCTTCGGCCGGGAATGCAGCAAGCGCGGCCTCAACCCGGGCACCGTCGAGGTCGAGGGCAAGCACGTCAACGCCTGGCGCGGGGTGCCGATCTTCCCGTGCAACAAGATCCCGATCGTCGGCGGTAGCACCAGCTCGATCATCGCGATGCGTGTCGGCGAGGACAACCAGGGTGTCATCGGCCTGCACCAGACCGGAATTCCGGACGAATACCAGCCGAGCCTTTCGGTGCGGTTCATGGGAATCGACGAGAAGGCCATCATTTCCTACCTGGTGAGCGCCTATTACTCGGCCGCGATCCTGGTGCCGGACGCGATCGGCGTGCTGGAGAACGTGGACATCGCCCAGCGCTGACGCCGGCTCCCATTCGAGTCCGAGATCTGAGTCCGATATCCGGGTCTGATGCCCGACTCGGATATTCGAGTCCGATATCCGAGTCCGATATCCGTGCCGCCCGCGCCGCCCGACCAGGGAGATCCACCCCGGCCGGGCGGCGCGGGCGGCACGTACGGCACGGCAGGCCATCCCAGGACAGGCGCCCTACAGGGGGAGAAACCCATGACGAGCTCCACGCTGGAGCGGGACCACAAAGAGGGCCACGAGGCGGCGGACATCCTCGCCCGGGCCCGTGGGCTGGTCGACCCGGTCCTGCGGGCCGCCGTCGACTCGCTGCCCGGCACGATGCGCAAGGTCGCCGGCTACCACTTCGGCTGGTGGGAGGCGGACGGCACGCCCACCGAGGCCTCCTCCGGCAAGGCGATCCGCCCGGCACTGGTCCTCGCCGCCACCCAGGCCCTCGGCGGCACCCCCGGCACGGCCGTCGCCGCGGCCGCCGCGGTGGAGCTGGTCCACAACTTCACCCTGCTCCACGACGACGTCATCGACCGTGACGACACCCGCCGCCACCGGCCCACCGCCTGGCGGGTGTTCGGCACCACCGAGGCCATCCTGGCCGGCGACGCCATGCACTCCCTCGCGCTGCGCCTGCTCGCCGAGGACGCCCACCCGGCCGCCCGGGGCTCGATCCGCCGGCTCGCCGACTGCGTGGTCGAGCTCTGCGAGGGGCAGCAGATCGACTGCGCCTTCGAGCAGCGCAACGACGTCTCGCTCACCGAGTGCCTGGCGATGGCCGAGGCCAAGACCGGCGCCCTGCTCGGCGCCGCCTGCGCGATGGGCGCGCTGTACGGCGGCGGGTCCGAGGAGGCCGCGCAGGCGATGGACGGCTTCGGCCGCGAGATCGGTCTGGCCTTCCAGCTGATCGATGACCTGATCGGCATCTGGGGGGACCCTGCGGTCACCGGCAAGCCGGTCGGCGCGGACCTGGTCGCCCGCAAGAAGTCGCTGCCGGTGGTCAGGGCGCTGGGCTCCGGAACTCCCGAAGGCGCCCGGCTCGCCGAGCTGTACACGCTCGAACGCCCGCTGACCCCCGAGGAGTTGGTCCAGTGCGCGGCCGCCGTCGACGAGGCCGGGGGGCGTGGCTGGGCGCAGGGCGAGTCCTGCGAGCGGATGGCCGCGGCGATGGCGCAGCTGGCCGTGGCCGTACCGGAGCCGTCCGCGGCCGACGAACTGCTGGCGCTCGCCGAGCTGGTGACCCGCCGCACCCATTGACCGGCGCGGAGTGGGAAGTCGGCCGGTCCGACCTCCCACTCCGTCGTGTCATCCGAAGGCGGCCAACAACCGCTGCTCCTTGGCCGGTTCGATGCCCTGTCGGAACGTTGTCCCCGGCACCCACTTGCGCCCCTCGGCGTCGGTGTCGGCCGCGGGCCCACGCCCGCGTAGCCACGTCCAAGTGTCCCGCGCGGTCTCGGCGAACGGGCGGCAGCTCAGCCCGGCCGCCCGGGCGCGACCGCTGTCGACCTCCCAGATGTACCTCCACTCCGGCAGATCCGGCGCCCAGAAGGGGAGTTCGAGCCAGGGTTCGACCTTGTCCGGCCCCTCGGCGAGCAGCCGCTCGTCCGCGACCCAGACCAGCTCGGTGTCCGCCGCGCCCGCGACCTCCCGGCAGGTCTCCAGCCACTGCCCGAAGGTGAGCTGCCCGGGCGGCGCCGTGGTGAGGAAACGGCCCGCCGTCCCGGCCTCAAGGCGGTCGAGTCCGAAGGCGGCGAAGTCCCGGACGTCGATCACCTGCATGGTCCGCCCGGGATCGCCCGGCGCGAGCACCGGCCCGCCGCGCGCCATCCGCTCCAGCCACCAGGGCAGCCGGCCGCCGAGCTCGTGCGGCCCGATCAGCAGGCCGCTGCTGAGGACCAGCGAGCGCTCGGCGCCGAAGCCCTCCAGCACCGCGCGCTCGCAGCCGGCCTTCAGCTCGCGGCCGAAGGGCTGGTCGGGCGGGGTGTCGGCGGGGCAGGGGAGGAGCGCGGAGTCCTCGTCGATCACCCGGGTGGCCCAGTCGGCGTAGGCGTGCACCGAGGAGACGACGGTGTAGTGGTCGGCCCGCTCGCGCAGCAGCCGTGCCGTGAGCGCGGCCTGGGCGGGCTGCCGGGCCGAGGTGTCGACGACGGCGTCCCAGCCGCGGCCCTCGACCAGCCCGGCGACGTCCTCGGTGCTGTCGCGGTCGCCCCGGACGGTCTCGACCCCGGGCAGGTCGGCGGCGCTGCGGCCGCGGTTGAAGGTGGTGACCTGGTGGCCGCGGGCGAGGGCCTCGGCGGCATAGGCGCGTCCGAGAAAGGACGAGCCCCCGAGCAGCAGGATCTTCATGCCGGCCAGCCTCTCCCGGCCGCCCCGCCCGTACGCCCGGATTCGCGCTGGGCAGAGCGCCGGGCAGAGCGCCGAGCGAATCCCGTCGGCCCCGCCGGCCCCACCGGTCCCGTCGGCCCTGCCGGAGCGGCGGAGCAGCCGACATGCCGCCCCACCCCACCCGACTTAGCATCCCAGATGTACCGATATGTCCTGATTCGGTACCGGATACGGCACTGGGAGCTCGACAGCATGGTCAACCCGGCACTCGTGGACCCGGCCACCGTCCGCGCCACCGCCGCCGAGGCCTGGACCCGCGGCTACCCGATCCTGCGGAACTACCGCACCCTCTACTCCCAGGCCCTGGACGAGGCGGACCCGGGGTACGTCGGCGGCTTCGGCGTCTTCCGCCACCACGCGCAGCCCTTCACCCCCGTCGACACCGACGTCGTCTCCCCCGACAACGACACCCCGCACTCCTGGGCCTGGCTCGACCTGCGCGCCGAACCCTGGGTGGTCTCCGTCCCGGCGGAGGACCGCTACTACGTCCTCCCGGTGCACGAACTCGACACCGTCCACGCCGGGTCCGTCGGCGCCCGGACCACCGGCCGGCAGGCCGGCGACTACCTGGTGGCGGGCCCCGACTGGCAGGGCGAGCCCCCGTCCGGCATCAAGGGCGTCATCCGCACCGCGACCCGGCTGGTCGGCATCGTCGGCCGCACCCACCTCGCCGGGACCACCCCCGCCGACATCGCCGAACTGAAGGCCGTCCAGGAGCAGTACCTGCTGCGCCCGCTGCACCGCTACGCCGACACCCCCGCGCCCGCCCCCGCCCCGGAGCCGGTCTGGCCGGTCTGGCGCGACGAGGTGATGGACACCGTCGAGTTCCTCTGCTTCCTCGACTTCCTGCTCGGCTTCTTCCCGCTGACCGGCCCGCGGCCGGGCGCCGTCCCGCTTCCGCCCGCCGAGGTCGACCTGCGCGGCCGCCTCGCCGACCTCGGCGTCGACGGCCGAGGCGAGTTCGAGCCCGCCACCCTCCCGCTGGACGTCCGCACCGAGATCGAACGCGGCATCGCCGACGGCAGGGCCCGGCTGGAGCGTGCCGCCGCCGAACTCCACGACACGACCGCCCTGTTCGGCACCCGCGAGCGGATCGGCGCCGACTTCCTGCGCCAGGCGCTCGGCGCGAAGCTCGGCCGCTACGGGCTGCCTGCCGAAGAGGTCTGGTCCGGCAGCTGGACCGCCGACGCCGCCGGCCATCGTCCGCCCAACGCCAGCGACCGCGACCACGTGATCCGCTTCGGCCCGCACGACCTGCCCCCGGCCCGCTTCTTCTGGTCCGCCACGATGTACGCCCTGCCCGGGCGCCACCTGGTCGACAACACCCTGGACCGCTACTCGATCGGCGACCGCACCCCGGACCTGGTCCGTGACCCGGACGGCGGACTCACCCTCTACGTCCAGCACAAGCGCCCCGCCGACGCCCAGCACTCCGCCAACTGGCTGCCCGCCCCCGACGGCCCGTTCACCGTGGTGATCCGGCTCTACGGCCCCGACCCGTCCGTCCTGGACGACCGCTGGCAGCTCCCGCCGCTCGACCCGCGCTGACCACCCCGCCCCCCCGGACCGCCCCCGACCGACCGTACGAAGGACCACCGATGAACCAGCCCGAGCTGGAGGCCCTGGCCGCCGACGCCTACGTCTACGGCTACCCGCTCGTCGCCGCCCTCACCATGGTCGAGCGCTTCGCCAAGGGCGGGCTGGGCACCCTCCCGGCGGAGCAGTTCAACCACTTCAGCCACGCGACCCGGCTGGCCCGCCCGGGTGACCAGTTCGTCTCGGTCAACAACGACACGATCTACTCGATCGCCCAACTCGACCTCTCCGAAGGCCCGTTGGTCCTGCACGTCCCGGACGCCGCCGACGCCTACTACGTGCTCCAGTTCATCGACGCCTGGACGGACAACGTCGCCTACCTCGGACGCCGCGCCACCGGCACCGACGCCCAGACCTGGCTGATCGTCCCGCCCGACTGGCACGGCACCCCGTCCGACCCGAGCCGGGTGATCGAGCTGCCGACCACCGTCGGCACCGTCGTCGGCCGCTTCGCCTGCGCCGGACCGGGCGACCTGCCCCGGGTCAAGGCCCTGCAGGCCGGGCTGGTCCTGGAACCGCTGGAGCCCGGCGGCCTGGTCGCCGGACTGCCCGAGCCCGATCCGGACGTCCCCGAGCGGCTGGCCTTCTTCGAACGCCTGCGGGTGTGGATGCAGGCCTTCCCGCCCGCCACCCCCGACATCGAGTACCAGCGCCGCTTCGCCCCGCTCGGCCTGCTGGACGACGGCGCCTCGCCCTACCGCGCGGCCGCCGCCGATTGGACTCTCGCACTCGCCAAGGGCCTGGCCGCCGGACGCGAACGGGTCGAGGACGCCACCCGCCCGCCCGAGGACCACCCGCCCGGCGAATGGCGCTCCGCGCTCCACCTCTTCGACTACAACCTCGACCACCTGGGCCCCGGCACCCTCCACGACCCCGAGTGGCGCATCCCCGACCGCCGCGCCGCCTACCTCAGCCGGGCCGCGGCCGCCCGCGCCGGCCTCTGGGGCAACCACGCCTACGAGGCCTCGTACGCGACGACCTACGACGACTCCGACGGCCGCCCGCTCACCGGCGCCAACAGCTACACCCTCCGCTTCGACCAGCCCCCGCCCGCCGAGGCCTTCTGGTCCGTCACCATGTACTCCGTCCCCGACTACTACCTGGTCGAGAACCCCGTCGACCGCTACTCCATCGGCGACCGAACCCCCGGCCTGGTCTACGGCGACGACGGCTCCCTCACCCTCACCCTCCAACACGACCAACCCGAGGACCCCACGACCGCCGCCAACTGGCTCCCCACCCCCCACGGCGAGTTCCGCCCGATCATCCGCCTCTACCAACCCAAGCCGACCGTCCTGGACGGCACCTACCAGGTCCCCCCGATCCACCGCGCCTGACCCGCGCGCCCCCGGCCGCAGGTGGACGGCATCTCTCCCGGATTCACCGGGCGAGGCCGGCCGGCCGTCTCCCGGTCCGGCGGGTGGTTGCTTTCGTGCTCATGCCCACGGAGTCGGGCGGGTGGTGTCGGGCCCGTCTCAAGCCGGCCCCGCCCCTTCGAACGGGGACAGCTCCGACCTCGCCGGGACGGGCGCGGGGTGGCCGCCTTCGCGCCCGCCCCGCCTCCGCCCGCGAGTCCGCTCAACCGCCTCGCCGACCGTTGGAGCCGGCCCCCGTCAGCGCCCTGACGGTGAAGCCGTCGCCGTGCCGGTCGGGTGCGGGGAGGCGCTGCCGGTCGGGGTCGCCGACGGCCTCGGCGTGCCGGTCGGCGGCCCGGAGGGCGAGGGCTGCGTCGTCGGGGAGCTGGAGCCCGACGGTGAGGGTGCCCCGGTTCGGCTCGGCGACGCCGTTGCCGTTGCCGTTGCCGTTGCCGTCGCGGTGCCCGTGGGCGACGCCGTACCGCTCGGTGTCGGCGGCGGCTCCGCCGAGGAGGACGCCGACCCGCCCCGGTTCTGCGGGCCGCCTTCCAGGGTGACCACCGCCTGGGAGGGCGGTAGGGCGATCCGGGCGGTCCAGGGGGTGGTGGGCGCGAGGTCCTCGTCCACGGTGACGATCACGGTGATCCGCTGCCCCGGCGCCAGCGTCCCCGCGTCGCGGCTGAGCCGGAGCCAGGCGGCGTCCGTCACGGCGTTCCAACGGATCTCCGTGGTGCCGGAGTTGGTGAGGGTGAGCACCGTGCGGCTGCCGTACTCGCCGGCCTCGACGGTGAGCAGTCCGGCGGGGGCCCGGCCGGCCGGGCCCGTCCCCGGGGCGGCGGCCTGTTCGACCGAGGGGGCCGGGGCGGCGACCAGGGCCGGGCTGCTGAGGGGGGTCGCGCCCCGGCCCGGGACCGGGACCAGCGGGCCCTGGAAGCTGAGCCGCGGAAAGCCCGGCAGCAACGTTTCTGCACCACCCGGACCGGCCGAACCACCGGGCCCCACCCCCGCGCCCGCGAGCTCCAGCCCCGGCATCCCCGCTCCCTCGGTGCCACCGGCGGCCCCCGCCGACCACGGCTGCGGCCGCTGCCCGGCCTCCCGTCCGGCCTCGTCCACCCGCACCGCCGAGACCGAGGCCGCCGACCCCGACCCGCCGCCCCGGTGCCCGGCCCAGAGCGCGACCACCGGCGCCGCCAGCACCGCCGCCAGCACCCCGGTGGTCACCACCCGCCGCCGGACCGCCAGGCCGCGGCCCGCGTCCGGCGCCCGGTGCCGGGGGAAGCCGCCGTGGTCGAACCGCAGTCCGGGCTCGGCGACCGCCGGGCCCCGCCGCCCCGCCGCACCGGCCGACGGCAGGTACCCCACCCCGTCCGCCGCGGACACCGCGGACACCACGGACACCGAGGACACCGACGAACCCGGAGCAGGCGCACTCAGCAGCGGCAGCCCCGACAGCCCCGCCGCGCCCTCCGCCGCCTCCCCGGCCGCCACCCGCTCCGCCGTCCCCCGGCAGGTCGGGCAGTCCACCACGTGCTGCACCAGCTCCCGCCGCAGCGCCGGCCCGAGCACCCAGTCCCGCCAGGACTCCGCCCCGGCCCCGCCGAGCCGGTCCAGTTCCGGGCAGCTGCCCACCCCGAGCACCAGCAGCGCCGCCCTGGTCCGGGCGACCTCGGTCTCGGCGGCGGCGAGCAGCTCCCGGGTCCGGTCGAACGGCAGGCCCAGCACCGCCGCCACCTCCAGCGGGGTGAGCCGGTGGCGGACGGACAGTTCCAGCGCCTCGCGCTGCTCCGGGTTCGTTCCGGCCGCCTCCGGCCAGGCGAGCGAGGCCAGCTCGCGGCGCCGCCGGGCGGCCTCGGCCTCGCCGGGCTCCGGCCCGGGCTCCCGGGCGCCGCCGTCGGCCAGTCGCCGCAGGCAGCAGTAGCGGGCGAGCGAGAACAGCCAGGCCCGGACCAGCCCGGGTTCGGCCAGTCGGCCGCCGTGCCGCCGGGCCAGTTCGCCGACCTCGCGCAGGGCGTCGGCGGCCGCGTCGTGCTCGCACAGCACCGAGAGGCAGTAGGTGAACAGGCCGTCCGTCTGCCGGTCGTACGCCGCGAGGACGGCGGCGGCCTGCGACCCGGGTCCGGCCCCAACAGTTCGCGTTGTCACCCGTCCGACGGTAGGGACACCGGACCGCCCGGCCCCGCCATTCACCGGGTATGTACTTCTTTCGGGTAACGGCATCGCCCATCTGTGTGGGTCCCGCAGCGAGGACCGGCGTTGTCGTACCCAGGCGCTACGGTGGGCCGCATGCCTCCGCGTTCCAAGACCACCGCCAAGCCGCGCCCGGCCTACCGCTGCACCGAGTGCGGCAACCAGCTGCCCAAGTGGGTCGGCCGCTGCCCGGAGTGCAACGCCTGGGGCACGGTCGAGGAGTACGGCGCGGTGCCGATCCGCACCACGGCGGCGGGCCCGGTCAGCGCGCCCGCCCGTCCGATCGCCCAGGTGGACGGCCAGGTCGCGACGGCCCGTTCGACGGGTGTGCCGGAGCTGGACCGGGTGCTCGGCGGCGGCCTGGTCCCCGGCGCGGTGGTCCTGCTGGCCGGCGAGCCCGGCGTCGGCAAGTCCACCCTGCTGCTGGACGTCGCGGCCAAGGCGGCCACCGCCCAGCACCGCACGCTCTACGTCACCGGCGAGGAGTCGGCCGGCCAGGTGCGGCTGCGGGCGGACCGGATCAACGCCCTCTCCGAGCACCTCTACCTCGCCGCCGAGTCCGACCTCGGCGCGGTGCTCGGGCACATCGAGGCGGTCAACCCCGGCCTGCTGATCCTGGACTCGGTGCAGACCATCGCCTCGGCCGAGCTGGACGGCGCCCCCGGCGGCCCGGCCCAGGTCCGTGAGGTGGCGGGCGCGCTGATCCGGGCCTCCAAGGAGCGCGGCATGGCGACTCTGCTGGTCGGCCACGTCACCAAGGACGGCCAGATCGCCGGCCCGCGCCTGCTGGAGCACCTGGTGGACGTGGTGCTGAGCTTCGAGGGCGACCGGCACGCCCGGCTGCGGCTGATCCGCGGGGTCAAGA
Organism: Kitasatospora sp. NPDC101155; assembly: GCF_044768305.1. Taxonomy (NCBI): domain Bacteria; kingdom Bacillati; phylum Actinomycetota; class Actinomycetes; order Kitasatosporales; family Streptomycetaceae; genus Kitasatospora; species Kitasatospora sp. NPDC101155. The sequence goes on along the minus strand of NZ_JBIWPN010000005.1, from coordinate 271,807 downwards.
ACCGCTACGGCGCCACCGACGAGGTGGGCTGCTTCGAGCTGCACGACGAGGGCATCGTCGGCCTGGCCGACCCCTCCGGCCTCTTCCTGACCAGGCGTGACAAGCCCGTCCCGGGCACCTGCCTCACCGTCACCCTGGAGGGCAAGCGCCCGCTGGTGGCCGAGGTGCAGGCGCTGATGGTGGATTCGCAGATCCCCTCCCCGCGCCGGACGACCTCGGGCCTGGAGTCGCCCCGGATCGCGATGATCCTGGCCGTGGTCGAGCGGCACGGCGGGGTGAAGCTCGGCAAGCAGGACATCTACACCGCGACGGTCGGCGGGGTGAAGCTGACCGAGCCGTCCGCGGACCTCGCGGTCGCGCTCGCGGTGGCCAGCTCCTCCACGGACACCCCGCTGCCCAGCAACCTGGTGGCGATCGGCGAGGTCGGCCTGGCGGGCGAGGTGCGGCGGGTGACGGGTGTCCAGCGCCGGCTCGCCGAGGCGCACCGGCTGGGCTTCACCCACGCCCTGGTCCCGCCGGACCCGGGCAAGGTGCCGCCGGGCATGAAGGTGGTCGAGGTGGCCGACATCGGCGAGGCACTGCGGGCCATCCCGGGCCGCCGCCGGGCCGCCGCCAAGCCGCGCGGCGAGGGGCGTGGTGAGGCCCCGTCGGCGCCGCCGGCGCCCCGCGCGGCGAAGGTCCCGGCCTACCCGGAGGAGCTGATGGACGGCTGGGAGCCGCTCGACTCCGACGAACTGCGCTGACCCAAGCCCTGCCGAAGCCGCACGCAGTTAGACTCTCCCCAGTCTCATTGGCCAGAAGGCAGTACCGGAGCGGTACTGAGCGACAGAGCAACAGACCGCGGACCGGCGCACGGCGCGAGGCGCGCGGCACGGGGTCGACCGGAGGAGTCACGTGGCAGCCAGCGACCGGGGGGCGGACAGGGCCTCCCGTGAGGAGGCCCTGCTGCGGGCCTCCCTCACCGCCATCGCGCCCGGTACCGCGCTTCGTGACGGCCTGGAGCGGGTCCTGCGGGCCAACACCGGTGGCCTGATCGTGCTGGGTTTCGACAAGACCGTCGAGTCGCTGTGCACCGGCGGCTTCGTCCTGGACGTCGAGTTCAGCGCCACCCGGCTGCGCGAGCTGTGCAAGCTCGACGGCGCCGTGGTGCTCGACAAGGACATCACCAAGATCGTCCGGGCCGGCGTGCACCTGATGCCGGACTCGACCATCCCCACCGACGAGACCGGCACCCGCCACCGCACCGCCGAGCGGGTCAACCGGCAGACCGGCTACCCGGTGGTCGCGGTCTCGCACTCGATGCGGCTGATCGCGATGTACGTCAACGGCACCCGCCGGGTGCTGGAGGACTCGACCACGGTCCTGTCCCGCGCCAACCAGGCGCTGGCCACCCTGGAGCGCTACAAGCTGCGCCTGGACGAGGTGGCCGGCACGCTCTCGGCGCTGGAGATCGAGGACCTGGTGACGGTCCGGGACGTCACGGCCGTGGCCCAGCGACTGGAGATGGTCCGGCTGATCGCCACCGAGATCGCCGGCTACGTGCTGGAGCTCGGCATCGACGGCCGGCTGCTCTCGCTCCAGCTGGACGAGCTGATCGCGGGCGTCGAGCCGGAGCGCGAACTGGTCGCCCGGGACTACTTCCCGGAGCGGGCCGCCAAGAAGGGCCGGACGGTCACCGAGGTGCTGGCCGACCTGGAGGCGCTCACCCACGCCGAGCTGCTGGACCTGCAGACGGTCGCCAAGGCGCTCGGCTACTCCGGCTCGCCGGAGTCCCTGGACGCCGCCGTCTCCCCGCGCGGCTACCGCCTGCTGGCGAAGATCCCGCGCCTGCCGAACACGGTGATAGAGCGCCTGGTCGAGCACTTCGGCGGCCTGCAGAAGCTGCTCGCCGCCAGCATCGACGATCTGCAGACGGTCGAGGGCGTCGGCGAGACCCGCGCCCGCTCGGTCCGCGAGGGCCTGTCCCGCCTTGCCGAATCGTCCATCCTGGAGCGCTACGTCTGACCGGCGCGCAATCGGCGAACGGCCCCGGGAGAAACGCTTCCCCTGGGGCCGTTCCGCGTTTCCGGGGCCCGGGAACGCCGGAGCCCCGGTCGCGCCTGCGACCGGGGCTCCGAAGCGAGTTGACTGATCCTCAGCCGTCCAGCCGGATCGACGTTCGCGCCGACACCTTGTCCCCCGAGAGCCCGGTGAGCTCTGCGAGCACCACGTAGGTCCCGTTCGGCGGCGCCGTCTGGTCGGCGGTCGCGCACTGCGGCTTGCTGCGGCTGCGGTCCCAGGTGAAGGTCTCGGTCTGGTTGCTGTTCGCCGGGATCTGCACCCAGATGCTGCCCTTGTCGGGCGGGCAGTCTCCGGAGGACCAGACCCGGTCGTTGTTGTTGCCACTGACCGTGAGGACGGAGGTGGTGCGGCCCAGGTCCACCCGGCAGTTGGCGCCGGAGTTCTTGACCGTCAGGGCCAGCTTCGGCTTGTCCTTGGGCTGGTAGGGGTTCTGGCTGGGGCTCAGTTCCAGGGCCACCTGCGAAGAGGTGCAGATCGGGAGGGCCATCACCTCGGGCGTGTTCACCGCCGGAGCCCCACCGCCCGACCCGCCGGACGCCCCGCCGTTTCCGGACCCGCCGGAACCGCCGGACCCGCCGGAGCCACCCGCGGCACCGGAGCCGCCCGCCGGCGCCGGGTTGGCGCCGCCGCCGGAGCCGCCGCTGAGGCCGACCTCGCTGCCGCCGCCGCTGACCGGGCCGCCGGTTCCCCCGGTGCCGCCGCCCGGGCGTGCCGCGGGGCCGCTCGGGGAGGCGCCGGGCGTGATCGCCTGCGCGGGGGACTGGCTCTGGGACTGGGGCGGTACGGCCTGTGCGGCCTTGCTCGGTGAGCCGTCGTCACCGCCCCCGCCCTGATCGGTCATCAGCCAGGCGATCAGGGCGATGACCGCCGCGACGGCGGCGAGCACGACGATGCGCCGACGCCAGTAGATCGAGGCCGGCAGCGGTCCCACGGGTTGACGCAGAGAGGGCACGATCAAACTCTACGAGACTGTGTGTGGCTAGTGCTCCACCAACACCGCACAGTCGCCCCTTCCTTCACATGATCCGCCGTTTGAGCCGTTCGAGGGAGCCTCCGGACCGGCTTTCCCGGCGATTTCCGGCCCATCCGGAGTCGAATCCTCCAATTCGGTCGCGTTCCCCGGCATGGGAGGATCGAAGGGCCATGACTGCCAACACCACCGCCGCCGTCCCCGCCCCCCGGCTGCCGATGCCCCTGCCGCTGCTGCACTCGACCGTCCTCGACTGGTACGAGGCCAGCAAGCGAGACCTGCCCTGGCGGACCCCCGACGCGACGCCCTGGGCGGTCATGGTGAGCGAGTTCATGCTCCAGCAGACCCCGGTGAAGCGGGTGCTGCCCGCCTGGCAGGCCTGGATGACCCGCTGGCCCACCCCGGCCGACCTCGCCGGCGAGGCGTCCGGCGAGGCGGTCCGGATGTGGGGCCGGCTGGGCTACCCCCGCCGCGCGCTGCGGCTGCACGCGGCCGCCGTGGCGATCACCGAGGAGCACGGCGGCGAGGTCCCGGACGACCACGCCACCCTGCTCTCGCTGCCCGGGGTGGGGGAGTACACCGCCGCCGCGGTCGCCTCCTTCGCCTTCCGCCAGCGGCACGTGGTGCTGGACACCAACGTCCGCCGGGTCTTCGCCCGCGCGGTGACCGGCGTCGAGTACCCGGCCCAGGCCACCACCGCCGCCGAGCGCCGTACCGCGACCGCCCTGCTGCCCGACGACGCCGAGACCGCCGCCACCTGGGCGGTCGGCGTGATGGAGCTGGGCGCGCTGGTCTGCACCGCCCGCGGCCCGGAGTGCGGGGACTGCCCGCTGTTCGCCGGCTGCGCCTGGCAGCGGGCCGGCCGCCCCGCGTACGAGGGCCCGGCCCGGCGCGGCCAGTCCTACGAGGGGACGGACCGCCAGGTGCGCGGCAAGCTGCTCGCGGTGCTGCGCGAGGCGCACGGCTCGGTTCCCCAGGCCCGCCTGGACGTCGTCTGGCCGGACGCCGTGCAGCGGGCCCGGGCCCTGGACGGCCTGGTCGCGGACGGCCTGGTCGAGCCGGTCGAACAGGGCGTCTACCGGCTCCCGCAGTAGCGAACAGCGGTAGGCAACAACGGCAGGCAACAGCGGCAGGCAACAGAACGGCGCCCCCGGGAGGAGAACCTCCCGGGGGCGCCGTTCGAAGCGGGACCGTCAGACGGCCGCCGCCTCCAGCGAGGACTCGGCCGGCTTCTCGCCCTTGCCGGCACCGCGCAGCGGCACCTCGCGCAGGAACACCGCGGCGGCGATGGCGATCACGGCCACCCCGGCGCCGCACAGGAAGACGGTGTGCATGCCGTTGGACACCGCGTGGTGGTAGGCGTCCTGGACGGCCTCGGGCAGCTTGCGCAGTGCGGCCGGGCTCATCTGGCCCGGGTCCTTCACGCCGCCGCCCGCCGAGGCGTGCTCGCCGAGCCGCTCCTTCATGGTGTCGGTCACCCGGTTGTTGAACAGTGCGCCGAACAGCGCGACGCCGAAGGAACCGCCGATGGTGCGGAACAGCGTGGCGGTGGAGCTGGCCACGCCCATGTCCTTGAGCTCGACGCTGTTCTGCGCGACCAGCATGGTGATCTGCATCAGGAAGCCCATGCCGGCGCCGAGCACGATCATCCAGCAGGCCGAGGTGAAGCTGCTGGTCTCGGTGCCCATGGTGGAGAGCAGGATCAGGCCGCCGGTCATCACGATGGTGCCGATGATCGGGAAGATTCGGTACTTGCCGGTCTTGGTGACGGCCTGACCGACCACCAGCGAGACGACCAGCATGCCGAACATCATCGGCATCAGCAGCAGGCCGGAGTTGGTCGCCGAGGCGCCCTGGACGATCTGCTGGTAGAGCGGCAGGAAGACGGTCGAGCCGAACATCACGAAGCCGACGATGAAGCCGATGATCGAGACCAGGGTGAAGTTCAGGTTCTTGAACAGGCTCAGCGGCAGCATCGGCTCGTCGACCCGCTGCTCGACGTAGCAGAAGGTGATCAGCGAGGCGGCGGAGAGCGCGGCCAGGCCGAGGATCTCCTTGGAGCCCCAGGCGTACTGCTGGCCGCCCCAGGTGGTGATCAGCACGAGCGAGGTGATGCCGACGGTGAGCAGGATCGCGCCGAGGTAGTCGATCCGGGCGTTGTTGTGGACCTTCGGCAGCTTCAGGGTGACGACGACGACGGCGAGGGCTATCACGCCGAGCGGCAGGTTGATGTAGAAGGTCCAGTGCCAGCTCAGGTGGTCGGTGATGAAGCCGCCGGCCAGCGGGCCGCCGATGGTGGCCAGCGCCATCACCGCGGCGAACATGCCCTGGTACTTGCCGCGGTCGCGCGGCGGGACGAGCGCGCCCATGATCGACATGACGCCGACCATCAGACCGCCGGCGCCGAGGCCCTGCAGGGCGCGGAAGCCGATCAGCTCGTTCATGTTCTGCGACAGGCCGGACAGCGCCGAGCCCACCAGGAAGATCACGATCGAGGTGAGGAAGGCGCCCTTGCGGCCGTAGAGGTCGCCGAGCTTGCCCCAGATCGGCGTGGAGGCGGCGGTGGCCAGGGTGTAGGCGGTGACCACCCAGGACAGGTGCTCGGCGCCGCCGAGGTCACCGACGATGGTCGGCATCGCGGTGCCGACGATCAGGTTGTCGAGCATGGCCAGCAGCATCGTGACGACCAAGCCGACCATCACGAGGCGGATCTCGCGGGGTGACCGCGGCTGCTCCTCCTCGGCCGTCTTGTCCTCCGGTACCGGGCCGGCGGTCTTGGACTGTGACATGGGGTGGGGTCTCCCGGAGGGGTGTTTCGGATGTTCGTCGCGCCGTGCGGCGATCACTTACTTGTCGCCCGGCTAGTTTATCGATCGTCGGTACGGTAAGTTGTTTCCTAGCCGGTCGTCAAGCCAGTTTTCCGATCGGCCATCTGGGCAGGGAGAATGAGCCCGGAGCGGATGCCATCCTGGGGTCCGCAGCAGTCACCGACGCAGTCATGAGGCAGGCCATGGGCACTCCGCACAGCCCCCGCAGCGACACCCGGGCTCGCATCATCGAGGTGTCGCTGGAGCTCTTCTCCGAGCAGGGCTACGAGCAGACCTCACTGCGCGAGATCGCCGACCGCCTGGGCGTCACCAAGGCCGCGCTCTACTACCACTTCAAGACCAAGGACGACATCGTCCTGGGCATCGTCGAGCGGATGGCCGCGCCGATCGACGAGACCATCGAGTGGGGCCGGAAGCAGACCTGGAGCCCGGAGATGCGCGACGAGCTGATCCGCCGTTACGCGGACGGGATGCCCGAGCGGGCGCCGCTGCTGCGCTTCTTCCACGAGAACCAGCCCGCGCTGCGCGACTCCCCGGCCGGGGTGGCCTTCCGGGACCGCGTGATCACCATGATGCAGCTGGTGCACGGGCCGGACGCGGACTTCCACGAGCGGCTGCGGGCCGCGATGGCGCTGTTCAGCGTCCACTCGGCGTTCTTCCTGCTCAAGCAGGACGCCACGGACTGCGACCGCACCGAGAACGTGTGGGGCGAGAAGCTGCCCTCGGCCAGCCTGGACGAGGCGCTCGAGGCGGCCCGGGACATCGCACTGGAGATCGGCGGCCGGATCCACCCCCGCGTCACCGGCTGAGCGCCACGCCTCAGAACGCCGTGACGCCGTGTCCGGAGAGGTAGGCGATCGGGTTGATCACCGCACCGTAGCGGTTGCTGGTGCGGATCTCGAAGTGCAGATGCGGCCCGGTCGAGTTGCCGGTGCTCCCGGACAGCCCGACCCGCTCGCCCGCCGGCACGTGGTCGCCCCGCGAGACCGACAGCGCCGACAGGTGGGCGTACTGCGCGAAGTGCCCGTCGGTGAGCCGCAGCACGACCTCCTTGCCGTACGCGCCGTCCCAGCGGGCCGAGACCACGGTCGCGTCGCCGACCGCCAGCACCGGGGTGCCCGGGTCGACCGCGAAGTCCACCCCGGTGTGGTACCCGGCGGCGTACTCGGAATCGGCCACCCCGTACGGATTGCTGGTCGGCGCGTCCGGCACCGGGGCCGACCAGCCGGGTGCGGGAGCGGGGGCCGGTGTGGGCTCGGGTTCCGGCTCCGGCTCCGGGGTGGCGGCGGGTGCCGCGGCCGGCAGCAGGTTGGGCGCCATCGCCACGAACGCCTGCGCCGAGGCGGCGTCGTCGGGCAGCTTGTACGGGCTGGGGCCGGCCACCTGGACCAGGCCCGGGTTGGGTACCGCCGCCTGTGGAGCCGTGAAGGCCGAACTGCCCGGCGTGGTCGGCCGCACGGTCTGCGCCGAGGCGCTGCCCGGCGCGGCCAGCAGCACCGAGCTCGCCAGCAGGACCGCGGCCGCCCCGGCGGAGAGCACCGCGTGGTCGCGCTCGGCCCGCTGCCGGCTGCCGGACAGGGTGGCGTGCCGGGGCCGGGCCGGCCCCGCGGGCGGGAGGGTGGACATCGCCTGACGTACCTCACGGTCGTGCGGAGGGCAGCACGAGGCGCCCGGTCGGGCGCGTGCTGAGCGGGGGAGCACTCAGCTTCAACCGTCACCGAGCGGAGTCCCAAACGCGGTGACGTACTACGGCGTGTAGTCAGCACGGCGCCGGAGATTCAAGCCGACGGAGTAACGATCATGAGATCGGATCGTCGACGACAGGCCCGATCCACCCGGATCCGCCCCGACGGACCGCGCCGCCCGGCCCCGGGGTTCGAAGGGGTGCCAGAGGCGTCGGAAGGCTGACGCAAAGGAAATCCGGCCCGCCCCCGCGCGCTTGCGGGGACGGGCCGGACGTGGAGACTTCAGCGCCGTGTGATCACGGCCCGACCGTCAGGCGATCAGTTGTCGACCGGGCGGACCCGGATCCAGGTCTCCAGGTAGTTCGCGGACTCGTTCTCGACCTCGATGCTGGTGCCGGTCTTCGGGACGTCAACACCGCTGTACGGGTTGTCCTTCGACCACCAGGACTTCAGGTCGTTGAACTCGTCGACGCCCTTGGACTTCGGGATGACCGTCTCGACGCCGTTCTTGTGCAGCGTCAGCGCCGGGACGCGACGCGAGCCGAAGGCGGAGTCGAAGCCCTGCATGCGCGGACGCATCAGGGTGCCGTCGGTCCACTTCAGCGGGGCCGGGTGCGAGTCGACCGGGAGGATCAGACCCTGGCCCGGGTGGGCGCTGACGTTGTTGTCGGTCTGCGACTCGTCCCAGTACCAGATCAGCAGACCGGGCTGGTACGCGTAGTGCTCGGCCCAGCTCGGCTTGTCGGTGCCGAAGCCGAAGTTGTACGGGCCGGTCTTCAGGGTCTGGTCGAACGACACGTACTGCCGGTTCTCCGCGATGTAGTACTGCGCGTAGTCCTTGGTGTACGAGCCGCCGAAGCGGGTGAAGCCGTCGGTGGCCCAGCCGTTGTCACCCTTCTCGACGTCGTCGCTGAAGACAGTGGCGCCGTCGGCGGTCACCGAGATGTCGTCCACCGCCAGACCGCGGTAGTGCAGGCCGCCGTCGGTGGTGTTGTGGTAGCGGAACTTGATCTGCTTGCCGGCGTAGGCGTCCAGCGGGAAGGACAGGTCGCCCCAGGCGGCGGTCAGGCCGCTGAGGGCCGGGCGGCCGTTCTCCCTGGGCAGCGCGGCGCCGTTCCAGGTGCCGTCCACCACGGTCCAGGTCTTGCCGCCGTCGGCGGAGACCTCGCCGAAGGCGTAGTCGAAGTCCGGCTCCAGCTCGTACCAGGCCTTGGCGTTGATGCTGGCCTTGGTCTTGCCGGTCAGGTCGATGTCCCGGGTCAGCGTGACGTTGAGGTTGTCGGCGCTGCCGCTCCACCACTCGGTGTTGCCGCTGAACGGCTTGTTGATGTCGGTGGTGATGCTCTTCTTCGGCAGGTCGACGATCAGCGCCTGCGGGAGCTTGCTGTTGTACTCGACCGGGCCGATGTGGTGGGTCGACTCGGTGCCGGCCTTGGCGTGGTCCGCCTTCAGCCAGCCGAGCTTGTACTTGCTCCAGGCGTCCAGGTCGTCCGGCATGTCGCCGATGCTGTCCTTGCCCTCGCCGAGCCAGGAGCCGGAGGACATCAGCGACCAGAAGCCGACCGAGTTGTCGATGCCCTTGCCCGCGGTGTCGTAGAGGTCCGGCAGACCGAGGTCGTGGCCGTACTCGTGGGCGAAGACGCCGAGGCCGCCGTTCTCCGGCTGCATCGTGTAGTCGCCGATCCAGAAGCCGGAGTCACCGACCTGGACGCCGCCGAGCTTGTTGCCGTCGGGGCCGGCCTGGCCGTTCAGGTTGCCGTAGACGTACGAACGGTGCGCCCACAGGGCCTTGTTGCCCTGCTTGCCGCCACCGGCCGACTTGTCCTCACCGGCGTGCACGATCTGGAAGTGGTCGATGTACCCGTCGGGCTGGTTGAAGTTCCCGTCGTGGTGCGAGCCGTAGCGGTCCCACTGGTCGTAGGAGGCCAGCGTCGCCTTGATCTGCTCCTTGGTCTGACCCTTCGCCAGCTGGTCCTTGTACCAGATGTCGACGGCGTCGCGGATCAGGTCCTGGGCGCTGGAGCAGACGTTGGAACCGCAGTAGTCCGAGCCGTACCGGGCCTCGTTCCACGGCACTCGGACCCAGTCCGAGACCACGCCGTCGACCGAGTAGCGGCCCGAGGACTGCTTCTCGTAGAAGGTCTTCAGCGAGGGCTTGTCCTTGGAGAAGTACAGGTCCTGGTAGTGCTGCTGGTTGTAGTCGGCCTGCCAGGCGGTCGAGTTGTTGGTGGCGCGGTCCGGCTGCGCGATCTCGTTGTGCTTCGGGCCGGGCTCGCCGCCGTACTTGACCTTGCCGTCGGGCGTCTTGGTGGTGTTGTCCACCTGGTCGCCGAAGTCGACCAGGATGGTGAAGATCTTGTCCGTGCGCTCGCGGGCGAGCTCGACGTACTTGTCCTTGCCGAGCTTCACGCTGGTGCTGCCGTTGTGCTGCTCGACCTGGGCGGTGCCGTCGAGCAGCTGCTCGGTGGCGGCCTTCTGCTCGGCCTCCACCTTCGCGGTCAGCGGACCAGGGATGTTGTGCTCGGTGTTGACGGACTGGACGGCGTCAGCGGGGTCCTTCGGCACCGGCGCCGCGCCGGCGGCGACGGCGGTGCCCGGGAACAGGCCCGCGCCGAGCGTGACTATGACCGCTGCGGCAGTCGTGACCGCAGCGGTTCTCCTGGTGGTCTTCAACGTTGTGACGCCCTCCCCGACCGAGCCGACTCTTGGCCAAGGCTCGGTAAACCAATATGAAAGACAGGTGGACGTCATTTGACCGAAGTGGGGGCAGAAAAGATAGGTCTTGACCCTGACATGGGCACGGCGCTATGCTCGCCGACTTCCCATCAGCCGACGGGGTGTCAACCACATGCGGGTTAAACCTTGCTGAGAAGTGGGACGTGCCCGCACCAACCGGCCGCGGGGCCACCAGTCCCGGCCCGCAGCGACGACGGGATCCTCCGCCCCCGAACGCACCGAGCCCCCGGCGCGAACGCCGGGGGCTCGGTGCTGTGAAGTTGTCTGTTAAATGTTGCCTTACTTCGTCAGGTCCGGACCGGACGAGGCAACCGCGGCCGGGGTGTCCGCGACGGCCGACTTCTCCTCGCCGCGGAAGGTGAACTTGGCGTCCTTGCCCTCGCCGTCGACGTCGACGACGACGATGTGGCCGGCCCGCAGCTCGCCGAAGAGGATCTTCTCGGAGAGGTGGTCCTCGATCTCGCGCTGGATGGTGCGGCGCAGCGGACGGGCACCCAGGATCGGGTCGTAGCCGCGCTTGGCCAGCAGCTTCTTGGCCTCGACGCTGAGCTCCAGGCCCATGTCCTTGTCCTTGAGCCGCTCGTCCACCTTGGCGATCATCAGGTCGACGATCTGGATGATGTCGTCCTCGGACAGCTGGTGGAACACCACGATGTCGTCGACGCGGTTCAGGAACTCGGGGCGGAAGTGCTGCTTGAGCTCCTCGCCGACCTTCGCCTTCATCCGCTCGTACCCGGTCTGGGTGTCACCGGTGGCCGCGAAGCCCAGGTTGAAGCCCTTGGAGATGTCCCGGGTACCGAGGTTGGTCGTCATGATGATGACGGTGTTCTTGAAGTCGACCACGCGGCCCTGGGAGTCGGTCAGTCGACCGTCCTCCAGGATCTGCAGCAGCGAGTTGAAGATGTCCGGGTGGGCCTTCTCGACCTCGTCGAAGAGGACGACCGAGAACGGCTTGCGGCGGACCTTCTCGGTCAGCTGGCCGCCCTCCTCGTAGCCCACGTATCCGGGCGGGGAGCCGAACAGCCGGGAGACGGTGTGCTTCTCGGAGAACTCGGACATGTCGAGCGCGATCAGCGCGTCCTCGTCGCCGAAGAGGAACTCGGCGAGCGTCTTGGACAGCTCGGTCTTACCGACGCCGGACGGGCCGGCGAAGATGAACGAACCGCCGGGGCGCTTCGGGTCCTTGAGGCCCGCACGGGTGCGCCGGATGGCCTGGGAGAGCGCCTTGATGGCGTCCTTCTGGCCGATGACGCGCTTGTGCAGCTCGTCCTCCATACGCAGCAGGCGGGACGTCTCCTCCTCGGTCAGCTTGAAGACCGGGATGCCGGTGGCGGTGGCCAGGACCTCGGCGATGAGCTCCTCGTTGACCTCCGCGACGACGTCCATGTCGCCGGCCTTCCACTCCTTCTCGCGCTTGGCCTTGGCCTGCAGGAGCTGCTTCTCGTCGTCGCGCAGGGACGCGGCCTTCTCGAAGTCCTGCGCGTCGATCGCGCTCTCCTTCTCGCGGCGCACGTCGGCGATCTTCTCGTCGAACTCGCGCAGGTCCGGCGGCGCGGTCATCCGGCGGATGCGCATCCGGGAGCCGGCCTCGTCGATCAGGTCGATCGCCTTGTCCGGCAGGAAGCGGTCCGAGATGTACCGGTCGGCCAGGGTGGCGGCGGCGACCAGGGCGGCGTCCGTGATGGAGACCCGGTGGTGGGCCTCGTAGCGGTCGCGCAGACCCTTGAGGATCTCGATGGTGTGCGGCAGCGAGGGCTCCGCGACCTGGATCGGCTGGAAGCGGCGCTCCAGCGCGGCGTCCTTCTCCAGGTGCTTGCGGTACTCGTCCAGGGTGGTGGCACCGATGGTCTGCAGCTCGCCACGGGCCAGCATCGGCTTGAGGATGCTGGCGGCGTCGATGGCGCCCTCGGCGGCGCCCGCGCCGACCAGGGTGTGCAGCTCGTCGATGAACAGGATGATGTCGCCGCGGGTGCGGATCTCCTTGAGCACCTTCTTCAGGCGCTCCTCGAAGTCACCGCGGTAGCGCGAGCCGGCCACCAGGGCGCCCAGGTCCAGCGTGTAGAGCTGCTTGTCCTTGAGCGTCTCCGGGACCTCGCCCTTGACGATCGCCTGCGCCAGGCCCTCGACCACGGCGGTCTTGCCGACGCCGGGCTCACCGATCAGGACCGGGTTGTTCTTGGTGCGGCGGGACAGCACCTGCATGACCCGCTCGATCTCCTTCTCGCGCCCGATGACCGGGTCGAGCTTGGCCTCGCGGGCGGCCTGGGTGAGGTTGCGGCCGAACTGGTCCAGGACCAGCGAGGTCGACGGGGTGCCCTCGGCGGGCCCGCCGGCCGTGGCCGACTCCTTGCCGCCGCTGGTCTGGTAACCGGAGAGCAGCTGGATGACCTGCTGGCGCACCCGGTTCAGGTCGGCGCCCAGCTTCACCAGGACCTGGGCGGCGACGCCCTCGCCCTCGCGGATCAGGCCGAGCAGGATGTGCTCGGTGCCGATGTAGTTGTGGCCGAGCTGCAGGGCCTCCCGGAGTGACAGCTCCAGGACCTTCTTCGCCCGGGGGGTGAAGGGAATGTGACCGGACGGGGCCTGCTGGCCCTGGCCGATGATCTCCTCGACCTGCTGGCGTACGGCCTCAAGAGAAATCCCGAGGCTCTCCAGGGCCTTGGCGGCGACGCCCTCGCCCTCGTGGATCAGACCCAGGAGGATGTGCTCGGTGCCGATGTAGTTGTGGTTGAGCATCCGGGCTTCTTCCTGAGCCAGGACGACAACCCGCCGCGCGCGGTCGGTGAACCTCTCGAACATCGTTTATCGCTCCTCAGAGCGGTCGGGCAGTTCGGGGTCCGTCCCCGCCCTGTCCTTCCGCATGCTAGTCCCGCTCAGCGGCGCGGCCCACGGATTCACTCCCCGGTAGAGGAGCGAGATGCAGCGCGACCAGCCGACACCAATCCCAACCTGATGCTGGGAATCGGTGTTCCCACAGGTGGGCCGGATGCACCGGAAACCGCTACGCCATCGGCGAACAAGAGCCGCCGGGGCGGAGCCAGACCATCTACGGCCGGTCGCACTTACTGCCCCTGGACGGGTCGAAGAACCCGGCCACCTGCATTCATACCCGGTATCGGGGCGGTTCTCGCGCAGTTTCCGCGGTGGCGGTGTTCGCCTGGCGAGAAGTCCGGTCGTGGTGACGGTGGTTCAACGGCGGTCGGGAGGTCCGGTACGCCGTCCCGGTGGAGTCCGTGCTACCGCTTCGCCTCTACAGCGTTGCACAGCTTGTGGTTGTTCCGCCGCCCGAGCCCGAAGCCCCGGACGCCACCGGTGCCGACGGCCCGGCGGACGTGCGCCGCGGGGCGCGGAGGAGCCTCCTCCGCGCCCCGCGCGTGTGTCGTCGGCGCCGTGCGCGGCCGCCGGGGCCCCGCACCCGCTCCGGTGGGCCGGCGGCGCCGGGGTCAGGCCGCGTTGGCCTTGTCGTAGGCCTCGCGGACCGTGCTCGGCACCCGGCCGCGGTCGTTGACCTCCATGCCCTGCTCCTTGGCCCACGCGCGGATCTTCGCGGTGTCGGGAGCGCTGCCGGACGGACGCGCCGCGGTGCCGCGGCCCGGACGCCGGGCGCCGGCGAGACGGCCGCTCTGCTTGCGACCCTTCTCCACGTAGGGCGCCAGCAGACCGCGCAGCTTGTCCGCGTTGGCGCTCTTCAGGTCGATCTCGTAGGCAACGCCGTCCAGCGCGAACGTCACCGTCTCGTCCGCCGAACCGCCCTCGAGATCGTCTTCAAGAATGACCTGCACCCTCTGTGCCACGGGCTTCCCTTTCCGCTAAACGACCCATTGCCTAAGGAAAGGAAAGCGCCTTTCTCCGGAAAACACAAACCCTTGACCGGCACGGAGCCGCTCAGAGGTGCAGCAGCATGCGCGAGTTGCCCAACGTGTTGGGCTTCACCCGCTCCAGGTCAAGGAACTCCGCGACACCTTCATCGTACGAGCGGAGGAGTTCTTCATAGACATCCGTAGCGATCGCCGCCGGGTCTGTCGTACCATCATCGGTTTCCTGGAGCTCCCCGATCTCGACGAAACCGTGTTTCGCGAAGAACGGAACCTCGAACGTCAAGCAGAAAATCCGACGGACGCCGAGCCAGCGGGCCGTCTGCACCAGCTTCTCCAGCAGCAGATGCCCGATGCCGAAGCCCCGGCAGGACGGATCGACCGCGAGCGTGCGGACCTCGGCGAGGTCCTCCCACATCACGTGCAGGGCGCCGCAGGCCACCACCGCGCCGTTGTCGTCGCGTTCCGCGACCCAGAACTCCTGGACGGATTCGAACAGTGTGACAGTGGGCTTGTCCAGCAGAATGCCGTCGCGCGAGTAGGCGTCGATGAGCCCTCGTACGGCCCGTACGTCCGTGGTCCGCGCGCGGCGGATGGTGACCTCCATGGCGGGACGTTATCGCGTCGCCCCCGGCGCGGTCTCCCCGGTATCCGGTCCGGCGCTATCCGGTGCGTCCTGCGCGGAATCCCCGGTGGGCGGATCGGACGGGAACAGAGCGGCCACCCGCAAGGCGTCCCGGAGTGCCTCGCGCTGCTCGGGCGACATCAGGCCGAAGAAGTGCACCAGGGCCGCCGCGGGATTGTCGCTGGTGGCCCACGCGTCGTTCATCAGAGCCGCCGTGTACGCCTCGCGCGAGGAGACCGGCTCATATCGGTAGGCCCGGCCGGCCCTCTCGCGGCGCAGCCAGCCCTTTCTGTGCAGCTTGTCCAGGACGGTCATCACCGTGGTGTACGCGATTTCGCGTTCCGACTGCAGATCCAGGAGAACCTCGCGAACCGTCACCGGTCGGTTCCACCGCCACACCCGGGTCATGATGGCGTTCTCAAGTTCGCCGAGTTGCCGGACCATAGTGCCGCCAGGATAGGGAGTGAATGGGGCAAATCTTGTGAAGTGCGCCAAACCGGCGCGCCGCCACCCCCGGGAATCGGGAATGGCGGCGCGTGGGTCGTTCTCGGGCGGCTGACGGCGTCAGTCGCGGGTTCGCTCGCGGGGAAGGCCCCGGGACGTTCCCCCCGAGGGCCCGGGAGAGCCGGGCACCCCCGGGGGCTCAGTCGATGTCTTCCTTGGCCTTCTGGGCCCCGCCCTGGCTGCGGATGATGGCCCGCACCAGGAAGCCGAAGCCGATCGCCATGACCAGCGGCGGCACGATCGCGCTGACGTAGTCCATCAGGTCACTCCTCCTCGGTCTTCTCCGCCGTCGCGGCGGAAGCCTTGGGCTCCGGCTTCACCAGCGGGAAGAGCACGGTCTCCCGGATGTTCTTGCCGGTCAGCAGCATGATCAGGCGGTCCACGCCGAGGCCGAGGCCACCGGTGGGGGGCATCGCGTACTCCAGGGCCCGCAGGAAGTCCTCGTCCAGCTGCATCGCCTCGACGTCGCCGCCGGCCGCCAGCAGGGACTGCGCGGTGAAGCGGGCGCGCTGCTCGACCGGGTCGATCAGCTCGGAGTAGGCGGTGCCGATCTCGGTGCCGAAGATCACCAGGTCCCACTTCTCGGCCACGCCCGCGATCGAGCGGTGCTGGCGGGTCAGCGGGGAGACCTCGGTCGGGTAGTCCTTGATGAAGGTCGGCCGGACGGCGTTCTCCTCCAGCAGGCGCTCGACCATCTCCAGCACGATCTGGCCGTGGCCCCAGTTCTTCTCGAACGGGATGTCGTGGTCGGTGGCGAGCTTGCGCAGCTCCTCGACGCCGGTCTCCGGGGTGACCTCGACGCCCAGGTGGGCGGAGATGCCCGGGTAGACGCTGACCTCCTCCCACGGCTCGGCCAGGTCGATCTCGTGCTCCACGCCGTGCGCGTCCACGCCCTTGATCACCGTGGTGCCCAGGGCGTCCCGGGCGGCGTTGACGATCGTCTCGCGGATCAGCTCGGCCTGGGTGTTGTAGTCGCCGTACGCCTCGTACGACTCCAGCGAGGTGAACTCCGGGTTGTGGGTGGCGTCCGCGCCCTCGTTGCGGAAGTTGCGGTTGATCTCGAAGACCTTCTCGGCGCCGCCGACCACCAGCCGCTTGAGGTACAGCTCGGGCGCGATGCGCATGTAGAGGTCGATGTCGTACGCGTTGATGTGCGTCTTGAACGGACGGGCGTTGGCGCCGCCGTGCACCGGCTGCAGCATCGGGGTCTCGACCTCGATGAAGCCGCGGTCCTCGTAGGTGCGGCGGATCGAGCGGACGACCTTGCTGCGCAGGTGCAGGATCTCGCGGGCCTCGGGGTTCACGATCAGGTCGACGTAGCGCTGGCGGACCCGGGCCTCCGGGTCGGTCAGGCCCTTGTGCTTGTCCGGCAGCGGGCGCAGGCACTTGGCGGTGAGCTCCCAGCGGTCCACCATCACCGACAGCTCGCCGCGCTTGGAGGTGATCACCTCGCCCTCGACGCCGACCTGGTCGCCGAGGTCGATGTCGGCCTTCCAGGCCGCCAGCCGCTCGGCGCCCAGCTTGTCCAGGGAGAACATCACCTGGAGGTCGCCGGTGCCGTCACGCAGGGTGGCGAAGCAGAGCTTGCCGCCGGTGCGGGAGAGGATCACCCGGCCGGTGATGCCGGCGCGCTCGCCGGTCGCGGTGTCGGGTTCGAGGTCCGGGTGCTTGGCACGGAGGTCCGCGATGGTGGTGGTGCGGGGGAATCCGACCGGGTACGGGTCGACACCGGCCGCCCGGAGCCGGTCCAGCTTCTCGCGCCGGACGCGCATCTGCTCGGGAAGGTCGTCGGTCGCGGGAAAAAGGCTCTGATCGCTCACCCCACAAGGGTAGCCAGCCGTACACCGTGCTCCGCCACCGGATAAGCGTGAGGGGAGACCGTGGCGACGGTCTCCCCTCGGCGTGCGGTGGCTCAGCCGGTGCCGGTGCGGAGTTCGATCTCCTCCGGGGTCTCGTCGGTCGGCGGGGCGGGATGGGCCGGCGGCTTGGGCCGGCGGCCGAAGAGCTCGGCCGGGGTGGGCATCCGGTGCGGGCGGGGCGGGGTCTT
Organism: Kitasatospora sp. NPDC101155; assembly: GCF_044768305.1. Lineage (NCBI taxonomy): Bacteria > Bacillati > Actinomycetota > Actinomycetes > Kitasatosporales > Streptomycetaceae > Kitasatospora > Kitasatospora sp. NPDC101155. The sequence goes on along the minus strand of NZ_JBIWPN010000005.1, from coordinate 254,536 downwards.
CGCGGCGGCGGGCTGCTCCGGGCCGGAGTCGGTGCTGCTCATCGTGGTCCGTCCTCCTACAGGGGTGGGGTGACTGCTCGGGGGTGCGGCGGGGTTCGGTACGGCCACCAGGTGGCGCGGCTGCCCGGTGGTGAGGGCGAGCCGTTCGCGGACCGCGGCCTCGGCCACCGCGTGGCAGCGCCCGGCCAACCGGGAGCGGCGGGCCCGCTCGCCCTGGCCGCAGGGCTGGCGGGTCAGCCCGCGCAGCGCGGTGAGGTCCTCGGGGCCGGGCAGGTAGCCGTCGGTCACGGCCTCCTCCAGGCGCTCCAGGTAGCCGGGGGCGCTGCCGGGAAGGGCGGAGCGGTAGCGGCCGAGGTCGGCGAGCAGGAAGGCGCGCAGTCGGCCGCCCTCCTGGACGGCCTCGTCGATCGCCTCGGTCAGACGCAGGGCGTCCTGGATGTCCTCCGCCCACAGTTCGGCGCCCGGGCCGGCGAACGCCGTCCGGTCGGGCACCTGGCGGTGGATGGGGACGGCAGGGTGCAGGGCTTGGGCGAGGGCTCGGCGCAGCACGCGGACTTCGTCGGCGCTGAAGGCCATGCCGCCGCGCGATCCGTGTGGCGTAGGCATGGGTTGACACTACGTGAGGAATATCCGATTTGTCGGTAACGTCGCGCCGAACACTCCACGTTCGGCTCGGTGAAGAAGCCTTTCGCCGTCACCTGTAACGCCGCCCGGGGTGCACCTGGTCATCCAGGTGTCAGGGGAGAACGAGCGAGGGGGCCGGGCAGGATGCGACCGGACGGTCAGGAGAAGGCGGCCCGGGGCGGGCGGCGGGACGAGGACTTCCAGGCCTTCGCGGCCGCCCGCGCCAGACCGCTCTACCGGTCGGCCTGTCTGCTCGCGGGCGGGGACACCCACCTCGCCGAGGACCTGGTGCAGGAGGCGTTCGGGCGGATCTACGCCCAGTGGCACCGCACGTCCTGGTTCGGGACCAAACGCCGGATCGACAACCCGGCCGGGTACGCGCACACCGTGCTGGTGCGGGTCTTCCTCTCGCACCGCGGCCGCCGCTCCAGCGGCGAGCGGCCGGTCGACGCGGTGCCGGACGGCGCGGCCCCGCAGGGCGACCCGGAACTGCGACTGGCCCTGGTGGACGCGCTCGCCCGGCTCTCGCCGCGCGACCGGGCGGTGCTGGTCCTGCGCTACTGGGAGGACCGCAGCGTCGAGGAGACCGCCGCGATCCTGCACAGCACCCCGGGCGCCGTCCGGACCCAGTCCTTCCGCGCGCTCGGCCGGATCCGTGCGGTGCTCGGCAGCGGCCTCGACGAGCTGGCCGAGCGCTGAGCCGGCCGGCGCGTCAACGTCACTGCACTACTCACGTCAACTCGGCTGGTAGAGAGGTTGGTTCAGCATGTCCGCAGAGCACGGCGGGCCCGACGAGCGGTTCGAGCGGGCCTTCACCGAGGCCCTCGGCCGGGCCGGCGGGGCCTACGACACCGAGGCCGCCCGGCTGGTCGACACCGGCTGGTCGTACGGCCGCCGGCTGCGCCGCAGGCAGCGGATCGGTACGGCGGTGGGCGCCGCCGCGCTGGCCCTGGTCGGGGTGGGCGGAGCGGCGCTCGGCGGCCTGTTGCCGGGCCAGGGCCCGGCGGCGGCCGGCGGGGCGTCGACCGTGCCCGCCGCCGCGGTCTCGGGCCCGGAGTTCCAGCAGATGCTCACCGAACTCCTGCCGTCCGGGACGGTGGCGGTGGGCGAGGCCAGGGGCACCGAGAGCGACACCCCGCAGCTGCGGCTGGTGCTGGACGACGGCCACGGCCCGGTGCAGTACCTGTTCTGGATCACGCGTTTCCCGGGCGGCAACGACACCGGCTGCCCGTCCGGGATGGCCGGGGGCGACGCCTGCACCGAGGCCACCCTCCCGGGCGGCGGCCGCCTGCGCCTCTACCAGGCCGGCACCCGGGACGGAGAGCCGGCCGGCTCGAAGACCTGGTCCGCCAAGCTGACCGTGGACGGGTACCAGCTGATGCTCCAGGAGTGGAACCGCAAGCCGTTGGAGCAGGGCACGCCGATCACCCGCACCGATCCGCCGCTGACCATGGACCGGCTCGCCGCAGTGGTGAAGGACCCGCGCTGGCAGAAGGTCGCGGCGGCGCTGCCGAAGGACCCGGTGACGGGGAAGTACTTCACGCCCACCCCGCCGCCGGGAAAGACCCAGCTCATCGTCCCGCCGCCCGTGCCGCCCGGCCTGACCACCCTGCCCGCCCTCCCGGCGTCCGGCTGGACCCCTCCGCCGGGCTTCCCGACGTCCGGCCCGTACAACCTGCCGGGCTTCCCTGCGCCCGGCCGCTGAGCGCCGCTCAGCCGGTGGGCCGGTTGCGCTCCCACACCAGGCGCAGGCCGATCAGGGTCAGCCAGGGCTCGTGCACGTCGATGGTGGTGGCCTCGCCGAGGACCAGGGGGGCGAGGCCGCCGGTGGCGATCACCTGGACGTCGTCCGGGTCCTTGGCCAGCTCCCGGGCCATCCGCTCGACCAGGCCGTCGACCTGCCCGGCGAAGCCGTAGAGGATGCCGGACTGCATGCCCTCGACGGTGTTCTTGCCGATCACGTTGCGCGGGCGGGCCAGCTCGATCTTGCGCAGCTGGGCGCCCCGGACGCCGAGCGCCTCGACCGAGATCTCGATGCCGGGGGCGATCGCCCCGCCGACGTAGTCGCCGCGGGCGTTGACGGCGTCGAAGGTGGTCGCGGTGCCGAAGTCGACCACGATGCACGGACCGCCGTACAGGTGGTTGGCGGCCAGCGCGTTGACGATCCGGTCCGCGCCGACCTCCTTGGGGTTGTCCATCAGGACGTGCACCCCGGTCTTCACGCCGGGCTCCACGATCACCGCGGGGACGTCGCCGTAGTAACGGCGGGTCACCTCGCGGAGCTCGTGGAGCACGGCGGGAACGGAGGAGCAGATCGCCAGGCCCTCCACCACGGCCTCCCGGGCCGCGGTGTGGTTGCCCATCAACCCCTGCAGCAGCACCGCCAGTTCATCGGCCGTGCGGCGCGGATCGGTGGAGATCCGCCAGTGTTCCACCACGTCCTCGCCGTCGAACAGGCCGAGCGTGGTCTGGGTGTTGCCGACGTCGATGGTGAGGAGCATGGGGCGCTTTCTGCGAGTCGGGACGGGGTCGGGGCAGGGGCTGCTCTCGACCTGGCGGTCAGGCGCGCAGGTCCAGGCCGATGTCCAGGATCGGCGAGGAGTGGGTCAGCGCGCCCACGGCCAGGTAGTCGACACCAGTCTGGGCGACCTCGCGCGCGCTGGCCAGGGTCAGTCCGCCGGAGGCCTCCAGCGTCGCCCGGCCGGCCACCAGCGTGACGGCCTCCTTCAGCTGCTCGACGGTGAAGTTGTCCAGCAGGATCAGGTCCGCACCGGCCTCCAGCACCGGCGGGATCTGCTCCAGGGTGTCCACCTCGACCTCGACCGGCAGCTCCGGGTACGCGGCCCGGACGGCCCGGAAGGCCTCGGCCACGCCGCCGGCGGCGACCACGTGGTTGTCCTTCACCAGGGCGGCGTCCGAGAGCGCCATCCGGTGGTTGGCGCCGCCGCCGCAGCGCACCGCGAACTTCTCCAGCGCGCGCAGGCCCGGGGTGGTCTTGCGGGTGTCCCGGACCACCGCGCCGGTGCCCTCCAGGGCGTCCGCCCAGGCCCGGGTCGCGGTGGCGATGCCGGACAGGTGGCAGAGCAGGTTGAGCGCGCTGCGCTCGGCGGTCAGCAGGTCGCGGGTACGGGAGCGGACCGACAGCAGTACCTGGCCGGCCTCGACCCGGTCGCCGTCCTGGACGTGCCGCTCGACCTCGAACTCCTCCTCGCAGATCAGCGAGACGACCGCCTCGGCGACCCGCAGACCGGCCACCACACCGGCCTGGCGGGCGGTGAAGTCGGCGGTCGCGACCGCGTCGGCGGGCACGGTGGCCACCGAGGTGACGTCCTCGCCGCCGGCCAGGTCCTCGGCCAGCGCCAGGGTGGCGATGTCCTCGACCTCGATCGGGTCCAGCCCGGCCTGCTCCAGCAGCTCGGCCAGCTGCGGGTCCAGGCCGGTCTCGTAGCCCTCGCCGTCCCCGCAGGCGCAGCCGTCGCCGCAGCCGCCGGCCTGGTCGGCCAGGGGGAGTTCCTCGTGGGAGTGGGTCATGGTTCTACTGCTCCTCAGGGGTGCTGACGGGGTCGCCGGAGGCGGTCAGGGTGGTGATCAGGTGGCGCCGCCAGTGGGCGTCGTCGCGCTCGGGGAAGTCCTCGCGCCAGTGGCAGCCGCGGGTCTCCTCGCGCTGCCCGGCGGCCGCGACCAGGGCGGTGGCGACCAGCAGCAGGTTGGCGGCCTCCCAGGTCTCCACCCGGGGGTCGGCCGGCTTCTCCTCGGCCATGTGCGCGTGGGCCTGCTCGGCGAGCAGGGCCAGCCCGGCCGCGCTGTCGGCCATCGAGGCGGCCGAGCGCAGCACGCCCGCGCCGCGCGACATCAGCCGCTGGATCTCGGCCCGCGCCTCGGAGGGCGGCAGCGGCACCGGCCGCGCGGCCCGCGTGGCGGCGACGTCCACCGTGCGCTCGGGCAGCTCGCCGGCGCGGTGCCGCTCGGCCAGGTCCGCGGCGATCCGCTCGGCGAAGACCAGGCCCTCCAGCAGCGAGTTGGAGGCCAGCCGGTTGGCGCCGTGCACCCCGGTGCAGGCGACCTCGCCGCAGGCGTACAGGCCCGGGACGCTGGTGCGGCCGAGCCGGTCGGTGCGGACGCCGCCGGAGGCGTAGTGCGCGGCCGGGGCGACCGGGATCGGCGCGGTGACCGGGTCGATGCCGTGCGCGCGGCAGGACGCCAGGATGGTCGGGAAGCGGTGCTCCCACATCTCGGCGCCGAAGTGCCGCCCGTCGAGGAACATGTGCTCGGCGCCCTGCTCCTGCATGCGCCGGGTGATCGCCTTGGCGACGATGTCGCGCGGGGCCAGTTCGGCCAGCTCGTGCTGCCCGACCATGAAGCGGACGCCGTCCGCGTCCACCAGGTGGGCGCCCTCGCCGCGGACGGCCTCGGAGACCAGCGGCTGCTGGCCCTCGGCGTCCGGGCCGAGCCAGAGCACGGTCGGGTGGAACTGGACGAACTCCAGGTCGGTGACGGCGGCGCCGGCCCGCAGCGCGAGCGCCACGCCGTCGCCGGTGGAGACCGCCGGGTTGGTGGTGGCGGAGAAGACCTGCCCCATGCCGCCGGTGGCGAGCACCACCGCGCGGGCCCGGACGGCGCCGACACCGTCGCGCTGGCCCTCGCCCATCACGTGCAGGGTCAGCCCGGCCGCGTGGCCCCCGGCGTCGGTCAGCAGATCGAGGACGAGCGCGTGCTCGATCAGCTCGATGCCGGGGTCGTCGCGGACGGCGGCGACCAGGGCGCGCGATATCTCGGCGCCGGTCGCGTCCCCGCCCGCGTGCGCGATCCGGCGGCGGTGGTGGCCGCCCTCGCGGGTCAGCAGGATCTCGCCGTCCTCGCCGCGGTCGAACAGGGCGCCGGTGGCGATCAGCCGGCGGACGGCGTCCGGGCCCTCGGTGACGAGGGTGCGGACGGCCTCCTCGTCGCAGAGCCCGGCGCCGGCCACCAGGGTGTCGTCCAGGTGCTGCTCGGGGGTGTCCCCCTCGCCCAGGGCGGCGGCGATGCCGCCCTGGGCCCAGCGGGTCGAACCCTCGTCCAGCATCGCCTTGGTGACCACCATGGCCCGCAGGCCGGCCTTGCGGACGTTGAGGGCGACGGTGAGACCGGCGACCCCGGAGCCGACCACGACCACGTCGGCGGTGGCGGTCCAGCCGGGGGCCGGGGCGGTGAGGCGATGCGTAACGGACATGGCTCAGTGGCTCCTTCAGCGCGTGGCCGCGGCGGCCGCGCCGTCGCCACCGTACGCGCCCCCAGCCCGGCGGCTGGGAGGTCCCCCCAGGTCACCGCGGAGCAGTCCGGTGCCCTCCTGGGCCTCGGCGGGGTCGCCGCCCAGGCCGGTGATCCGGTTCTGCTCGTCCACGAAGACGATCTTCGGCTCGTAGCCCTTGGCCTCGGCCGTGTCCATCTGCCCGTAGGCGATGAGTATGACCAGGTCGCCGGGGTGGACCAGGCGGGCGGCGGCGCCGTTGATGCCGATCACGCCGGTGCCGCGCGGGCCGGCGATGGTGTACGTCTCCAGGCGGGCGCCGTTGTTGATGTCGACGATGTGGACCAGCTCGCCGGGGAGCAGGTCGGCGGCGTCGAGCAGGTCCTCGTCCACCGTGACGGAGCCGACGTAGTGCAGGTCGGCCTGGGTCACGGTGGCCCGGTGGATCTTGGACTTGAGCATGGTGCGGAGCATGGGGTCACGCCTCCAGTGAGTGCATGCCTGAGGGGGATTGCGTACCGGTTACCTGATTAGCGGACGATGATGCGGACGTTGTCGATCAGGCGGGTGGAGCCCACCTTCGCGGCGACGGCCAGCACCGCCTCGCCCTGGAAGTCGTCCGCCGCCTCGGTGAAGTCGTGCGGGTCGATCAGGGCGAGGTAGTCAAGGGTGACACCTTCGGCGCCGTCCAGGACGGCCGAGGCGGCCTCGCGCACGGCCTTCGGGCCCTGCGCGGCGACGTCACGGCCGGCGAACAGGGCCTTGGACAGGGCGAGGGCGCGGGTGCGCTCCTCCTCGGAGAGGTAGCGGTTGCGCGAGGACAGCGCCAGGCCGTCCTCCTCGCGGACGGTCGGCACGCCGACGATCTCGACGTCGAAGTCCAGGTCGGCGACCATCCGCTGGATGACCGCGAGCTGCTGGGCGTCCTTCTCGCCGAAGAAGGCGAAGTCCGGGTCGGTGATGTGCAACAGCTTGGCGACCACGGTCAGCACGCCGTCGAAGTGGCCGGGCCGGGTGGCGCCCTCGAAGCGCTCGCCCATCGGGCCGGCCGCCAGGCGCACCTGCGGCTCGCCGTTCGGGTAGACCTCCTCGACGGAGGGCGCGAAGACCACGTCGGCGCCGTTGTCCTCGGCCAGCCGCACGTCGTCGTCGAGGGTGCGCGGGTAGCGCTCCAGGTCCTCGGACGGGCCGAACTGCAGCGGGTTGACGAAGACCGTCACCGCGACCCGGCCCTCCCGGCCGACCTGCTTGCGGGCGGCCCGGATCAGCGCGGCGTGGCCCTCGTGCAGGGCGCCCATGGTCATCACGACGGCGTTGTCCACCGGCTGCTCGTCCGGCCAGAACGCGGCCTCGAAGTCGTCCACGGTGCGGGTGACGACGGCCCGGTGGACCTTCGGCGTCCGCTGGGGCTTGTTCGACTGCTTACCGCGTGCCATCTGGCTTCTCCTCGTTCAGTACGTCCAGCAGCGCCGCCGCCGACGGTTCGTCGATCGTCCCGTTGGCGAGTGCCCGCTGCGCGGTGGCGCGGGCCATCGCCCGGTAGGCCGCCGGGATGTCCGGGGACACCGTACTGAGCTGCGCCAGATGGCGCCGCACGGTGCCCGCGTCGCCCCGGGCGACCGGGCCGGTGAGGGCCGCGTCGCCGGAGCGCAGGCTGTTGTCCAGGGCCGCGCCGAGCAGCGGGCCGAGCATCCGGCCGGGCTCGGCGACGCCGGCCGTGCGCAGCAGCTCCATCGCCTGGGCGACCAGGGTGACCAGGTGGTTCGCACCGTGCGCGAGGGCGGTGTGGTAGAGCGGGCGGACCTCCTCGGGCACCCACTCGGGCTCACCGCCCATCTCCACCACCAGCGCCTCGGCGACCGGCCGCAGCTCCTCGGGGGCGGTCACGCCGAACGGGCAGCCGGCCAGCCGGGCCAGGTCGACGGAGGTGCCGGTGAAGGTCATCGCCGGGTGCAGGGCCAGTGGCAGGGCCCCGGCCCGGGTGGCGGGCTCCAGGATGCCGACGCCGTGCGCGCCGGAGGTGTGCACCAGCAGCTGGCCGGGGCGGACGGCGCCGGTGGCGGCGAGGCCGGCCACCAGGTCGGCCAGCGCGTCGTCCGGGACGGTCAGCAGGACCAGGTCGGCGGCGGCCATGACCTGCGGTGGGGTGACGATCCGCACGCCCGGTAGCAGCGCGTCCGCGCGGCGGCGGGAGGCGGCGGAGACCCCGGAGGCGGCGACCACGGTGTGCCCGGCGAGCTGCAGCGCGGCGCCCAGCGCGGGGCCGACCCGGCCGGTGCCGACCACGCCGACGGCCAGGCGGGCCGGTCGGTTGCCGGGGTCGCTCGGGTCGCCGAAGTCGGCGAAGTCGGACGAACTCATGCGCCCGCCTCTCCCCCAGCCTCCGGCCGGGGGTACCCCCACCGCTCGGCAGGGGCATTCGCCCACACGCGCCTCTTGATGGTTCGCTCGCTGCGCTCGCTCACGCGCACACCCTTGTCCTGAATGACCGTTCCAGTCCTCAACAGGTACCGGACGTACCGCCCCAGTGTACGGGCGGCCCCAGCGGGTGCCCCTAGTCCGTCGCCCCGGCCCGGATCAGCCCGGCCTCGTAGGCCAGCACCACGGCCTGGACCCGGTCGCGCAGCCCGAGCTTGGCCAGGATCCGGCCGACGTGGGTCTTCACGGTGGCCTCGGAGAGCACCAGCCGGGCCGCGATCTCGCCGTTCGACAGGCCCTGGGCGACCAGCAGGAACACCTCCCGCTCACGCTCGGTCAGCGGGCCGAGGACGTCCGAGCCGGGCGCGCTCTGCGGGGTGGGCAGCACCTCGGCGAAGCGGTCGATCATCCGGCGGGTGGTGGTCGGGGCGACCACCGCGTCACCGCCGTGCACCGCGCGGATCGCGGCCACCAGCTCGGTCGGCGGGACGTCCTTGAGCAGGAAGCCGCTGGCCCCGGCCTTGAGCGCGGCGAAGGCGTACTCGTCCAGGTCGAAGGTGGTGAGGATGAGCACGTGCGGGGCGTTCGGCAGCGGGCTGCCGTCCTCGGCCAGGCAGATCCGGCGGGTCGCCTGCACCCCGTCCAGGCGCGGCATCCGCACGTCCATCAGGATCACGTCCACCGGCGTGTGCCGCAGCAGTTCCAGGGCCTTCGCGCCGTCGCCGGCCTCGGCGGCGATCTCGATGTCGCCCTGGGACTGGAGGATCATCCGGAAGCCGGTGCGCAGCAGTTCCTGGTCGTCGACGAGCATCACGCGGATGGTCAAGGTGGCTCCTAAAGAGGGCGGGGGGTCAGTGTGCGGCCTTGAGCGGGAGGACGGCGCGGATCCGGAAGCCGCCGCCGGGGCGGGGGCCCACGTCGAGGCTGCCGCTGACCATGCCGACCCGCTCGCGCATGCCGATCAGGCCGTGGCCCAGACCGTCCGCTCCGCCGGCGGCCAGCTGTTCGTCGGTGCTGCCGCGCCCGTCGTCCTCCACCAGGACGGCCAGCTCGCGTTCGCCGAAGTCGACCGCGACCCGGGCGTGCACGTCGGGGCCGCCGTGCTTGCGGACGTTGGTCAGCGCCTCCTGGACGATCCGGTAGACCGTCAGCTCGACGCCGCGCGGCAGTTCGCGCGGGTGCCCGGAGGTCGCGTAGTCCACCTGCAGCCCGGCCGTACGGACCTGCTCCAGCAGCTCCGGCAGCTCCTCGACGCCCGGCTGGGGGACGTACTCCTCGGCGGTGTCGGCGGTGCGCAGCACGCCCAGCAGGCGGCGCATCTCGACCAGCGCCTGCCGTCCGGTGGAGGCGATCGTGCCGAGCGCCTCCTTCGCCTGCTGGGGGGAGTTGTCGAGGACGTACGCGGCGCCGTCGGCCTGGACGATCATCACCGAGACGTTGTGCGCCACCACGTCGTGCAGTTCGCGGGCGATCCGGGCGCGCTCGGCGGCGACCGCCACCTTGGCCTGGGCGTCCCGCTCGCGCTCCAGCCGGGCCGCGCGGTCCTCCAGCTCGGTCAGGTAGGCGCGGCGCACCCTGGTCAGCCGGCCCCAGGCCCAGCAGAGGATGAACGGGGTGCTCATCAGCACCATGATCAGCACTGCTTCGGCGAGGTTGTACGGGCGGGTGTGCGCCTCGCCGGCCTGCACCGTCGTCCTCAGCGGATTCATCTGCCAGAACGTCAGCGGCCCGGCGGCCAGTCCGGCGGCCAGCGCCAGCCTGGAGGTCCACTTCTGGCCGAAGGCGGCGCCGGTGTAGGCGAAGACCAGGTAGCCGATGGCGGAGCCGCCCGGTTCGATGTCGGTCGTCACCTGGGCGAGGGCGACGCCGGTGGCGGCGGCGACAGTGACGTCGGGGAAGCGCCGGCGGAAGACCATCAGCAGCGGCAGCAGCACCGCGACCAGGATCTCGGAGTCGAGGCGCCAGCCGCTGTCGGCGTAGTCGGCGTTCGGCAGCAGGCCGAGGAAGAGCACGATCGACGCCCAGGCGGCGTCGACCACCATGGGGTGACGGCGGAGCCAGGCGTTGAGTCGATGCACGTCTCAAGCCTAGGCAGTCGCGCGACGTGTCCAGGTCCGCCGGTAGGGCGATCCGTCCTACTCCGTAGGTCGGAGAAACCCCCGCTCCGGTTGGGAGGGGCTCCCGGAGGCCCGGTAGCGTCCCGCCCCATGACTTGGATGCGGTGGGCGCCCGCCATGGAACGGGCCCTGTACGACCCGGACGGCGGCTTCTACCGCAGGCCGGAGGGCCCGGCCGGGCACTTCCGCACCTCGGTGCACGCCTCGCCGAGGTTCGCCCGTGCGGTGGCCCGGCTGCTGCTGGAGGTTGACGAGGCCCTCGGCCGTCCGGAGGAGCTGGCCCTGGTCGACGTCGGGGCCGGGCGGGGGGAACTGCTGACCGGCGTGCTGGCCGAGCTGCCCGGCGAGGTGCTGGCGCGGCTGCGCCCGTACGGCGTGGAGCTCGCGGAGCGTCCGGCCGGGCTTCCGTCCACAGCCCTGTGGACGGACGCGCTGCCGCGCGGCCTGACCGGGCTGCTGTTCGCCAACGAGTGGCTGGACAACGTGCCGCTGGACGCCGGGGAGGTGGACGGGGACGGCGTGCTGCGCTACCGGGAGGTGGACACCGCCACCGGCGAGGAGCGCCTCGGCGAGCCGGTCTCGGCGGCGGACGCGGCCTGGGCCGAGCGCTGGTGGCCGGTCACCGAGCCCGGCGGGGTGGTGGAGTTCGGCGGCCCCCGGGACGCCGCCTGGGCGCGGGCCGTGGCCGGGCTGGAGCGCGGGCTGGCCGTCGCCGTGGACTACGGGCACACCGCCGGCCGGCGGCCGCCGTTCGGGACGTACGCCGGTTTCCGGGACGGCCGGGAGGTCGCCCCGGTGCCGGACGGCTCCTGCGACGTCACCGCGCACGTCGCGCTGGACTCGATCGCGGTGCCCGGTCTCCCCAGCCTGTGGACGACCCAGCGCGAGGCCCTGCGCGCGCTCGGGGTGAGCGGCGAACGCCCGTCGCTCGCGCTGGCCTCCACCGACCCGGCGGGCTACCTGCGGGCGCTGAGCGGTGCGGGGGAGGGGGCCGAGCTGACCGACCCGGGCGGGCTGGGCGGTTTCGGGTGGGTCCTGCAGGCCGTCCACATGTCGCCCCCTGGCATTTTTGAAAGGGCAGCGAGCTTGGAGTCGGTGCCGGGATGGCAGACTCTGGGTTCATGAGGGAGACCACGGTCGGCATCGGGGCGGGAGCCGAGAACTTCACCGGCGAGGCGGGCACCACCGACATGGTGCTCAACATCGGCCCGCAGCACCCCGCCACGCACGGCGTGCTGCGGCTGCGCCTGCTGCTCGACGGCGAGCGCATCGTCACCGCCGAGCCGGTGATCGGCTACATGCACCGGGGCGCGGAGAAGCTGTTCGAGGCCCGTGACTACCGGCAGATCATCATGCTGGCCAACCGGCACGACTGGCTCTCCGCCTTCTCCAACGAACTCGGTGTCGTCCTCGGCGTCGAGCGGATGCTCGGCATGGAGGTCCCCGAGCGGGCGGTGTGGGTCCGCACTCTGCTGGCCGAGCTCAACCGGGTGCTCAACCACCTGATGTTCCTCGGCTCCTACCCGCTGGAGCTGGGCGGGATCACCCCGATCTTTCACTCCTTCCACGGCCGCGAGGACCTCCAGCACGTGCTGGAGGAGGCCTCCGGCGGCCGGATGCACTACATGTTCAACCGGGTCGGCGGCCTCAAGGAGGACCTCCCGGCCGGCTGGCTCGGCCGGGTCCGCACCGCCGTCGCCACCGTCCGCTCCCAGATGCCGGTCTTCGAGGACCTCGTCCTCGGCAACGAGATCTTCCGCGCCCGCACCGCCGGCGTCGGCGTCCTCACCCGGGCGCAGGCCGAGGCGTACGGGGTCAGCGGCCCGATCGCCCGGGCCAGCGGCCTCGACTTCGACCTGCGCCGCGACGAGCCCTACCTCGCGTACGGCTCCGAGGAGCTGCGGCAGGTGCTCACCGTGGTCACCCGCGAGGAGGGCGACTGCCTCGCCCGCTTCGAGTGCCTGCTGGAGCAGACCCTCAACGCGCTGGACCTCGCCGACGCCTGCCTCGACAAGCTCGCCACCCTGCCGCCCGGCCCGGTCAACCAGCGGCTGCCCAAGGTGCTCAAGGCGCCCGAGGGCAGCACCTACGCGTGGACCGAGAACCCGCTCGGGATCAACGGCTACTACCTGGTCTCGCGCGGCGACAAGACGCCGTGGCGGCTCAAGCTGCGCTCGGCGTCCTTCAACAACATCCAGGCGCTGACCGAGCTGCTGCCCGGGACGCTGGTGGCGGACATGGTGGCGATCCTCGGGTCGATGTTCTTCGTGGTCGGCGACATCGACAAGTAGGGCCGTCGACAGGTGGGGCGGAGCCGGCGGGCAGGTCAGCTCTTCTTGCTCTTCTTGCCCGGGTCGGCCGGGTGCGGGGCCACCTTGCGGTCGCCCTTGGTGGCGATCCGCTCCTCGCACAGCCGGGCCAGCACCTCGTAGCCGGCCCGGCCCATCAGCTCGGTGAGCTCGGGGCGGTAGCTGACGTACACCGGCTCCGCGCCCTGGTGCGCCGCCGGGGCCCCGGTGCACCACCAGTGCAGGTCGTGGCCGCCCGGGCCCCAGCCGCGGCGGTCGTACTCGCCGATGGAGACCTGGAGGTAGCGGGTGTCGTCGGGGCGGTCGATCCAGTCGTAGGTGCGGCGGATCGGCAGCTGCCAGCAGACGTCCGGCTTGGTCTCCAGCGGCTCGCGGCCCTCCTTGAGGGCCAGCGCGTGCAGGGCGCAGCCGGCGCCGCCCGCGAAGTCGGGGCTGTTCACGAAGATGCAGGCGCCGTTGACCCGGCGGGTCTGCCGGTCGCCGTCCTCGTCCAGCATGGTGATGCCGCCGTCGGACCTGATCCGGCCCTTGGCGTCGGTGCCCTCGGCGAAGTTCTCCCACAGCTCGGGGGTCAGTCGCGCCGCGTGCCCCAGGACGCGCTTCTCGTCGTCCTCGTCCGAGTAGTGCGCGCCCAGCGTGCAGCAGCCGTCCGACTCGCCGCGGCCCTCGCGGATGCCGTGGCAGCCCTGGCCGAAGACGCAGGACCAGCGGGAGGTCAGCCAGGTGAGGTCGCAGCGGAAGACCTGCTCCTCGTCGGCGGGGTCGGCGAACTCGACCCAGGCGCGCGGGAAGTCGAGCGGGACCTCGTCGCGCGGGATCTCGCGGCGCAGGGTCGGCATCGCGAGGTCGACGGGGGCGGGGGAGGCCGAGGGCTTCGCCTTGGCCTTCTTCTTGGACGTTTCTGCTGGTGCCACCCGGCAAGGGTAGAGCTTCGCGGGGGCGTACGGGCGGGTGGCCACGCCCCGGGCCCGCCGTCGGGCCGGAGTCCGGGCCGGCCCCGGGCGGCGTGAAGGCGGGGTGAAGAGGTCCGGCGGTCGGCACGGGGCGGACGGGAGCGTGCCTAGGATGGCGGCCGGTCCGCTACGGGGAGGTACGGGGATGGCAGGCGGCAGCACCGGGACGTCCGACGGCGGCAGCGCCGGGTTCGTCATCAAGCCGTGGGAACTGCGCGGCGAGGGGCGGGAGTTCGAGCGGATCGGGCGCGAGCTGGGCAAGGCCGTCGGTGCCCTGGAGAAGGGCCTCGCCGCGCTCGGCACACCGTGGGGCACGGACAAAGCGGGCGGCGCCTTCGCCGCCGTGTACGGCCCGGCGCACGGCGAACTCCTCGGCGGGCTCAAGGGATTGGCCGGGGGGGTGGGCCGGGTCGGGGCCGGACTGCACGCGATGGCCGAGCGGACCACCGACACGGACACCTCGACGGCGGACGGCTTCGGGGCGAAGGCCGACCCCGGGGCGTACCCGTCCGGGCCGGGGGTGTCACCCGCGGTGTACTCGGTCGCCGGGTCGGCAACCCCGGGGGCGGCGCCGGTCGTCCCCAAGGACATGTCGGTCTGAGCGGCCCGGCTCGAAGGGGGAGATGCGCGTGTCCCGGAAACTGCCCGAGGAACTGGTCCCGCTGCTGGCCAGGACCGGCCAGCCCTGGCCGCAGGCGGACGAGGAGGCGCTGCGCAAGGCGGCCGCGCTCTGGCGGGAGTTCGGCTCCGAGGCCGACCGGCTCACCCGCCGCTGCGGGGAGTCCGTCCAGCGGGTGACCTCGGACAACTCCGGCCACGCCGTCGAGTCCTTCACCGCCTACTGGCGGACCTTCAGCGGCGGCGGCAAGGGCCACCTGGACGACGCCCACACCGCGGTCGGGCTGGTCGGCACCGCCTTCGACACCGCCGCGCGGGCCGTGGACAGCTGCAAGGCCGAGATCATCGCCACCCTGCAGAACCTGGCCGCCGAACTCAAGCAGGCCCAGGAGCAGGCCGCCGCGGTCCAGCAGACCGCGGCCACGGTCGCCACGGCGGCGAAGGCCGACGCCGGCACCGGGCGGACCGGGGTGTTCGGCGGCCTGCGGAAGGCCGTCACCGGCGTCGCGGACGGCGTGCGGACCGCCGCCACCACCCAGGTCGCCGCGGGCGTCGAGGACGTCGCGGTCGAGACGGCCGGGCTGAAGATCGCCGGGCTGCTCGCCGAACTCGGCCGCAGCATGCAGGACGCCCTGTCCACCGCGCTCAAGGAGCCCGCCGCCGTCGCCCTGCTGCGACTCGGCACCACCGCGGGGACCGGGATCACCTCCGCCTCCTACCGCACCAAGGGCGGCTTCGACCCGCGCGCCGCCGGACTGCCCGCCGCACTCGGCGAGCCCGGCGTCCTCGGGGCGGACGGCACCGGGCTGGTCCTGCTCCCCGGCAAGGACGGCAAGCCCGTGGTCGGCGTGCCCGGGCTCAGCGTCAAGCTCGACGCCCAGGGGCAGCCCGTCCTCGGCGCGGACGGCAAGCCCGTCGTGCTGCGCTCCGACGGCACCCCGGTCACCGACGCCGCCGGGCTGCTCGTGGTCACCGGGCCGGACGGCAAACCGGTGGTCGGGGTGGCGGACCTGGCCGTCCAGCGGGACGAGCAGGGCAAGCCGGTGCTCACCGACGAGGCGGGCAGACCACTGCACGGGCTGGCCCTGGCGGACCTGACGGATCCGCGGGCCGCGACGGGGGACCCGAGGACCGACCCGACGGCTGATCCGAAGCTCGATCCGAAGGCCGACCCGAAGGCCTCGGGGCCGGTGACGGTTTCGGCCGTGGTGCCGGTGGTGGATTCGACGGTGGTGCCGTCGGTGGCGGCCCCCGTGTCCGCGGTGTCCTCCGTGGCTCCGCCCGAGGCCGCCGATCCCGTGGTCGCCGCCGCCCCGGCCCCGGGCCCCTCGTACGGCGGGTCGCACCGGGGCGCGGCGGCCGCCGTCTCCTCCGCTTCCTCCGCTCCCCCCTCTTCCTCCTCCGACTGGGCGCCGCCCGCGCGGGACGACGGGCCGGTGGTGCGGTCCGCGCCCTCGTACCAGGGCGGCGGGTCGGTCGCGGCGGGCTGGTCGGACGGGGACTACGCGCTCCAGGCTCCGGCGCACAGCGGCGGTGGGGGTGGCGGTGGCGGCGCGCCGGTGACCGTACGGACGGACTCGGTGAGCGCGCCGCCCGCGCCGTCCGTCCCGCCGACCGTCCCGCCGTCCGGTGGGGGCCCCGGGTACGGCCCGACGCCGGACTCGCCCGCGCCCGCCCGGCACGTCGGGGTGGTCGGGGTGGCCGGGCAGTTCGGGACGCCGGGGTACGCGGGCGGCTACCCGCCGGCCGGCGCGGTCGGGGCCGTCGGGCCCGGGCCGCTCGCGGTCGGCGTCGGGGGATCCCCCGTGCACATGGCGGCCCCCTTCGGCAGCGGCGTCGGGACGGGGGCGCCCGGAGGCGTCGTCGGCGCGGCGCCCGTGGCCGGAGCCCCGGTGGCGGGGGCGCCCGCGGCCGCCTCCCCCGGCATCGTCGAGCCCCGGCCGGGCGTGCCTCGCACTCCGGTGGGGGCCGCGCCGTCCCCGGTCACCGCGCCCGGTCCGGTCGCCGCGCCGCCGCCCCCGGCCGAGCCGCCGATCGTCGGCACCACCCCGGTCATCGGCCGGCCCGAACCGCACCACGCCGACGGCCGCCGCCGGGAGACCGCCGCGGGCCTCGCTGACCCGACCCTGGCCTGGGGCGCCGTCCCCGTCGCCACCGCCCACGCGATGGCGCTCCAACTCGCCCTGCGCGCCCGGCGCGGCCCGCTCGCCGACGACCCCGAGCTCCGGCTGCGCACCATCGCGGACAGCCGCCCGTACGGCCTGCCCGGCGGGCTCGGGCCGGTCGACCCCCAGCACCAGGCCGAACTCGAACGCCGGATCCCCCGCGACGAGGACGACCTGCCCGCCCGGCACCCCGACCCGGCCGTCGGCGCCTGGACCGAGGCCGTCAACGCCGGCGGCTACCGCGAACCCGGCCGGGCCAACAACAGCCTGGAGATCGCCCTCTCCGCCGTCGACACCTACACCGGCCGCCCCACCTGCGCCGCCCCGCGCATCCCCACCGAGGGCGACGCCGGCGAACGCGGCGGCCGCGACCGCGCCGAACGCGAACTCGGCGCCCCCTTCCGCGACCTCGGTGACGGCGGCCGGGCCTTCACCCGCCTCGCCGACGAACTCCGCCGCGCCGGCCACGGCGCCCAGGCCGTCCTCCTCACCCTCGACGCCTACGGCCGCCCCCACGCCTGGAACGCCGTCAACCACCGGGACACCGTCACCTACCTCGACCACCAACTCGCCCGCCACAGCCCCACCCCCCTCCACCCCGCCACCCAAGGCCTCTGGGCCATCGCCCTCACCCCCGAAGGCCGCCCCCTCGACCTGGCCGCCGCCTGAGTCCTCCCTCACCGCCGCGGCCCGGCCGCGGCGGGATGTCGTGGGCGCGGGGCTGGATGATGGTGGTGGGATTCGGGTTCGATGACGGGGGTGGCTGGGTGATCTCGCGGGCGCAGGCGGTGGAGGCGGGGCATCGGTGGATCAACGGGGATCTGCCGCAGGGGGCCGGGGCGGTGCGGCGGGTGTGTGCGCACGAGTTCGAGCTCGGGTGGGTGGTGTGGGCGGAGCCGGTGCGGGTGGAGGTGGACCCGCGGACGGGGGAACGGCGGGCGCCGGAGGAGGTGGGGGCCGCGTGCGCCGTGGTGGACCGGGAGAGCGGGCGGTTCACGGTGTGGCCGTCGGTGCCGGTGGACGAAGTGGTGGGGCTCTACCGGGACTTCGTGGGGGCGGGCGGGTACGACCCGACCCTGCCGCCGGCGACCGGCCGGGGTGCCCGGGCCGAGCTGGCGTACCGGGACGCCGTCGGCGAGACCCGTTCGCTGGCGCTGCGGTCCGCCGCCGGCCTGTCGCACCCGGCGTTGCGCGGCTGGTGGTGGCTGCGGGAGCAGGGGGTGGCGGCGGAGGACGTGCTGGCGGTGCGGACCGATCTGCGGCTGAGCGCGCTGCCCGGCGGCTACTGGGCGTACGCGCTGGCGGCCGAACTCCCGCACCTGCGGCTGGACTTCGACCTCCCGTACGGCCCGCGCTCCGACCACCGGGCCGCCGCGGTACGGGAGTTGCCCGCGCCGCCGGAGGGGCCGGTCCGCAACCGGGTGCCGTTCCCGCGTGCCGTCCAGCCGCTGCCGCCGGAGCCGGACCGGGAGTTGGCGCGACGGCTCGCCGAACGGTTCGGCCCGGCGGGCGTGCGGCGTTTCGACCCGGCGGACGTGGCGCGGGTCGAGCTGCCCGGGGAGGCGGCCGCGCTGCTGCTGGCGGTGGGGGTGCCGGTGGCCGTCGAGGGCTTCTTCGTGCTGCACCACCCGGGGCCGGAGGCGATCGCGGACGGCTCCCGCCCGGGCGCCGTGCTCCCGCCGCTGGCCGCGCACCTGGCGGCGCTCGGCGGCGGCACCCGGGCGGCCGAGCGCGAGCGCCTCGCGTTCGCGGGGCAGCTGGTACTGGGCTCGGACGGCTGGGCGGTCATCACCCTCGACGCCGAGCGGGGCACCGTCCGGGCGGTCGACCCCGACTACGGGACCGCCCGGCACTGCAACGCCGACCTGCGGTCCTTCGTCCGCTGCCTGGAGGTGTTCGCCGGCTGGTGGCCGGCTCTGCGCGGGCTCGACCCGGCCGCCGCGGGCGAGGTGGTGGACGCCCTTCAGCGGGCGCTGGCGGAACTGGACGGTACGGTCTACGACGATCCGGAGAACTGGTGGGCCGTCGTGGTGGAGCAGCTGTGGGACGGCCTGCTCTGATCGACCGAAGCAGCAGCCGGAGCACCGAGCCGTGACCGCCCCGCACCGCCCGGACGGCCGTCCTCACCGCCCTCCCGCAAGGCCGGGCGCGAGGTGTACGTGTGGACGCCGGCCGACGAGGAGTCCCGGCAGTTGACGGCCGCTGGGGGCGCCGACGGTCTGATCACCGACACCCCGGGCCCGGCCCGCCGCTGGGTGGACACCAACTGCCGTACCGGGCATCGGGCCGGACCTCGCGGGCACTGAGCCGCACGGACAGCGAACCGCGCGGACACCGAGTCACGCGGGCACTGAGCCGCACGGACAGCGATCGCACCCGGAACGGTCGGGAACGACCGGGACCAGCGCGAATACCGTCACAACCGATCTCCGGCGGTGCCGGATCGCGTAGCGTGGAGAGTTATGCGACTCGGTGTGCTCGACGTAGGTTCCAACACGGTCCACTTCCTCGTGGTGGACGCCCATCCGGGTGCAGCCCCGCTGCCCGCGTACTCCCACAAGGCCGAGCTGCGCCTGGCCGAGCTGCTGGACGAGTCCGGCGCGATAAGCGAGGCCGGGGTCGAGCGGTTGGTCGGTCACATCGCCTCCTCGTTGCGGGTCGCCGAGGACAAGGGTGTGGTCGACATCCTGCCCTTCGCCACCTCCGCCGTCCGCGAGGCCGCCAACGGCGAGCAGGTGCTGCGCCGGATCGCCGCCGAGACCGGGGTCGAGCTGCGGGTGCTGTCCGGACAGGACGAGGCCCGGCTCACCTTCCTGGCCGTCCGCCGCTGGTTCGGCTGGTCCTCGGGCCGGCTGCTCAACCTGGACATCGGCGGCGGCTCGCTGGAGATCGCCTGCGGCCTGGACGAGCAGCCGGACGTCGCCTGCTCCCTGCCGCTGGGCGCCGGACGGCTGACGGCCGGCTGGCTGCCCGGGGACGTCGCCGACCCGGACGGGCTGCGCGACCTGAGGAGGCACATCCGGGCCGAGATCGCCAACGTGGTCGGCGAGATCTCCCGGCTCGGGCCGCCGAAGCACGCCGTCGCCACCTCCAAGACCTTCAAGCAGCTGGCCCGGATGACCGGCGCCGCGGCCGCCGACGCGGGCCCGTACGCCGACCGCCGGCTCACCCGCAGCGGGCTGTCCGCCTGGCTGCCGCGGCTGTCCACGATGACCGTCGCCGAGCGCGCGCAGATCCCCGGCGTCTCCGAGGGCCGGGCCAAGCAGCTGCTGGCCGGGGCGCTGGTCGCGGACGCCGCGATGGACCTGTTCGGCCTGGAGGAGCTGGACGTCTGCCCGTGGGCGCTGCGCGAGGGCATCATCCTGCGCCAGCTGGACGCCATGGACAGCCCCGCCGACCGCCGCCGCCCCGCGCTCACGCCGTAACGCGGCGACCCCGCGCCCGTCCCGTATCGCGCCCGCCGGGCGAACGTGCCGCCGGTCACTGCGCCGGGCATCCGGTCCCGTTCGGCGCGCGCTCCGCTTACGCTGTCTCCCGTGGTGCAACCAGCGGGCGAGGACGGGACGCGGGAGGGCCGCGCGCCCGGGGACGGGCCGCCGCGGCCGGACGCTCCGCGCCGCCGGCTCGGCAAGCCGGGCGTCGGCAAGGCGGTCAAGGGCGCCACCGCCGCCCAGGCCGCCAAGGCCGTCCAGGCGGCCCAGCGCACCGCGAAGAAGGCCGCCACCGCGACCGCCAAGAAGGCCGCGGAGAAGAGCGCCACGGCCCAGAGGACCGCGGACGCGAAGACCACGGCGAAGCGGACCGCGCGGCAGCCGGCCGCCACCGTGGAGGAACCGAAGGAGCCGAAGGAGACCCGCACCGCCCGGGCCGCCGGCGCCGCCAAGGCCGCCGTCCAGTCGGTACGCTCGGTCAAGGCCGCCAAACGCGACGCCGCCCGCTCGCCGCTGCTGCGCACCACCGACCGGCTGGTGCTGCCCCAGCACCCCGCCCTGCACATCCCCGACACCAAGGTGGTCCTGTCCACCGCCTCGGTGTACCCGGCCAGCACCACCGTGGCCTTCGAGCTGGCCGCCAAGCTCGGCTACGACGGGGTCGAGGTGATGGTCTGGAACGACCCGGTCAGCCAGGACATCGAGGCCCTGCGCCGGCTCTCCGACGCCCACCAGCTGCCGATCCTGGCCGTGCACGCGCCCTGCCTGCTGATCACCCAGCGGGTGTGGACCACCGACCCGTGGACCAAGCTGGTCCGGGCCCGGGCGGCGGCCGAGAAGCTCGGCGCGAGCGCCGTGGTCGTCCACCCGCCGTTCCGCTGGCAGCGCCAGTACGCCCGCGAGTTCGTCGAGGGCATCAACCGGATGGCGGGCGAGACCGACGTCCGGTTCGCCGTCGAGAACATGTACCCGTGGCGCTACCGCGACCGCGAGGTGCTCGCGTACGCCCCCGGCTGGGACGTCACCGACGAGGAGTACCGGCACTTCACCATCGACCTCTCGCACGTCGCCACCTCGCGGATCGACGCCTTCACCATGGTCGAGCGGATGGGCGAGCGCCTCGCCCACGTCCACCTGGCCGACGGCAGCGGCTCCGGGAAGGACGAGCACCTGATCCCCGGCCGGGGCAAGCAGCCCTGCGCCGAGCTGCTGGAGCACCTGGCCCGCACCGGCTTCGACGGCCACGTGGTGCTGGAGGTCAACACCCGGCGCGCCGCGTCCCCCGCCGAACGCGAGGCCGATCTCGCCGAGGCCCTCGCCTTCACCCGCTTGCACCTGGCCACCCCCTCGCGCGTACGCTGAGCCCGGGCCCGCGGGGGCGCGAACTTCCGTACCGAGGGGGAGCGGTGACGAACGATCGGCTTTTCAGCGAGCTCGGCAACTTCCGTGAACTGGCCCAGAGCTTCGGCTCGGTGGCCGCCGAGTACGACCGGGCCCGCCCGAGCTACCCGGACGAGCTGTTCGACGAGCTGGAGCGGCTCTGGGGCCGCAGCCTCAAGGGGGCCAGGGTCCTGGACGTCGGCGCCGGCACCGGCATCGCGACCCGGCTACTGGCCGCCCGCGGCGCGGACGTGATCGCCGTCGAGCCCTGCGCCGGGATGGCCGCCCAGTTCCGGGCCGCCTCGCCGCAGCTCCCGCTGGTCCGCGGCAACGGCGACGACCTGCCCTTCCACGACGACTCCGCCGACCTGATCTGCTACGCCCAGGCCTTCCACTGGACCCGCCCCGAGCGCTCCGTCCCGGAGGCGATCCGGGTGCTGCGGCCAGGCGGCGCGCTCGCCGCCTGGTGGAACGTGCCCGACGAGACCGTGCCCTGGGTCCGGGCCCGGGTCGAGCGGCTGACCGCCGCGCTGCCCGGCCGCTACCACGGCTACGGCCGGATCACCGAGCACACCCGCCACTTCGCCCCGGCCGGGCTGGCGGTCGGGTACGCCCGGCTGCGCTGGGAGCGGCGGGTCACCGTCGAGCACGTGCTCACCGACCTCACCTCCCGCTCCTTCATGGCCTCGCTCACCCCCGAGGAGCGCGCCCCGATCCTGGCCGTCGAACGGGAGGCCCTGCGCGCCGACTTCCCGGACGGCGTCGTGGTCGAACCGTTCATCCTGGACCTCGCCGTGGCCGTCAAGCCCGGCTGACCTCAGGGGGCGACCGCGCCTGCCCGCATCCCGGACGGGATGTCCGGCGGCCGGACGGCGGGCGTAGGCTCGGAAACCACCAGCGGCCCCCGCACCTCCCTCTCCCGCGGGGAGCCGTCGAGAGCCCCGAAGGAGTGGAGCACAGTGCCCGAGCTGAGGTCCCGTACGGTCACCCACGGTCGCAACATGGCAGGCGCCCGGGCGCTTCTCCGGGCGGCCGGCGTAGCCCGCGAGGACTTCGGCAAGCCGATCATCGCGGTCGCCAACTCCTTCACCGAGTTCGTCCCCGGCCACACCCACCTGCAGCCGGTGGGCCGGATCGTCTCCGAGGCGATCAAGCAGGCGGGCGGCATCCCGCGCGAGTTCAACACCATCGCCGTGGACGACGGCATCGCGATGGGCCACGGCGGCATGCTCTACTCGCTGCCCTCGCGCGACCTGATCGCCGACTCGGTCGAGTACATGGTCAACGCGCACTGCGCCGACGCGCTGATCTGCATCTCCAACTGCGACAAGATCACCCCGGGCATGCTGATGGCCGCGCTGCGCCTCAACATCCCCACCGTGTTCGTCTCCGGCGGCCCGATGGAGGCCGGCAAGGCCACCCTGGTCGACGGCACCGTGCGCAAGCTGGACCTGGTCGACGCGATCTCCCAGGCGGTCAACGAGAACGTCTCCGACGAGGACATCGCGATCATCGAGGAGAACGCCTGCCCGACCTGCGGCTCGTGCTCCGGCATGTTCACCGCCAACTCGATGAACTGCCTCACCGAGGCGATCGGCCTCTCGCTGCCCGGCAACGGCTCGGTGCTCGCCACCCACACCGCCCGTCGGGCCCTCTACGAGAACGCCGGCCGGACGGTCGTCGAGATCGCGAACCGCCACTACGGCCAGGACGACGCCTCGGTGCTGCCCCGCGCGATCGCCACCCGCGCCGCCTTCGAGAACGCCATGGCCCTGGACATCGCCATGGGCGGCTCGACCAACACCATCCTGCACCTGCTCGCCGCCGCCCAGGAGGCCGAGCTGGACTTCGACATGCGGGCCATCGACGCGATCTCCCGCAAGGTGCCCTGTCTGTCCAAGGTCGCGCCCAACGGCTCGTACTACATGGAGGACGTGCACCGGGCCGGCGGCATCCCGGCCATCCTCGGCGAGCTGTACCGGGCCGGGCTGCTCAACGAGGACGTCCACACCGTGCACGCCGACTCGCTCGCCGAGTGGCTCAAGACCTGGGACGTGCGCGGCGGTTCGCCCTCCGCCGAGGCCGTCGAGCTGTGGCACGCCGCCCCCGGCTGCGTCCGCTCCGCCGAGGCCTTCTCCCAGTCCGAGCGCTGGGAGTCGCTGGACACCGACGCCGCCAGGGGCTGCATCCGCAGCGCCGAGCACGCCTACTCGGTCGAGGGCGGCCTCGCGGTGCTGTACGGCAACCTCGCCGAGGACGGCTGCATCGTGAAGACGGCCGGCGTGGACGAGTCGATCTGGACCTTCAGCGGCCCGGCCGTCGTGGTCGAGTCCCAGGAGGACGCGGTCGAGGCGATCCTCGCCAAGCGGGTCAAGGAGGGCGACGTCGTCGTCATCCGCTACGAGGGCCCCAAGGGCGGTCCGGGCATGCAGGAGATGCTCTACCCGACCTCCTTCCTCAAGGGCCGCGGTCTGGGCAAGGCCTGCGCGCTGGTCACCGACGGCCGCTTCTCCGGCGGCACCTCGGGCCTGTCCATCGGCCACGCCTCCCCGGAGGCGGCCTCCGGCGGCACCATCGCGCTGGTCGAGGACGGCGACACCATCGCCATCGACATCCCGGGCCGGACGATCTCCCTGGAGGTGCCGGAGGAGGTCCTCGCCGAGCGCCGCCGCGCCCTGGAGACCGCGGGCGGCTACCGGCCGAAGAACCGCGACCGCCAGGTCAGCCAGGCGCTGCGCGCCTACGCGGCGATGGCCACCTCGGCGGACAAGGGCGCCGTCCGGGACGTCAGCAAGCTCGGCTGATCCCGGCGAGCGAACGGAGGGGCCGTCCCGCGGTGGGGACGGCCCCTCCGCCGCCCGTGGGCGTCGGGTCATAATCGAGGGCGTGAGCGAGCAGCCCCCCACCCCCGCCCCCGAGCCCGCCGGAGCCCCCGAGCCGGAGCCGATCCGCTTCTTCGGCACCAGCTGGCTGAACCGGGACAACGGTTACTGGCCGCGCCGGGTCGGCGTCTCGGTCGGCGCCCTGGTCGCGACGGCCGCCGCCGTGCTGGTGCTGCGCTTCGGCGTCGAGGGCGTCGCGCTCTCCGACAGCGGCGGCTTCCTCAACGGGCTGCTGACCGCCGCCATCGCGGTCTGCTCGATGATGGCCGTCCGGCGCACCTGGAAGGTCCTCACCGAGGGCAAGGACCAGCTGACCGGCTGGATGGCCGAGGACAAGTCGCTCGGCGCGGTCTGGCTGATCGGCGGGGCCGGCTCGCTGGCCGCCTACTTCGCCCGCAGCCTGGTCGAGGCCCCCGGCGAGGGGGTCGAGCGGGCCGCCTACCAGCGGGCCGTCGAGCAGCACGGGAAGCGTCAGTCGAACCGCAGCGGCCGGCCCGGCGGGAAGCGCAAGCGCTGACCGCGGTCAGTAGCGGCTGACCGAGCCGCACCCGCCGGGCTCGGCGGACAGGTCCTTGCTGCGGTCGTACGGGTCGGTCTCCGGGCCGGTCGGCCGGACGTCCGGGCTGTCCGGCAGCGCGGGCGCGAACTGGTCGAACTGCGGGTGGTAGTAGCCGTCGTAGACGTCGCAGGCCGAGTTGGCGGAGTCCGAGGTGGTGCCGTCGGCGATCACCAGCTTCTTCGGGTTGGCCGGGTAGCGGCCCGGGTCGTAGAAGCGGAAGTTCTCCACCCGGCGCACGACCGTGCGGGTGGTCCAGGTGTCCCCGGACACGTCGTCCACCGGCACCACCAGTCCCACCGGCTTGGCCGTGCCGCCGCCCTGGGGCGAGGCCGGCTTCGTCGGCTGCGGCGCGCCCGCCGACGGGGCGGGCGATCCGGCCCGCTTCCCGGCCTCCGGGCCGGGGCGCAGCGGGTACACGAAGCTGAAGTCGGTGTGGACCAGGACGCCCTTGTCCCCGTCGCCCTCGTAGCTGATCCGGCCCTGCACCTTGACCACGTCACCGACCGGGATCGCCTCGCGCGGGTCGAAGCGGCTGAACCAGCTGGTCGCGTCGGTGTCCTTGGACGGGTTCGCCAGCGCGGCGGTCGCGCGGTCCCGCTCGTCCCGGTCCAGCATCGCGAGCGCGGCGTCCGGCCGGCCGCCCGCGATCACCTTCGGGTCCAGGTTGGCGGCGGTCAGGTAGTCCTTGACCAGTTGCAGCTGGGCGGCGACCTGGTCGGCGGAGAAGACGCCGGTTGCCTTGGCCTCGGGGAGCACGAAGGCCTCGGCGCCGTTCGGCCAGCCCTCGGCGGGGGAGCCGGCCCACGGGTGGCCCACGGTCGGCTGCTTCTCGTCGACCTTCGGCGCCGCGGTGGTCGGCTTGGCCGTCTCCGGGGCCACGGTCGGCACCGGGGTGGGCGCGGCCGAGGAACCGTTCCCGCCGATGTGGTCCGCGTACCAGGTGCGCAGCCCGTCGATGTTCAGCGAGGCGAGCAGCACCGCGACGGTCAGCACGACGAACAGCGGCGCGCGCCACTCCAGCCGGCGGCGGCGTGGCGGGCGCGGGTTGCCCCAGGGGTCGACCACCTGGAGCTTGGGCTTGCGTCCGAAGCGTCGCTTGGCCTTCTCCGGGCCGTCGTTGACGGAGCGGCGGCCACCCGGGTCGACCGGCGGGGTGTGCCTCCAGCGGGCGGCCAGCATCCGGGTGCGCCCGGACTGCTCCTTCACGCTGGCGGACTTGATGAAGTCCTCGTCCAGGACGAGGTCTGCGAACGGGTCCTTCCCGCCCGCCTCGGACGGGTCGGACCCGCCCGGCTCGCGGCCCTCGGAGGGGCGCGGCTCCGGATCTTCGGCTATCGGCATCGCGCCAGTATGCCGACGGGGTGTGACGATTCGTTGATCGGGGGCACTCCATGTGGTGAACTCGTGTAAGGAGTGGGCGCGTTCGCCACCCTTTGTCCGGAAAGGCGCCGCTGTCCGACGGCCGCTCAGCCCTTGCGGCGAGCCTCCTTCACCCCGTTCGTCACCCCGGCGATCGCCATCAGGACGGCGGCCGGGATGAGCGAGACGAAGAACGCCCCGATCAGGCCGGAGCCGCCGAGGAGCACCTGCGCCAGCATGTTCAGCACCAGCAGTCCGCCGGCCGCCGGGAGCGCCGACCGCCAGGGGTGCTCGCGCGCCCACCGCCGCAACCGCCGGTCGCCGGTGTCGCGGCGCAGTTGCCCGCCCGCCCAGGCGGTCAGGAAGAAGAAGAACAGGCCCCAGCCGGCCGGCTCGGCCAGCATGCTCAGCGACCAGTCGCCGGAGATCGCCTCGATCCCCAGGGCGGTCGCCCCCACCACCGCACCGACTCCCGCGGCCGTCCGCCACGGGCCCATCGTCGCCGAGGCGGCGGCGAGTTGCCGGTTCTCACGTCGGGACATCTCGTCGTGTGCCATGGGTCCACGGTGCGCCCGTACGGGCCCGGAGGCCATAGGGGAAACCCCGGAGTTCTCTCCCTAGGGGCCCGCGTTCTCCGGGCTTCGGGGACCACGGAGCGGACGGTCCCGACGGGTGCCGCCGGGCGGTGCGAGGATGGCCGCAGTACCGAGGCAAGGAGCGGACCATGGGCAGCAGCGCAGCGCACGGACAGAAGATCGCCTTCCTGGGCACCGGCAAGATCGGCGAGGCCCTGCTCTCCGGTCTGCTGCGGGCCGGCGAGGACCCGGCGGACGTCCTGGTGACCGCCCGCCGCCCCGAGCGCGCCGCCGAACTCGCCGCCCGCTACGGCGTGACGGCCGTCTCCAACGCCGAGGCCGCCAAGCTGGCCGACACCCTGATCCTCGCGGTCAAGCCGCAGGACATGGGCACCCTGCTGGAGGAGCTGGCCCCGCACGTCAGCCCGGACCGGCTGGTGATCTCGGCCGCGGCCGGGGTGCCGACCGCCTGGTTCGAGGAGCGGCTGGCGGCCGGCACCCCGGTGGTCCGGGTGATGCCCAACACGCCGGTGCTGGTGGACGAGGGGATGAGCGTCATCTCCGGCGGCTCGCACGCGACCGAGGAGCACCTGGTGCGCGCCGAGGAGATCTTCAGCTCGGTCGGCAAGGCGCTGCGGCTGCCCGAGTCCCAGCAGGACGCGGCGACCGCGCTGTCCGGCTCCGGACCGGCCTACTTCTACTTCCTGGTCGAGGCGATGACGGACGCGGGCATCCTGCTCGGCCTGCCCCGGCAGGTGGCGCACGACCTGATCGTGCAGTCCGCGATCGGCGCCTCGGTGATGCTGCGCGACTCGGGAGAGCACCCGGTGAAGCTGCGCGAGGCGGTCACCTCCCCGGCCGGCACCACCATCGCGGCCATCCGCGAGCTGGAGAATCACGGCGTGCGGGCCGCGCTGCTGGGCGCCCTGGAGGCGGCCCGGGACCGCTCCCGGGAGCTGGCCTCCGGCGGCAAGTAGTCGTCACAGAAGTCCCTGCGCGACCCCTCCCGCAACGGCGGCGCACCGCCTACGCTCTCGCCAACATCGTCCTACCGGTCGGTAGCGAGGTCGTCTGGAGGTCCGCATGAGTGCTGAGCCGTCCCCGGTCCCGCCCGGCCTGCGCGTCGGGCGGGCCGCGCTCGCCGTCAGCTTCCTGCTCCAGGGCACCACCTTCGCGCTGCTGGTCGCCTGCATCCCGGAGATCCAGCACCGGTACGGGCTGAGCGACGGGCTGCTGCCGGTCTTCCTGGCCGCGGTGCCGATCCTGGCCGGGGCGGGCTCGATCGTCTCCGAGCAGCTGGTGAAGCGCACCGGTGCCCGGGCCGTGCTGCGGGTGGTCCAGCCGGCCGTCTGCCTGAGCCTCGCGGGCGTCGGGCTCGGTGGTTCGCTGTGGCAACTCGCCCTCGCGCTGGGCGCGTTCGGGCTGCTGGTGGGTGCGCTGGACGCCAGTATGAACATGCTCGGGGTGGGCCTGCAGCACCGCTACGGCCGCTCGATCATGATCGGCTTCCATGCCGCCTTCAGCCTCGGCGGAATCCTGGGCGCGGCGATCGCGGGGCTCGGCTCGCACGAGGACCTCGGGCTGCCGGTGCTGTTCGGCACGGCCGCCGCGGTGATCGCCCCGCTCGCGGTGCTGACCGGTACCTTCCCCCGGCCTTCGGCCGGGGGGACCCCCACCGCCGGCCCGGCCGAACTCGGCGACGCCGTCCGGGAGGCCGCCGAGGCCGCCGCCCGGTCCGTCCCCTGGCGGCCGCTGCTGCCGCTGTGTCTGGCGATGGCCTTCGCCTACATCGCGGACGCCTCGGTCTCCAACTACAGCGTCAAGTACCTCACCGACGGCCTGGGCAGCCGCGAGGACCTCGCCAAGCTCTCCTACCTCGGCTACATGGTGGCGATGCTGGCCGGCCGAGCCCTGGGCGACCGTGCGGTGCAGCGCTTCGGTGTCGTCCCGGTGGTGCGTGCGGGCGCGGTGGTGGCCGCGCTCGGCTTCGGTCTGGCCGCCGTCGCGCCGGCCGCCTGGGCGGGCATCGCCGCCTTCACCGTGCTCGGCTTCGGTATCTGCGCGATCATCCCGCAGGTGTTCGCGGCCGGCGGGCGGCTCTTCCCGGCCGATTCGGACGCCGCCGTGGCCCGGCTCAACCTCTTCAACTACGTGGGCTTCCTGATCGGTTCGCCGTTGGTCGGGGCGATCGCGGACGCGAGCTCGTACCGCTGGGCGCTGCTCGCCCCGATGCTGCTGGTGCTCGCCGTCCTGCCGCTGGCCGAGCGCTTCGTCCCGGCACCGGTGGCGGCCCCGGCCGTCGCGTGACGGCGGGGGCCGGAGAGGACACGGAGGCGTGAAGGCGGCGTCCGGACCGCCTTGAGTCCTCCGCCGCACCGCCCGCGCGCGATGGCTCGGCGAGCCCTGGCGGTCGCCCGGCCACCCCCACCCGCTACGGTGGAGGCCATGCCCGAAGCCGAGCGTGACACCCCCTGCGGCCTGCACCTCTTCTGGGACGAGGCCGTCACCGCCTACGACTTCGGCCCCGGCCACCCGATGGACCCGACCCGGCTGGCGCTCACCATGCGCCTCGTCGAGGCCCTCGGGCTGAGCACCGGGCCCGGCGTGACCGTCCGGTCCGCACCGCCCGCCGGGGACTCCACCCTGCGGCTGGTGCACACCGGGGAGTACGTCGAGGCGGTCAAGCACGCCGCCGCGCACCCCGAGCAGCCGGACCCCCGGCACGGGCTCGGCACCGACGACAACTGGGCCTTCCCGGCGGTCCATTCGGCCTCCGCGCTGATCGCCGGCCAGTCCGTGGCCGCCGCCGAGGCGGTCTGGCGCGGCGAGACCCCGCACGCCGTCAACTTCGCCGGCGGGCTGCACCACGCGATGCCCGACAAGGCCTCCGGCTTCTGCATCTACAACGACCCGGCCCTCGCCATCGCCCGGCTGCTGGAACTCGGCGCCGAGCGGGTCGCCTACGTCGACGTGGACGTCCACCACGGCGACGGCGTCCAGCAGGCCTTCTGGAACGACCCCCGGGTGCTGACGATCTCGCTGCACGAGCACCCCGCCACGCTCTTCCCGCAGACCGGCTGGCCCACCGAGACCGGCGGCCCGGACGCCCCCGGCACCGCCGCCAACCTGCCGCTGCCGGCCGGCACCGGCGACTCCGGCTGGCTGCGTGCCTTCCACGCCCTGGTGCCGGAGCTGCTCAGCGCCTTCCGGCCGCAGATCCTGGTCACCCAGCACGGCGCGGACACCCACCTGGAGGACCCGCTCGCCCACCTCGCCGTCACCGTGGACGCCCAGCGGCTGATCGCCGAGGAACTGCACGACCTCGCCCACCAGCTGACCGGCGGCCGCTGGGTGGCCACCGGCGGGGGTGGCTACGCCGTGGTGGACGTCGTCCCGCGCACCTGGACCCACCTGGTCGCCACCGCCGCCGGCCGGCCCGTCGACCCGGCCACCGAGACCCCCGAGCCCTGGCGCGCCGAGGTCTACCGCCGTACCCGTCGCCCGGCCCCGCTGCGGATGACCGACGGCGCCCGCCCGTCCTGGCGTGATTTCGAATCGGGTTACGATCCGGCCGACCGGCTCGATCAGGCCATCCTCGCCAGCCGCCGCGCGGTGTTCCCCCACCACGGCCTGCTGGCCTGAATCCGCCGCCCCGGTCGCGCGCCGGCCAGGCCGTGCGTACCCCCGTTGGTGCGAACCGCCGAGCGGCTACGTACTGCAACAGTCCTATCTCTCACCGTACGAGGACTGCACTTCCCCTCTTCCCACTGGTACCACCCATAACTACTCTGGGGATACACGTGTGCCGGTGGAGTCACCGGAGGGGAAGCCGGTGCCTTGCACACGGGTAAGGGTCGGGTGATGGTCATGAGTTCCGGCGAACGCCCCCTGCAGGAAGTCGTCTTCCTGACCGTGGCGGAGGTTGCCGCAGTCATGCGGGTGTCCAAGATGACCGTGTACCGGTTGGTGCACAGCGGAGAGCTGCCGGCCATCCGGGTCGGACGGTCTTTCCGGGTGCCCCAGCAGGCGGTGCACGAGTACCTCAAGGAGTCCTACGTGCGGCTTGAGAGCGCGTAGCCCCAGGTCGGGCGGGGGCGGGTCCACGACCGTGGATCCGTCCCCGTTCGCCCGGGATTTCCCGCGAGTTTCCCGGTTGCCGGGAGCGCGATTTACAGCCCCGGCCAGGCGGACGGTAGGCTAGGCCCTCACGTCAGTCGTATGGACTCCGTCTCTCACGGACGAGAGTCTCAGTGAGCGAGGGTTGTTCCGTGGGCTCTGTCATCAAGAAGCGTCGCAAGCGTATGGCCAAGAAGAAGCACCGCAAGCTTCTGAAGCGCACCCGCGTTCAGCGTCGCAACAAGAAGTAAGCGCCCCCGGCCGCGCCCAGCGCGCCCAGCGCTTCCACCGCCCGCCCCGGCCCTCGTGGCCAGGGCGGGCGGTGTCGTTTCACGGCCCGGCGCGGCAGCGCGGTACGGTGCACGCAGGCCGCTCGGGTCAGGGAAATGGGGTGCAGCACCGTGGGTGTCGTCGTGCTCGTCACCGGTGTGGCACGCCATCTCGGTGCCCGCTTCGCGGCCGAGGTCCGCCGCCGCCCCGGCGTGGACCGGGTCGTCGGCGTGGACGTGCTGCCGCCCGGGGTGCCGGTCGAGGGGCCGGACGGCCCGGCCGCCCCGTACACCTTCCACCAGCTCGACCTGCGCCGCCCCGCGGTCTCCCGGGTGATCGCCGAGCACCGGGTGGACACCGTGGTGCACCTCAGCGTCAGCGCCACCGGCCTGGGCTCCACCAACCGCTCCGCGGTGAAGGAGTCCAACGTCATCGGCACCATGCAGCTGCTCGGCGCCTGCCAGAAGGCCCCCGGGGTGCGCCGGCTGGTGGTGAAGTCCACCACCGGCGTCTACGGCTCCGCGCCCCGCGACCCGGCGGTGTTCACCGAGCGGCTCCAGCCGAAGGACCCGCCCGGCGGCGGCTTCGCCAAGGACGCGGCCGAGGTCGAGGGCTACGTACGCGGCTTCGCCCGCCGCCGCCCGGACGTCGCGGTGACGGTGCTGCGCTTCGCCAACATCGTCGGTCCGCACGCCGACACCCCGCTCAGCGAGTACTTCGCGCTGCCGGTGCTGCCGACCGTGCTCGGCTACGACCCCCGGCTGCAGTTCGTGCACGAGGACGACGCGGTCGCGGTGCTCTGCCGGGCCGCCGACGAGCCCGCGCCGGACACCGTCAACACCGGGACCTTCAACGTGGCCGGGGAGGGCGTCCTGCTGCTCTCCCAGTGCGCCCGCCGGCTCGGCCGCCCCACCCTGCCGCTGCTGCTGCCCGCGGTCAGCTGGATGGCCGTGCTGGCCCGGCAGACCCGGCTGGTGGACGTCTCGCCCGAGCAGCTGCGGCTGCTCACCCACGGCCGGGTGGTGGACACCACGCGGCTGCGGGAGACCTTCGGCTACCGGCCGGTGTTCAGCACGCCGGAGGCCTTCGCCGACTTCGCCGCCGCCCGGGGCCCCGGCCTGCTGCCGCCCGAGCGGCTGGCCGCCGTCGCCGACCGGCTGACCGCCCTGCTCGGCCCGGAGGAGCCCGCCCCCGCCGCGCCGAACGTCGTACCGAACCGTCCCCGCCGTCCGAGGAGCTGAGCCGCGATGAGTGCCGCCGCCGACAACGCGCCGGGCGAGGCCAAGGTCATCCCGATCGAGACCGCCCCCAGTTGGACGTCCCCCGAGGGCCCCGGACTGGCCGACCGGCTCGCCGGGGCCGTCGGCGGGGCGCTGTCCGGGCAGCTCGGCCCGGTGGCCACCCGGCTGTTCGGCAAGGGCTGGGAGGGCCGGGCCACCGAGGGACTGGCCTTCCTGCGCCGCCGGATCACCGGCGACTACGAGGTGGACGAGTTCGGCTTCGACCGGGAGCTCACCGAGGAGGTGCTGCTCTCGCTGCTGCGCCCGCTGGCCGAGAAGTACTTCCGGATCGACGTCCAGGGGATCGAGAACATCCCGGCCGAGGGCGGCGCGCTGATCGTCGCCAACCACTCCGGGACGATCCCGCTGGACGCCCTGATGACCCAGGTGGTCATCCACGACCACCACCCGCACCGCCGGCACCTGCGGATGCTCGCCGCCGACCTGGTCTTCGTCCTGCCGGGCATCAACGAGCTGGCCCGCAAGGCCGGCCACACCCTGGCCTGCAACGAGGACGCCCAGGCGCTGCTGGAGCGCGGCGAGGTCGTCGGGGTCTGGCCGGAGGGCTTCAAGGGCATCGGCAAGCCGTTCGCCGAGCGCTACAAGCTCCAGCGCTTCGGCCGCGGCGGCTTCGTCTCCTCGGCGCTGCGGGCGAGGGTGCCGATCGTGCCGTGCTCGATCGTCGGGGCGGAGGAGACCTACCCGATGATCGGCAACGTGAAGACGCTGGCCCGGTTGCTGGGCCTGCCGTACGTCCCGATCACGCCGACCTTCCCGTGGCTGGGGCCGCTCGGGATGCTGCCGCTGCCGACCAAGTGGACGATCCGCTTCGGCGAGCCGATCGCCACCGACGGCTACCCGGCGGAGGCGGCGGACGACCCGATGCTGGTCTTCGACCTGGCCGACGAGGTGCGCGAGACCATCCAGCACAGCCTGTACCAGCTGCTGGTGCAGCGGCGCTCGGTGTTCTTCTGACGGTCCGCACGGCGAAGGGCCCCGGCGACGCCGGGGCCCTTCGCCGTGCGCCGGTCAGCTGCCGCCGAGGATCCGCAGGCCGGGCAGCAGGCCCGGGATCAGCGGGGGCACGTCCACGCCCTGGGGCGTCGCGCCGGGCACGGTGCTGGGCGTGCCGGACGGCTGCGGCGCCTGCGGCGGGGCCGCGTCGGCGCTCGGCGAGGGCTTGCCGGCACCGCCGGTGAGCCCGTTGGTGAGGCCGCCGACCAGCCCGTTGACCGCGTCCGGGGCGCTGGTGGGCAGGGTGCCCGACAGGCCGCCGCCCTTGGCACCGCCGCCGGCGGTGGAGCCGGCGCCGGGGTTGCCCGGGGCGTGCGTGGTGCTGCCGGGGCGGTTGGCGCCGTTGCCCGTGTCGGTGCCGCCCTGGGACTGGTCGGAGCCCGGCGCGGCGCCGACGCCGTTGGCGGGGGAGCCCGCCGGGGAGCCGCCGGTCGAGGAGGACGAGTCGTCGCCCGCTCCGTTGCCGGCCGGGCCACCGCTCTTGGCGGGCGGCTGGACCAGGCGCAGGGGCGCGACGTCCTCGCTCATGTCGTCGAAGAGCTGGTTCACCAGGTGCGCCTGCTCGGTGAGTTGGACCGGCAGCCGACCCTGCAGCTCGCTCCAGCGGCCGTCCTCGTCGTGGGCGAAGCCGGCCAGCGCGCGCATCGGGTCGAGCGAGCCGTTGCTGCGGTAGACCGAACGCAGCAGCTCACGACCCTTGAGTGCGTCGGCGTGCATGTCGTCCAGCGCCCGGCGGACCCGGTCGACGGTGGACGGGCTGAGCGCGCCCGCCGGATCGCCGTGGCCGACCATGGCGTTGGCCTCGCCGAGCCGGGTGGCGGCGTTGTCCAGCAGCAGCTCGCCACGCTCGGAGTCGGAGCCGGCCAGGTCGAGCCGCAGTCCTTCGAGGCCGCGCTTCATGCCGTACAGCGTGTCCCCGGGGAGGGCGTCGGAGCTCGCGGCGGCGGCACCGGCCAGGCTGCCGACGGCGAGTCCGGCGACGAGCCCGCCGATCGCGAAGCGACGGCTCCACCGGCCGCGCGGCGCCGTCCGAGCCGCCCGGCGCCGGTGCTGCCGGGGCACCGTGGCGCCCGGTCCGCCCGCGAAGGCCTGCTCGAACGCGGCCATCAGTTGGGTGCGTTGGACCGTCCGGACCTCCTGGTCCAGCGTCGGCCGGGCCACCGCTCCCAGTGCGTCGGCCAAGCCGACCAGTTCCGCCATCGCGACCGAACCGGCTTCGGTGCCAGCGGTGTTGGCCGATTCGGCGTTGGCCGCGCGGCGTTGCTCCGCCTGGTGGGCCTCCAGCGCCTCGGCGAAGGCCTTCGCCCGCCGGTGCTCAAGCACGTTTGCCGTCACGGGCCACACCTCCCTTCGTCGTTGTCGACACCCCGGCCAGCCGGACGGTTGCCTCGGCGGGCCAAAGCCACTCCATCGGGTGATAGGTCGCAGTTCGGCTTGACCGTGCGCCTGGTGGGGGCTTGCATGCTGGCCAACGAGCGGTGTGGGCGGTCGGTTACGCAACGCCGATCATCGGATCGACCGTTCACCCGGACGTGTCGATCGGGGACCCGTGGTGACGACCGGTCGAGCGATCGCCGGGCTATCGCCCCGTCGGTCACCGCCGCCTCACCGCGCGTCGGGCGGGAGGAGCCGGGCCAGGGTGCGGACGGCGCGGTACTGGAGGGTCTTGATCGCGCCCTCGTTCTTGCCCATGATCCGCGCCGTCTCGGCCACCGAGAGGCCCTGCAGGAAACGCAGCGTCACGCACTCCTGCTGCTGCGGGTTGAGCCGGCGCACCGCGTCCAGCAGGGCGGCGTTGGAGAGCGACTCCAGCACCGACTCCTCCGGGCTGCGCTCGCACTCGTTGGAGTCGAGCATCTCGCCGGTGGTGACCTCCAGCCGGAACCGGCTGGACTTGAAGTGGTCGGCGACCAGGTTGCGGGCGATGGTGACCAGCCAGGCGCCGAAGTCCCGGCCCTGCCAGGTGAAGGTGCCGATCCGGCGCAGCGCGCGCAGGAACGTCTCGCTGGTGAGGTCCTCGGCGGTGGCCCGGCTGCCGACCCGGTAGTAGATGTACCGGTAGACGGTGTCCGAGTAGTGGTCGTAGAGCCGGCCGAAGGCCTCGCTCTCGCCGGCCTGGGCCCGCTCGACCAGCTCCATGATCGGGTTGTGCTCGGTCTCGTAACCGGGGCTGGGCGCCGTGCGGGTGCGGCTGCGGCCGACGCCGGTGCTGCCGGTGCGGCTGCGCGAGCCGGTGCCGGCCGAGCCGGCGGCGGTGGTGCGCGGCGCCACCCCGGGGCCGTGCTGGTGGCCGAACGGCACGCGCCCCCAGCCTGGCGGCTGGGAGGTGCCCCCAGCGGGCACGAGTTGGGGGAAAGGAGCGAGCTGGCTGCGGAGCAGGTTGCGCAGCAGGTCCAGGCCGGTGGAGATCTGCCGCTCGGCGGTCGGCCGGCCGTGCAGGCCGGTGCGGGGGCGCAGGGGCGCGGACGACGGGCGGGAGGGTGCAGGCGCGTCGTTCCGGACGGGTGGGTACACGGGACTCCCAGAGGCAGAACTGTGGACGGATCACCTCCGCCTGCGCGGAGAGCACGCCCCCTGGCGTCCGTTCGAGCGGGACACGTGGGTGACGTGCATCCAGGAGAGAATAACGCTTTGTGCAATGACAGCTACACCGTGTGGTCGAAGTGGTCGTTTGAGATCCATTTGTTGTGCATATTCGGCTGACACTGACCGGAGATGTCATCGTTCATCCGGCTCAACGTGACCGTTCGGGTGCCCAGGGTGACCAATTCGGTGGTTCTGCGGGCGGTTTCCCAGCCTTGGGGCCCGGCAACCCCTGACTTTCCCGGCCTGGCGAACGATCAGAACCGGTCACCGGCTGGCAGGTTCGTGCGGCGGCCCCGGACGGCCCTGCGGGGAAGGGGAGTTCGCTCGTACGAGGGGCCAGGTCAGAGGCCTGGTTGACGTCTGATCACCCGCCCGGGGGAAGGCCCGCGCAGGGGTGTCCGCGGCGGTGCGGAGGGGAGTTCAGCCGCGCCGGCGACGGCGTCGCAACGCCACCCCGGCCGCCGTCGCACCGCCCAGCACCCCGACCGCGGCCGCCGCCGGCAGCCCCACCCGGGCCGCCTTGCGCCCGGTCCGGAAGTCCCGCACCCGCCAGCCCTGTGCCCGGGCGTGCCGCCGCAGCGCGCCGTCCGGGTTCACCACGTACGGGTGGCCGACCAGCGAGAGCATCGGGATGTCGTTGGCCGAGTCGCTGTACGCGGCGCAGCGGTCGAGGTCGAGCCGCTCGCGCCGGGCCAGCGCGCGCACCGCGGCGGCCTTGGCCGGGCCGTGCAGCAGGTCGCCGACCAGCCGGCCGGTGTAGGCGCCGTCCCGGGCCTCGGCGACGGTGCCGAGCGCGCCGGTCATGCCGAGCCGCCGGGCGATGATCCGGGCCACCTCCAGCGGGGCGGCGGTGACCAGCCAGACCCGCTGGCCGGCGTCCAGGTGCATCTGGACCAGGGCGCGGGTGCCGGGCCAGATCTTGTCGGCCACGACCTGCTCGAAGATCTCCTCGCAGATCGCCTCCAGATCGGCGGTGGGCTTGCCGGCGACGATCCCGAGGGCGGTGTTCCGGGCGTCCGAGATGTGGTCCGGGTCCTCCGTGCCGTGCAGCCGGAACAGTGCCTGCTGCCAGGCGAAACGGGCGATGTCGCGGCGGGTGAGGAAGCCGCGGCGGTAGAGGCCGACCCCGAGGTAGAAGATCGCGGCGCCGCGCAGGATGGTGTTGTCGCAGTCGAAGAAGGCGGCGGCGCGGGGGTCGTCCGGGTCGGGGGTGTGGTTCTCGACCGGGGCCTTGGGCGCCTTCCCGGGCCGGCCCGCCGCCGGGGCGTCGGCGCGGGCGGGAACGGGCCGGGGCTCGGTGCGCAGCGCGGCCTCGGCCGCCTCGGCGGCGGCCTCGCCGGCCTCTGTCACGGCCTCGGCCGCCGGGGCGCTCCGCGCGGTGGTGGAGCGCTTCGCCTGGGTGAGCCTTCGGAGCACGGCCATGTCACCGAGCATAGCCAGCCGGGCGGGGAGTGGCCGTGACGGAGCCGTGCCCACCCGGTGAACAGCTGCCGCGACCCCCGCCCCGGGTGCTCCGGAGGCGGGCGGACGGGTGGCGGACAATGGCCCGGTGAGCCCACTGCTGCGACGTAAGAGCCCCCAGCCGGCCGACCGTACCGTGACCCTGGTCGGCAAGCCCGGCTGCCACCTGTGCGACGAGGCCCGGGAGGTGATCGTCCGGGTGGCGGCGGAGCTGGGCGCGGCCTTCGAGGAGAAGGACATCACCCAGGACGAGGAGCTGTACCGCCGCTACTGGGAGCAGATCCCGGTCACCCTGATCGACGGCCGCCAGCACGACTTCTGGCGGGTCGACGAACGCCGCCTGCGCACCGCCCTCGGCGCCTGAGGTGTGGGCCCGTCCGGCGGATCCTCGCCGGACGGGCCCACGTCCGTCCGTACACCACCGCCCCCGCCGACCGGCGGGGGTGGTTCGCCGAATCGTTGTCGAAGACACTCCGTTTCGCCTTGGGGCGGGGCGCCGCGGTCGGCTTACGATCGAACGCGTTTGCGCCCATGGGGGGCTGAGCACACGAGGAGTGCCGCCATGCTTCCCCGCCCGACCCCTGGGATGCCCGCAGCCCCGCAGGGCGACCGGGGCTTCGCCGTGGTGGACGTGGAGGCGACCGGCCGCAGCCCGTGGCGGCACCGGGTGGTCGAGATCGCGGTGGTGCTGCTGGACGAGCGGCTCCGCCCCGAGGGCGAGTTCGCCACCCTGCTGGACCCGCTGGGCCCGGTCGGCCCGACCCATGTGCACCGGATACGCCAGGCCGACGTCGAGGGCGCCCCGCGCTTCAGGGAGATCGCCCCGAGGCTGCTGGAGCTGCTGGCCGGCCGGGTGCTGGTCGGCCATCACGTCAGCTGCGACCACGCCTTCCTGGACCGCGAGTTCGCCCGGATCGGGGTGCCGCTGCCGCCCGTCCCGCTGCTGTGCACCATGCGGCTGGCCCGGGAGCACCTGCCGCAGGCCCGCGGCCACGGCCTGGCGGCCTGCGTGGAGGCGGCCGGCCTCGGCTGGTACCCGGCGCACACCGCGCTGGGCGACGCCCGGGTGACCGCCGAGCTGTTGCTGCACTGCCTGGGCGCCCCGTCCTGCCCGCCGGACGACTGGGCCGGCCCGCTGCGCGAGGCCGCCCGGGTGCCCTGGCCCCGGCTGGGCCGGGCGCGCTCCCGCCCGTCCGGGACGGCCGTCCCGCTGCTGCGCCGGGAGACGTCGTACGGCCCCTGGCTGCCCGGTCCCCAGGCCCCGGAAGTGGTCCTGACCAAGGCCGGTGCTATGAGCTCGACGGCGTGATGCGTGTCACTGTGTGTGGACAAAACGGACACCATCTTTGTGCACACGTTCACAAACGCATAGCCTGGCTGTCAAAGCCCAGCTTCACCCACAGGAGCACCGTGGCAATCGGCCGATCACCACAGAGCAGTTCGCAGACGCCCGACCAGGGCGCCGCGCGCCGACCCTCGCGTGCCCGGGGCATCCCGGAGGCGACCGTCGCCCGCCTGCCCCTCTACCTGCGGGCCCTCACCGCGCTCTCCGAGCGCTCGGTGCCGACCGTCTCCTCCGAGGAACTGGCCGCCGCGGCCGGCGTGAACTCGGCCAAGCTGCGCAAGGACTTCTCCTACCTCGGCTCCTACGGCACCCGCGGCGTCGGCTACGACGTCGAGTACCTCGTCTACCAGATCTCCCGCGAGCTCGGCCTGACCCAGGACTGGCCGGTCGTCATCGTCGGCATCGGGAACCTCGGGCACGCCCTCGCCAACTACGGCGGCTTCGCCTCCCGCGGATTCCGGGTCGCCGCCCTGTTGGACGCCGACCCCAACGTGGTCGGTTCCACCGCGGCAGGACTCCCGGTGCGCCACATGGACGAGCTGGAGTCGATCGTCGAGAGCCAGCACGTCTCCATCGGCGTGATCACCACCCCGCCCGGTGCCGCCCAGCAGGTCTGCGACCGGCTGGTCGAGGCCGGCGTCACCAGCATCCTCAACTTCGCCCCGACCGTGCTGACCGTCCCGGACGGCGTGGACGTGCGCAAGGTGGACCTCTCCATCGAGCTGCAGATCCTCGCCTTCCACGAGCAGCGCAAGGCCGGTGAGGAGCCGGACCGCACCGAGTCGGTGCTGGACCGCGCCCCCGGTCCGGTCCGGGCCGCGGCCGCCAAGCTGCGCCGCGCGGCCGGCGGCGGCAACGGCAAGGGCCGCGCCGGCGAGCCGGCGGCCAAGGACCAGGCCGAGCAGTCGGCCAAGGGCAAGTCCGCCAAGGGCGGCGAGGGCGAGCTGTCCGCGGTGATGCCCGCATGAACACCGAGAGCTGTGGGGGGCGGGCATGAGTCTTCTCGTCGTCGGACTGAGCCACCGGACGGCACCGGTCGGCGTGCTGGAGCGCGCCGCGCTGACCGGTGAGGTCCCGACCCGGCTGCTGCACGACGCGGCCGCCACCTCGACCGTCGCCGAGGCCGCGCTGCTCAACACCTGCAACCGGATCGAGCTGTACGCGGACGTGGACAAGTTCCACGCCGGCGTCGCCGAGCTGTCGCTGCTGCTGGCCCACCACAGCGGGGTGGACCTGGAGGAGCTGACCTCCCACCTGTACGTCCACTACGAGGACCGCGCCGTCCACCACCTGTTCTCGGTGGCCTGCGGCCTGGACTCGATGGTGGTCGGCGAGGGCCAGATTCTCGGCCAGCTGCGCGACGCGCTGGCCAAGGCCCAGGACGAGCACACCGCCGGGCGCGGCCTGAACGAGCTGTTCCAGCAGGCCCTGCGGGTCGGCAAGCGGGCGCACAGCGAGACCGGCATCGACAAGGCCGGCCAGTCGCTGGTCACCTTCGGCCTGGAGCAGGTCGCGGCGGGCGCGGGCGAGATCGCCGGCAAGCGCGCGCTGGTGGTCGGCGCCGGCTCGATGAGCTCGCTGGCCGCCGCCACCCTGGTCCGCTCCGGCGTCACCGACCTGCTGATCGCCAACCGGACCCCGGCCCGCGCCGAGCGCCTGGTCGAGATCCTCGGCCCGGACGTGGCCCGCACCCTCGACCTCGCCAAGGTGCCGCAGGCACTGGCCGACGTCGACCTGGTGATCTCCTGCACCGGCGCGGCCGGCGTGGTGATCAAGGCCGAGGACGTGGCCGCCGCCGTCGCCCTCCGCAGCGCGCCGGAGCCGCTCGCCCTGCTCGACCTCGCCATGCCGCGCGACGTCGACCACGCGGTGCACGAGCTGGACGGCGCCCTGCTGGTCGACCTGGAGAGCCTCTCCCATGCGCACGCCGCCAGCCCCGGCGCCGGCGACGTCGACCAGGTCACCCGGATCGTCGCCGACGAGGTGACCGCCTTCGGCGCCGCCCAGCGGGCCGCCCGGATCGCGCCGACCGTGGTCGCGCTGCGGGCGATGGCCTCCGACGTGGTCGCCGCCGAGCTGGGCCGGCTGGACTCCCGGCTGCCCGACCTGGACGAGCGCTCCCGCGCCGAGATCACCCAGACCGTCCGTCGCGTCGTCGACAAGCTGCTGCACGCCCCGACCGTCCGGGTGAAGCAGCTGGCCGCCGAGCCCGGCGGTGCCTCCTACGCGGACGCCCTTCGCGAGCTGTTCGACCTCGACCCGGCGGCCGTGCACGCCGTGTCGGGCACGCCCGTCGGCGGCCGGCCCCAGCCCTCGGGCGGGGGCGCCAGATGAACCGTCAGCCATCCCACGAGTACCACCGGGACGATCACGTCATGAATGGTCAACCGCTCACCGAGCAGGCCCCAGGAGCCCCCGCCCTGCGGCTCGGCACCCGGCGCAGCGCGCTCGCCATGGCCCAGTCGGGCATGGTCGCCCGCGAGGTGACCAGGCTCACCGGGCGCCCCGTCGAGCTGGTCGAGATCACCACCTACGGCGACACCTCCCGGGAGGCGCTCGCGCAGATCGGCGGCACCGGCGTGTTCGTCTCCGCGCTGCGGGACGCGTTGCTGGAGGGCCGGATCGACTTCGCCGTGCACTCGCTCAAGGACCTGCCCACCGCCGCCCCCGAGGGCCTGGTACTGGCCGCCGTCCCCGAGCGCGAGGACGTCCGGGACGCCCTGGTCGCGGCCGAGGGCCTGAACCTGGACGAGCTGGTGGAGAAGCTCGCCGGCGCCGGCCGCCCGGCCCGGATCGGCACCGGCTCGCCGCGCCGGATGGCCCAGCTGAACGCCTGGGCGATCGCCCGCGGCGCCCAGCTGGAGACCGTCGCGATCCGCGGCAACGTGGACACCCGGATCGGCTACGTGACCGGCGGTGAGCTGGACGCGGTCGTGCTGGCCACGGCCGGCCTCAACCGGCTCGGCCGCAGCGCCGAGATCTCCCAGCACCTCGACCCCGAGCTGATGATCCCGGCCCCCGGTCAGGGCGCGCTCGCGATCGAGTGCACCGCCGCCGCTGTGCTTCCTGACGGGGGCTCGCTGGCCGCCGCGCTCGCCCTGCTGGACCACGCCCCCACCAGGGTCGCCGTGGCCGCCGAGCGCGACCTGCTGGCCACCCTGGAGGCCGGCTGCTCGGCCCCGGTGGCCGCGCTGGCCACCTGGGGCCAGGAGAACGAACTGCGGCTGGACGGTGTGGTCGGCAACCCCGACGGCACCGCCCTGCTGAAGATGTCCGCCAACGGTCCGATCGTCCTCGACGAGACCGCCGAGCAGCAGGCGCGGGCCCTCGGCCACGCCCTGGCCGCCCGGCTGCTCGACGGGGGCGCGGCCGCCCTGATGGGGGAGCGAGCCCGATGAGCCCCACCGCCGCCACCGACGCCCTGTTCCCGGCCGGCCAGCCGACCGGACGGTGCACCTTCCTGGGCGCGGGCCCCGGGGACCCGGGTCTGCTGACCCTGCGTGCGGTCGAGGTGCTGTCCTCGGCCGACATCCTGGTGGCCGACCCGCTGACCGCAGCGGCCGTGCGCACCCACTGTCCGGCCGGTGTGCAGGTGCACACCCCGTCCGCCGAGGGCACCGACTTCGACCTGGCCAAGCTGGTCGCCGAGGCCGTCCGCTCCGGCAAGCACGTGGTCCGTACCGTCGACGGCGACCCGGGTCTGGACGGCTGCGCCGCCGAGGAGATGCTCAGCTGTGCGGGCGACGGGATCCCCTTCGAGGTGATCCCGGGTGTCGCCCAGTCGGTCGGCGTCCCGGCCTACGCGGGCGTCCCGCTGCGCGGCGCGGCCGGCGCCGACGTCCGCTTCGTGGACGGCGCCCAGCTGCTGTCCGGCGGCCCGGTCGACCTGGGCGCGCCGGAGACCACCCTGGTGGTCCGCACCACCCTGGGCCAGCTGCCGGCCACCGCCAACGCGCTGGTCTCCAACGGCCGCAAGCCGGATTCGGCGCTGAGCGCCACCCTCTCCGGCACCACCACCCGCCAGCGGACCTTCACCTCCACGCTGTCCGCCATCGCGGCCGACCTGAAGGCCGCCCGGGTGCTGCCCTCGCCGGTCTCCGCCCCGGTGGACCCGGCGACCTCGGTGATAGCCGTGGTGGGCGAGCAGGTCGCCCACCGCGCCTCGCACTCGTGGTTCGAGAC
Organism: Kitasatospora sp. NPDC101155; assembly: GCF_044768305.1. Lineage (NCBI taxonomy): Bacteria > Bacillati > Actinomycetota > Actinomycetes > Kitasatosporales > Streptomycetaceae > Kitasatospora > Kitasatospora sp. NPDC101155. The sequence continues at coordinate 211,665 of NZ_JBIWPN010000005.1, read as the reverse complement.
CAAGCCGCTGTTCGGCTGGAACGTCCTCGTGCCGCGCACCAAGGAGCAGGCCCACGGCCTGTCCGAGCAGCTGCGCTCGTACGGCGCGGTGCCGCAGGAGGTGCCGACCATCGCGGTCGAGCCGCCGCGCACCCCGCAGCAGATGGAGCGGGCCATCAAGGGCCTGGTCACCGGCCGCTACGAGTGGATCGCCTTCACCTCGGTGAACGCCGTCCGCGCCGTCCGGGAGAAGTTCGAGGAGTACGGCCTGGACGCCCGCGCGTTCGCCGGCATCAAGGTCGCGGCGGTCGGCGAGACCACCGCGCAGGCCCTGGTGGACTTCGGCGTGAAGCCGGACCTGGTGCCCTCCGGCGAGCAGTCCGCGGCCGGGCTGCTGGAGGACTGGCCGCCGTACGACCCGGTCTTCGACCCGATCGACCGGGTGCTGCTGCCGCGCGCCGACATCGCCACCGAGACCCTGGTGGCCGGCCTGGTCGAGCTCGGCTGGGAGGTCGACGACGTGACGGCGTACCGGACGGTGCGCGCCTCGCCGCCGCCGGCCGAGACCCGTGAGGCGATCAAGGGCGGCGGCTTCGACGCGGTGCTGTTCACCTCGTCCTCGACCGTCCGGAACCTGGTCGGCATCGCCGGCAAGCCGCACAACGTCACGGTCATCGCCTGCATCGGCCCGGCCACCGCCAAGACCGCCGAGGAGCACGGCCTGCGGGTCGACGTGATGGCTCCGGCGCCGTCGGCGGGGGCGCTGGCCCAGGCGCTGGCAGACTTCGGGGCCAAGCGCCGCGACACCGCGACGGCCGCGGGCGAGCCGGTCTACCGGCCCAGCGAGCGCCGTCCGGGCTCGCGCCGCAAGGCCCGCTGAGGGTCCCCATCAGTGTGTCGGGGGCGGCGGTTCACCGCCCCCGGCGCGGCACAACCGTTCGGAGAGAGAAGCCGTGTCCGCTGAATTCCCGTACGTTCGCCCCCGCCGGCTGCGCCAGAGCCCGGCGATGCGCCGCCTGGTCGCCGAGACCCGGCTGCACCCGGCGGAGCTGATCCTGCCCGCCTTCGTCAGCGAGGGCATCACCGAGCCGAAGCCGATCACCTCGATGCCCGGCGTGGTCCAGCACACCCGGGACTCCCTGCGGAAGGCCGCGGTGGAGGCCGCCGAGGCCGGCGTGGGCGGCATCATGCTGTTCGGCCTGCCCGAGGTGAAGGACGCCGTCGGTTCCGAGGGGACCAATCCGGACGGGATCCTGCAGCAGGCCATCCGCGACGTGGTCGCGGAGGTCGGCGACCAGCTGGTGGTCATGTCGGACCTCTGCCTGGACGAGTTCACCGACCACGGCCACTGCGGCGTGCTGGCCGAGGACGGCAGCGTGGACAACGACGCGACCCTGGCGCGCTACGCCGAGATGGCCGTGGTCCAGGCCGAGGCCGGTGTCCACATGGTCGGCCCGTCCGGCATGATGGACGGTCAGATCGCCGTCATTCGGCGGGCGTTGGACGAGGCCGGTCACCAGGACGTCAGCGTCCTCGCCTACACCGCCAAGTACGCCTCCGCGCTGTACGGCCCGTTCCGCGAGGCCGTCAACTCCTCGCTCAAGGGCGACCGCAAGACCTACCAGCAGGACCCGGCCAACGCCCGCGAGGCCCTGCGCGAGCTGGAGCTGGACCTCGCCGAGGGTGCGGACCTGGTGATGGTCAAGCCGGCCATGCTGTACCTGGACGTCCTGCGGCAGGTCGCCGACGTCTCGCCGGTGCCGGTGGCCGCGTACCAGATCTCCGGCGAGTACTCGATGGTCGAGGCCGCCGCCGCCAACGGCTGGATCGAGCGGGAGCGCACCATCCTGGAGACGCTCACCTCGATCCGCCGGGCCGGCGCCGAGCAGATCCTCACGTACTGGGCAGTCGAGGCCGCACAGATGCTGTGACTCGCCCGCTCGCCTCCGGGGCGCTCTGACCCGGTGCCGACGGTCGGCGCTCCGGCGCTCGTGCCTCGCTTGTCGCTTCTCCCTTTCGGCACCGGCGCGCCCCTTCGGCTCGGGGCGGGGCACAGCAGACGGAAGGCCGGGCCGCCCCCCAGGGGAGCAGCCCGGCCTTCCGGCTTACTACTTCCAGCCGTTGATGTGCGCGAAGCCCTCGGCGCCGCCGATCAGGTCGGTGGCGGTGGCCGCGCCGCCGCCCATGCCGCCGGCGATCACGTCGGAGGTGTGGGCGACGCCGAAGGCCTTGCCCGCCACGAACGGCTCGTCGGCCGTGGCGATGATGCCGCCGCCGCCCTCAAGGCCGACGTGCGCGAACGCCGGGGTGGCGGCACCGGCGAGCGCCAGTGCGGCGGTGGCGGTCAGGGCGGCCTTGGCCAGCTTGCTCTTCATGGATCTGCCCTCTCTGTGGGAGCGCCCCCGCGGGCGCTCTGCGTCTGACTCGTGCTCTGACTCGTGATCACATCCCGCCCGTCCGGCCCGGCGCCCCACGCACCGGGCCGGACGGACGCTCATCCGGCCGAGCCGTCGGCCCGGTCGGATTCCTCGTCCCGCAGAAGCCCGGAGGGCCCGGGGAGACCTTCCTCCCCGGGCCCTCCGTCCGTGCCGTGCCCCTTGATCAGCCGATCAGGTGCGAGACACCCGCGTCGCCCGAGGACTGGGTGTTCTGGCCGACGTTGCAGATCTGCTTCGGGGTGCTGTTCAGGATGGGCACCTCGATCGGAACCGCGGCGCCGGCGGCGGCGACGGCGATGTTGTGGATCTCCGGCAGGCAGATGTTCGGGTTGTCCAGGGTGTGGAAGTTCGGGCTGCCGTTGCCGTGGGTGCCGGTCTGGTTGGTGCCGCCGTTGCCCTGGACCGTGGTGGCGGCGCCGTCCGAGTCGGCGATGGCGGAAGCCGAGCCGGCGGACATCGCGATGGCAGCGGCGGCCAGGCCGGCGGCGGCGAGGGACTTCTTGATCATTTCCGGTTTTTCCTCTCGAGGGGTGAATCGGGGAACGATTCGAAGGGTGGTTCAGGAGGAGCCTGCGGGGAAGTGCGGCTCTGGGGGGCGTCAGCCGACCAGGTGGGACACGCCCGCGTCGCCGTGGCTCTGGGTGCCCTGGCCCTGGGTGCAGTACTGCCTGCCACCGCTGTTGGCGATCGGGACCTCGACCGGGATCGCCAGACCGAGCCCGCTCACGGCGATGTTGTGGATCTCGGGGAGGCAGACGTTCGCGTTGTCCAGGAAGTGGAAGTTCGGGCTGTTGTTCCCGACCGTCCCGGTGAAGTTGGTGCCGCCGTTGCCTTCGATCGAGGCGGCAGCGCCGTCCGCGTCACCGATGGCCGAGGCGGGCGCGGCGGCACCGGCCAGCGCGGCGACGGCCAGGCCGGCGGCGGCGAAGGACTTCTGGATCATGGGGAGATCCCTCTCTGAAATGCTTTCGGTTTCCGTGCGTAGCAACGCGTAGAACGCTCAGACCCGGTCTGCAGTCACTGACGTCCAGATCAAAGAATGACGGCACGGAAGGTTACGGGGTTTTTTGAAAAGAATCCGAGAGGCGCGTCCGGGGGCGGTTTACGGTCGGATTATTAGGCCGAACCGGTTAATGCCCGCAATCCGAACTCGCGGTCATTCGTTGAGGCAGATTGCTTTCCGGCTGCGGCCCCGCAGCCCTCCCCCATAGATCTCCCGTACGCCTCCAGTACGGACAGGCAGAACGGTGAAAAGCATGAAGTTCTCCAAGCGGGCCGGCGCGATGCTGCTGGCGGTCGGTGCGGGCGTGCTCGCCTCCCAGGGAGGGGCCTGCGCCGCCCCGGTAGGCCCCGACCAGGTCGGAGCCCTGGAGGACAAGCTGGCCACCCAGCAGGTCCCGGCGGACGTGCCGCTCGCCCCGCTGGGCAGCCACCTCCACTCCGACGTCCCGAACTCGCTGCTCATGCCGCCGGTGCCCGGCCGGGCCACCGACAACGGGCTGCTCCCGGACCACCTGGTGCCCCAGCTGGCCACCGGCAAGGTCGGCCCGAGCGCCAAGGCCCAGCTGCCGCTGCCGCTGGTCGACCAGGGGGCCGACCTCGGCGAGGTGCTGCTGGAGGCCCCGGCCACGCCGCTGAACGCCAGGACCCCCGGCCTGGACGTCGGCAAGCCGCTGGCGCTGGTCCACGACGGCACCGGTCAGCTCGCCGACGGCCGGCTCAAGGTCGACGAGGTGGACCCGCGCCTGGTGCCCGGCGCCGTGCAGACCGTGCCCGGGGCGACCGCCAGCCTCGGCGGCGACAAGAGCCGGCTCTCCGTCACCGATGAGGTCAACGACCTGGCCGACACCACCACCGCGACGGCCACCGGCGTCCTGCGGCAGACCGACGCGACGGACACCGCCACCGGGACCGCCACCGGCCTCGCGCAGCAGAGCGGGCTGGCCGGCCTGACCAAGCTCTGAGCCGAGCCGCCCCGGACACGGCGGAGCCCGGCGCCCCTGACCCGAGGGGGTGCCGGGCTCCGCCGCGTCCGGGCTCAGCCCGGCAGGACGCCGGTCAGCCCGCCGAGCAGCGGGAGGTCCTTGACGCCGCCGCCCCCGCTCAGCGGACCGGTCAGCGTGCCGGTACCCACCGGGGCCAGGCCCTGGTCCGGCTGGACGGTCGCGCCGTTGTTGAGCACGTCGGCCGAGGAGTTGGCCCACGGGTCCAGGCGCAGGCCCTTGATCGGCGCGACGCCGTAGCCGAGGCCGGTCGTCGTCCCGCCCAGCGCCTGCCCGACGTCGGTCTTGGCCAGCGTGGCCGGGCCCGCCGCGGGCGCCTGGCCCGCGGTGGTGGCGGCCTGCGCCGAACCGGCGCCGAGCAGCACCGCGGCACCCACGGCGGCGGCCAGGCCCGCCCCGCTCTTCATCGAAACCATGCGGTTCACCCTTCGGTGGATCGGGGTTCCCCGGAACGGCCCGCCCGGGGATGCCGAACTGCCCCCCGGCCGGCTGGTCGGGGGGCAGTTCGGCCGGAACACGTGCCGATCGGGGATCAGCAGTCGTCCTTGGGCTTCGGGTGTACCTCCACGTTGGCGCAGCTGTTGCCGAAGGCCGGGTTCAGCAGGCCGGCGGCAGCGATGCTGTTGCCGCACAGGTTGATCGGGATGTGCACCGGGATCTGGATCTGGTTGCCGGAGACGACACCGGGGGAGCCGGCGGCCACGCCCTCGGCGCCCGAACTGGCGGCGGCGGAGCCCGCCGCGCCCAGCACCAGGCCGGCAGCGGCGGCGGAGAGGACGGCGACCTTCTTCACGTTCTGCATGGGGGTTGATCTCCTCGATCACACACGGGTGGAGCGTGCCGGGCCCCGGCACTGTGGGGCGCGGCATGGGTTCGGTGAATCAGCTGTCGCCGGTGCGGCGACCACCGCCTCAGCCGATGTTGGCGCAGTGGTTGCCGAAGGCCGGGTTCAGCAGGCCGCCGGCGTCGATGGTGTTGCCGCACAGGTTGATCGGGATGTGCACCGGGATCTGGATCTGGTTGCCGGAGAGCACGCCGGGGGAGCCGGCGGCCACGCCCTGGGCGCCCGAGCTGGCGAACGCGCTACCGGCGACACCGAGCACCAGGCCGGTGGCGACCAGCGAGAGGGCGGCGCCCTTCTTGAGGTTGCGCATGATTTTCCTCCGAGTTTCTGCCCGACGGAACGGAAATGTCGGGAGCCGGGCGAGCAGGAATGCCGGCCCGATGGCTTCAGGGATTGCCGTGATTGTCACTCCGGCGGCGCACACCGGCGTGTTCCGCCCATGGCTTGGGCGTCGACGCAGCCGCCGCGTTGTTCCGGCGCCCACGAACAGTTCCCGCACGGCCGGGAACTGTTCGGGCAAGGGCGCGACCAGGAATTCCCGGTCAGGCGTTCAGGCGGTGTCGCCGAACGCCGGGCTCTCGGGGGCCCGCCACGTCGACCGACTTGCCGGTGGCCTCGGTGCCGACGAGGCCGCGGGCGAGCTGCGCATGGGCGTTACTCGATTCGTTGAGTAGGGCCGGGTGGATCGTCTTCCGTGAGGGAGAACGAGGCGGTGCGCGGGGGGAAACGGTCCGGCCCGTCGATCACCCGAATGCCGCTCAGTGGATCCATTGCTCCGGACGGGTGACAGTGCGCGCACCGTCGCAACCGCCCCGGACAGGTCTCGTTCTAGATGTCGCACTCCCCGTGCATCTCTGTTGAACAGTCAGGAGGCTCGCATGAGCATCAAGAAGACCGCCGCCGTCGGCGCGGCCGTGGTGGGCATCGTGGCCGCCGGCGCCGGCACCGCCATGGCCAGCTCCGGCGCCGAGGGTGTCGCCGCCGGCTCCCCCGGTGTCATCTCGGGCAACCAGATCCAGGTCCCGATCCACATTCCGGTCAACCTGTGCGGCAACACCGTCGGCGTCGTCGGTGCGCTGAACCCGGCGTTCGGCAACCACTGCGCCAACGTGGGCTGATTCCACCCCCGGTTCGGCCGGTGAGAGCCGCCGTTCCGCGCTTCCCTCCTGGGGCGCGGAACGGCGGCTCTTTTCGTGCCCCCACCGCTGTCGTCGCGTCAATGAGCGGTGGTGTCACAAGCCTTGTTGCACTACTTGTCAGTACCTAGAATGTGAGACCTGCTCACCTTTCCTGCTCCTCTCTTGCTCCGCGCCGCTCGGCGCCCCGGCCGGGCGGTCCCCCCACCCCCGCAAGGAGTCGCGTGTGATCAGGTTCCGCATCCCAGCGGCGCGGCGAACGCGAACGGGCGCATCCCGGTCCGCGGCGCTGCTCGCCACGGGCGTTCTCGTCGCCGCCCTCGGCCTGGCCGGCGCCCCCGCCGCCCTTGCCGACACCACCCCGACCCCGGCGCCCGACGCCGTCCGCCCGGCCGCGATCGTCGCCCTCGGCGACAGCGCCATCTCCGGGGAGGGCGCCGGTACCGACACCAACGACGGCTACTTCCCGGAGACCGACAGCCCCACCAACTACTGCCACCGCCATCCCAAGTCGGAGATCTTCACCACCGACATCCCCGGGGTCACCCCGATCGACCTCGCCTGCTCCGGCGCCCAGACCGGCGACCTGGTGAGCGACCCGGAGCTGGCCAAGATCACCGGATCGGGCAGCGGTGACTACGGCGAGCCCAAGCAGGACGTCAAACTCGCCGACGTGGCGGGCAAGTACGACGTCAAGCTGGTCGTCGTCACGATCGGCGCCAACGACGACTTCGACTTCAGCGGCATCATGATGCACTGCCTCGCGCAGTACTTCCCGATCCCCAAGAACCAGGGCTGCCGGGACACCATCGGCAGCGACGAGATCCGCCAGCGCGCCGAGCGGGTGCAGCCCAAGGTCGTGGCCGCGCTGCAGAACATCCGGCAGACCATGCGCAGGGCCGGGTACGCCGACTCCTCGTACCAACTGGTCTACCAGTCGTACTTCAACCCGATCACCCCGGACATCCGGCGCAACGACTACCTGGGCAAGATCGCCGACGGCTGCCCGGCCTTCCCGGAGGACCTCGCCTGGGGCCACAACTGGGTGGTGCCGACGTTCAGCGACGCGCTCCGCGGGGCGGCCGAACAGGTGCCCGGCGTACGGTACTTGGACCAGCGACGGGTCGCCTTCGGACACGAGGTGTGCGCGGAGTGGACCAGCTCGCCGTACGAGTACAGCAACGGGGACGTCATCAACCTCTCCGAGTGGGCGCGCAACGGCTGCGACTCGCAGATCGGCATCCCCGGGCTGTGCATGAACATGGTCCGCCAGTCGTACCACCTGCGGGTGGCCGGCTACCGCGGTGAGGGCGTCTGCCTCGGCCAGTTCTTCGCCAAGCCCGACCAGGCGGAGGCGTACTGCACCCTCAACCAGCAGAACACCACCTCGATCCAGCCGCTCACCCCCGGCAAGCCCTTCGGCGACGTCCCCGAGGACGGCTCCTGGTACCAGCTCACCAACGCGGCCACCGGCAACGCCCTCGACCTCACCGGCGGCGGCACCTACGGCGACTCCACCAACGGCCGGGCCGCCATCAGCTACCCGGCCGGCGGCGGGCTGAACCAGTCCTTCGTCCTGGAGGCCAAGGCCGGCGGCAGCTACGAACTGGACTTCAGCGGCAACCGCGACATGTGCCTGGACGCCAACGCAGCCTCCACCGCCGTCGGCACCCGGATCCAGCAGTGGGGCTGCAACGGCGGCGCCAACCAGCACTGGATCTTCAAGCCGGCCGGCAACGGCACCTACGAGATCGCCGACTCCGCCGACCCCACCAAGGTCCTCGCCGCCGGCGCCAACCTCGACGCCAAGGGCAACCCCTACGTCGAACTCGCCCAGGAGACCGGCGCCCCGGCCCAGCTCTGGCAACTCACCAAGCTCGGCATCGTCTACGTCCACAGCTGACGAGGACATGGACCTGATCCGCCGCCGCCCCGCCAGGGCGGCGGCGGATCAGGTCTCCGGTAAGGGAGCTACGGGTGCGCCGGGCCCGGCGGGGCGTGCCGTAGGCTCACGGGAAAATCGTTGCGCCGGAGCCGCGCGCACCTTGAGCGGGGCGGGGAGTACCCAGAGCAGATGAGCACGGCATCGAGCACCGAGTCGTCCAGTACCGAGCCGGAGTCGCCGGTGGCGCCGGCCGAGGAGCGGACCGAGGAGCGGGCGGGCCGGGTGCCCGGTCGGTTCGGGGCGCTGGTGGACCGCTTCGCACCCGCGCTGGGCGCGTACGCGGTGGTCAAGGCGATCGGCCTGACCGTCTTCCTGGTGCTGCTGGAGCACACCGGGGACTACCTGAAGAAGCAGGTCGGCCGCGGCGGCGGCGCCCACGCGTGGGACGTGCTGGGCACCTGGGACGGCGTCTGGTACCAGCGGATCGCCGAGAACGGCTACGACCCGCAGCTGATCCCGCTGCACGGCTGGCCACTGGCCACCTACTACGAGAACTCGGCCGCCTTCTTCCCGCTCTACCCCTGGCTGATGCGGCTGGTGGGCGCGGTCACCGGGCTCGGCCCGTACGGCTCCGGGATCGTGGTCTCGGTGGTCGCCTCGCTGGTCGCCGCGGCCGGGATCTTCGCGATCGCCGAGCGGCTCGGCGGTTTCCGGGCGGGTGTCATCGCCGCGGTGATCTGGGGCCTGTTCCCGGGCTCGGGCGTGGAGTGGGCGATCTACTCGGACTCGCTGTTCGTGGCGCTGTCCGCCTGGGCCTGCTACTGCGTGATGACCCGCCGCTGGCTGGCCGCCGGCCTGCTCGCACTGGTGGCGGGCCTGAACCGGCCGACCGCCGCGGCGCTGATAGCGGCCGTGTCGATCGCCGCGCTGGTCGCGCTGATCCGCCGTACCGACGGGGTGGCCCGCCCACTGACCGCGATGCTGATCACCCCGTGGGGCCTGATCGGCTACGTGGCCTGGGTCGGCTGGCGGATGGGCGACTGGGGCGGCTACTTCAAGCTCCAGCGCGGCGCCTGGAACCGCTACTTCGACTTCGGCGCCTCCACCCTCCGCACGATCATGGACGTGATCACCGGGCACTGGGACTTCTGGCAGTCCAACCCCGTCCCGGACCTGATCGCGATCGCCCTGCTGATCGCCCTGCCCGGTCTGCTGGTGCTGCTCTGGCGGGTCCGCCCGCCGCTGGTCCTGTGGGTGTACACCGCGATGACCATCTTCACCGCGCTGAGCAGCAACCAGATCTTCGGCAACATCTCCCGCTACCTGCTGCCCGCCTTCCCGCTGTTCATCGGCCTGGCGGTGGCGCTGCGCCGGGTGCGGACCCCCTCGTTGATCGGCCTGTTCGCGATGCCGGCCATCGCGGCGGGCTGGTACGCGGGGTATGCGCTGTTCGAGTTGGGTATCCCGTAAACCCGGTGTTGGTTGGCAACGGGATCATCCGGCAGCGGACGGGCCGTTGCTAATCTCGGACGTATGACGACGACCCCGCCCGTGCGCCAGATTCGCGACATCTCCGGCTTGATGGACCACGCGAGCCACGTGCTGGCGACCCGGATGGCGGCCGCCTTCACCGAGCTCGGCATCACGCCCCGCGCGTACTGCGTGCTGTTCCACGCGCAGGAGGCCGAGCGCACCCAGATCCAGCTGGCCGAGCTGGCGGACCTGGACAAGACCACCATGGTGGTCACCGTCGACGAGCTGGAGAAGGCGGGCCTGGCCGAGCGCCGCCCGTCCGCCACCGACCGCCGGGCCCGGATCATCTCGGTCACCGAGGAGGGTGCCCGCGCCGTGGTGAAGGGCACCGCGATCGCCGACCGGGAGCACCGCGAACTCCTGGAGTCGCTGCCGCAGCCCGAACAGGACGCCTTCGTCTCCGCCCTCACCCGCCTGGTGGACGGGCACCTCGCGGAGCCGGTCGAGAGCGACCGCACCGTCCGCCGCGCCCGCCGCCCCCGGGGCTGAGCCGGACCTCCGACTCCGCTCCGGAGGCGGACGGTTCGAACCGGCGGGCGCCGGCACCGCCTCCTTTCCGTCGATCGCCCGGTAGGTCGGCGGCGCGTTCGGAGCTGCCGGGCGCGCCGCAGCTGCTGCCCGTTGCTGCGGCTGGTGTGGCGTCGGTAGGACGTGCCACTCAGCTCTCCTTGCGGTCCGTCTCCTTTCGGTCCATCTCCGCGGAGGCGGTCATGCCCGCCTCCGCGGTGCGGCTGAGGAAGTCGGCGACGACCTCCAGCTGCGCGGGCTCATAGCTGGCGCAGATCTCGTCCAGGGATGCATTCATCCCGGAGTAGAGGTGCAGCAGCTCCGGGTTGCGGTCCCGCAGGGCGCGGACGACGACCGCGCGGCGGTCGACGGGATCCCGCTCGCGCGTCACCCATCCCCCGCGCTGGAGCCGGTCGAGGATGCCGGTCACCGTGGCGGGGTGCAGGCCGGCTCGCCGGGCCAGGTTGCCGGGGCTGATCGGCCCCTGGCTGTTGATCAGGTCGAGGCAGTCCAGGTCGACGTTCTTGAGGTCGAGCTGGGCGACGACGTGGTTGTTCAGCAGCGAGAGCTGGTTGCTCATCCGCCGCAGGGAACTCTTGATCGTCGTGGTCAGCCGTCGACGGTGCCGGAGCTCATCCGGGTCTTCGTTTACTACGGAACTCATATGGTATCTTCCCAGTATCGTATGGGTTTCGGAAGATAAGGTACATCATGAGCGCCTCCGAGCAGGGCACCATCGACTTCACGGTCATGTACGCGACCCACAACGCCTTCCGTCGGGATCTCGAACGGCTCCGCTCCGCTGCGGCGTCCGGCCGGGCCGGTGAGCCCTCGGTCAAGGCCGGCTGGGAGAACTTCAAGACCCAACTACTCATCCACCACAGCGTCGAGGACGCCGAGCTCTGGCCGCGGCTGCGCCGCGCGGTGGAGGGCAAGCCGCGCGAGCTGGCGCTCACCGATGCGATGGAGGCCGAGCACGCCGATCTGGACCCGCTGCTCGCCTCGGTCGACGCGGCGCTGGCCGGCCGGGCGGGGACGCTGGCGGACCAGGTGGAGAAGCTCGTCGCCACGCTCGACGACCACCTCACGCACGAAGAGGACACAGCTCTTCCGCTCATCCAGTCCATGCTGACCGTGGCCGACTGGCGGGGCTTCACGGACGGGATGCGGCGCCGACAGGGCGTCAAGGGGGCTTCTGTGTACGTTCCGTGGGTTCTCGATGGCCGACCGGACACCGATCGAGCCACCTTCCTGTCGGCGATGCCCGCCCCGGTCCGGGTGCTCAACCGGCTCTTCTGGGAGGGGGGCTATCGGAAGCGGCAGCTCTGGGGGTGATCCGGCGCGGCGGCGGCGCGGCCGGGGCGGGTGGTCGGCACCCCTGGAGCCCTGGCCGCGCCGGGCCTCCGTGGGCGTTCTACGGCGCTGTGGCGACATTGTGGGGTGGTCGGGCTTTTGGTCCGTTCTGTCTCCCGATCTTCAGGATCCTTGCACGTCACGAGGTTTTCCACGGCATTTCTTGGTGAAGCTTTTGCTGTTGGACATGGTCGAGTTGGGCGGGTTATCGTTCGATCCGGACCTGCCCGTGTTCGGCAGGGCCGCAGCATTTGGAACGGGGGGTTCCAGATAGTCGGGGATTTCGGCCCGTGTGGCGGGGCCGCCCAGGGCTATTTCTTTGCGGTCGGCATCGATGTCCCATTGTGTCGCGATTTCCCTGTATAGGGACCTCCATCTGAATGTGTGAATTTCGCACCCAGTCATGCCTGTTTCGTTTCCGTCACGGCCATGGAGTGAAATGAACATCTCAATGTGTGTGAGGCCTCATTGCAGTAACCCGACCACGCCCCCCGGACCCGCGGCCCGCGCAGCCGGTGGTCCGCGGGTTTGTGGCACCTGCTTCCACGAACTCAAGGCGGAACTGCTCGAACTGCCCGAGATGTACGACGACTGCGTGAACTCCCTCCTGCCCGCTCGCGCCGCCGGTCGGCCGAGGGTCAGCGGATCCCGGGGGTCCGGCGGACTGCGGGTGGACGACGAGGTGGTGGAGAGCCGGTCCGCCATCCTCGGCTGTCTCGCCTCCTGGACGGAGCTGGTAACCGACGAGCTCGGGGTGGCACGGCCGGCCAGACGGCAGCCGGCTGACCTGGCGGCCTTCCTGGTGGATCACCTGGACTGGCTGGTCCGCCATTCCGCCTGCGCGGACTTCTCGGCCGAGGTGTCCGCCGTGGCGGCTCGCGCGCGCCGGTCGGCCCACGTCCAGCCGGCTCTGCGCATCGACCTGGGGCGATGTGTGCACCCCGATTGCCAGGAGGACATGACGACCGCTCCCGCGGGCGGGGCGGAGCGGCGGGGGCGCGAGGTGCGCTGCGCTGCCGGCCACGTCTGGCAGGCCCACCAGTGGCTCCAGTTGGCCCGGCAGATCCAGCGCAAGCGGCAGACCTGCACGGCCGACGAGATGTTCCAGAGGGAGGGGGCCGCATGAACAGCCGTCACGGTCACGCGGGGCGTCGACTGGTTCCGACCGAGCTGGCGGCACTGGCCGCCGGAGTCTCCGAGGCCACCGTCAGAAAGTGGGCGAGTCGGGGGAGACTCACCCGTTACGGCAGTCCGGCGCGTGCGCAGTACGACCTCGACGAGATCGTCAACAAGCAATTCGATCAACCGTATCGTCGGAACTCCACGGAGAACGGTGGATGATTCGTGGACTCGTCCGATTGCCACGGCCGGCTGCGGGGGCTCGCCGTGAACGGACTTCCGACACCTCACCAATAAGAGCTGCGGCGGCCTGCGAGTGTGACACCTTCGGGGAAATTTATGGTCTGCGTCACCCGGGCCGGGCACGATGTCACGTTCGGCCGGGTGTGGGGACTCTTGGAGTCGTCGAGGCCGCGACCGGGTGGGCATCCGGATTTCGGCGGAAGCGTCCGAACGGGCGCTGTCGGACCAGGGAGGTCGAATGAGTAGATGGCGCGGTAACCCGTGGGCGGTTCTGCTGGTATTGGCGCTCGGGTTTTTCATGACCCTGCTGGACCTGACCATCGTGAACATCGCGATTCCGGACATGGTCACCAAGCTGTCGGCGTCGCTGGACCAGGTCCTCTGGATCAGCAACGCCTATGTCCTGGTGCTGGCGGTGGCACTGATCACTGCCGGTCGGCTGGGTGATCTGCGTGGCAAGAAGCAGCTCTTCATCGCCGGCGTGGCCCTGTTCACGCTCGCGAGCCTGCTGTGCGGAGTGTCCCAGGGAGCGGCGGAGCTGATCGCCGCCCGGGCGGTTCAGGGGTTGGGCGCGGCCTTCCTCCTGCCGCAGACGATGTCGATCATCGTCGAGACCTTCCCGGCCGAGCGACGCGGGGTGGCCCTGGGGATTTGGGGTTCGGTGGCGGGCGTCTCTACCGTGGCCGGGCCCACCCTGGGAGGACTGCTGGTCACCAAGTTCGACTGGCGGTGGATCTTCTTCGTGAACCTGCCGATCGGTATCCTCGTCCTGCTGCTCGCCGTGCCGATCCTGCCGACCCACCAGCGCGTGGAACGGGGCCGGCAGCGGCTTGACGCCGTGGCGGTGCTGATCGCGTCGGCGGCTCTGTTCTGCCTGGCCTTCGCGCTGACCGAGGGGCAGCGGTACGAGTGGAACGCCTGGATCTGGGCACTGATCGGACTCGCGGCCGTGCTCCTGGTGGTGTTCCTCGTCCACCAGCGTGCCCGTCAGGACAGCGAGCCGCTGGTGCCGTTCGTACTTTTCCGGGACCGCAACTTCACGGCGATGAACGTGGTGGCGATCACGGTCTCATTCGGCGTGATCGCGCTCTTCCTGCCGATGACCATCTACTTGCAGTCGGCACTGGGCTTCAGCGCCCTCAAAGCAGGGCTGGTGATGGCACCCACCTCGGTGATGGCCATGCTCGTGGCCGGCCCGGCGGGGAAGCTGTCGGACAGGTTCGGCGGGAAGTACATCCTGCTGGGCGGGCTGGTCCTGTTCTCCGCCGGGACTCTGTGGCTGTTGCTGGTGGCGGAGGTCGGGAGCAGCTGGACGACCTTCCTGCCAGGTTTCATCGTGGCCGGGATGGGATTCGGCGCGACGTTCACCCCGATGGCGACGGAGGCGATGCGCAACGTGCCGCCACAGCTCTCGGGTGCCGCGTCCGGGGTGAACAACACGCTCCGGCAGGTCGGTTCGGTGCTGGCGACGGCAGCGGTGGGCGAGGTGCTGCAGAGCCGGCTGGTCTCCGCGTTGGGCGACCAGGCGAAGCAGCGGGCCGCCGAGCTTCCTGAGCAGGTCCGGGCCGGGTTCGTGCAGAGCTTCACCGAGGCGGGCAAGAGCGGTCTGGACGTCGGTGCCGGCCAGGCCGGTGGTGCTCCGGACGTCGGGAACCTCCCGCCTGACCTGGCCCACCGAGTGCAGGAGCTGGCCTCGGAGGTGTTCCGGTACGGCTTCGTGGACGCGATGAAGCCGACCATGGCGTTGCCGCTGGCCATCGTGCTGGCGGGGGCCGCGGTCTGCCTCGTCGTCAAGGGCCTGCCGGCCTCACGGCCGCTGCCGTCGGCCGACTCTCGAACGGCGGCGAAGTCTGCGAGCGCAGCCGAACACTGACGCGTCCTCGCGACGTTCCTTGCCCGAGGCCGCATCGGTCATCTCCGGTGCGGCCTCGGGCTGTCCGGTCTTCCCGGCGGGCGGGGTCCACCGCTGCGGCTTTGTTGTTGACACCTGACCGGCGGGGTGTCACGCTAGTTCGGCCGCTACAACTGTGCCCGAAATCAGGGAAGTTGGCGGTGGCGGGTCGGGGCCGGTAGGTCCCGGCGGCACGGGTCCTGAGGCCCCGGTGCGGATCACGGCAGTGCGCAACAGGCGCGCTGCCGTTTTGCATTCCAGCCGTGCGGCCGTTCGGCGAAGGCCTGCTGTTGACAGGCCCCCCGGAGAAGTGTCACGCTTTTCCGGCGGTCGAACTGTGCCCGAATCCAGAAATGCGACCGTATTAGCCCGGAGAGATTCCCGAACACTCCTTTCGGATCGGCTCCCGGGCTCTTTTTGTGCCACCTTCCCTGTCACCTCAAGGGGGCGAGCGTGGATTCCTCTGTCATTATCGTGGGCGCTGGTCCGTCCGGTCTGACGCTGGCCGCCGAGCTGAGGCTCGGCGGAATCGACGTCGTGGTCCTGGAACGATTGGAGAAGCCTTCCGGTGAATCCCGCGGGCTGGGTTTCACCGCCCGTACAATGGAACTGTTCGACCAGCGCGGTCTGCTGCCGGAGTTCGGCGACATCACGACCAGTGCGGCGGGGCATTTCGGCGGCATTCCGCTGGATTACAGCATCCTGCCGGGCGCCCACTTCGGCGCCCGCGGAATCCCGCAGACCCGGACCGAGGAGGTCCTGGGCGCGTGGGCGGCACGGGTCGGAGTAGAGGTCCGCCGGGGCTGGACGCTGGTCGGGCTGACCGATGACGGCGACGGGGTGACCGTCACCGCCGAGACGCCCGACGGCGTCCGGACCCTGCGCGGTCGCTACCTGGTCGGCTGCGACGGTGGGCGCAGCACCGTGCGTCAGCTCGCGGGTTTCGACTTCCCGGGGACGGACGCGACCATCGAGATGTTCCTCGCCGACGTGGCCGGCTGCGATCTCAAGGCGCGGCAGATCGGCGAGCGGGTGGCCGGCGGCATGGTGATGTCGGCGCCGCTGCGGGAGGGCGTCGACCGCATCATCGTCTGCGAGCGGGGAACACCGCCGAGGCGGCGGACCGAACCGCCCACCTTCGACGAGGTGGCGGACGCCTGGCAGCGGCTGACCGGCGACTCCATCCACGACGGCGACGCGCTGTGGGTCAGCTCGTTCGGCGACGCAACCCGGCAGGTCACCCAGTACCGCAAGGGCGCGGTGCTGCTGGTCGGCGATGCCGCGCACACCCATCTGCCCGCCGGGGGCCAGGGGCTCAGCGTCAGCGTGCAGGATGCCATGAACCTCGGCTGGAAGCTCGCCGCCGACGTGCGCGGCTGGGCACCGGAAGGGCTGCTGGACACCTACCACTCCGAGCGCCATCCGGCCGGCGCCAGACTACTGATGAACACCCGGGCACAGGGGCTGCTCTACCTGAGCGGCGCCGAGGTCGATCCACTGCGGGAAGTCTTCACCGAGTTGATGGAGTTCCCGGAGGTCGGCCGTCACCTGGCCGGCATGGTCAGCGGGCTGGACCTCGGGTACCCGGTGGGCGACGGCGCCCACCCGTTGCTGGGCCGACGGGTTCCGCCCCAGAAGCTGACGGGCCCGCAGGGCGGCACCAGCACGATGGACCTGCTGCACGCAGGGCGCGGGGTCCTCATCCGCCTCGGCGGCAGCGCCGGCCTGCAGGCGGCCGCGAGGCTCTGGGCCGACCGCATCGACATCGTCGACTGCGCACAGACCGAGCTGTCCGCCGACGACCCGCTCTGCGGCACGACGGCCCTGCTCGTCCGTCCCGACGGATACGTCGTCTGGGCGGCGCCGGACGGCGGCGAACTGCACGACGCGCTGAACCGCTGGTTCGGCGCTGCCGCCTGAGCAGGGCGAACCGAAACCACATTGACGAGGGAGGCTGGTCATGCACAGCACACTGATCGTGGCCCGGATGAATCCGTCCGCGAGTGGCGACGTGGCGGAGATCTTCCGGGAGTTCGACCGGACCGAGATGCCGGATCTGATGGGTACCCGGCGACGCCAGCTCTTCTTCTACCGCGGCCTTTACTTCCACCTGCAGGACTTCGATTCGGAGAATGGTGGATCGGCGATCGAGGCGGCCAAGAACGACCCGCTCTTCGTGAAGGTCAGCGAGGATCTCAAGCCGCACATCGGGGCCTACGACCCGGAGACCTGGCGCTCGCCGGCCGACGCCATGGCGACTCGCTTCTACCACTGGTCCAAGAATTCCTGACGGACGCTATTCCGAGGGGGGCTGCCCTGATGAGGCGGCGAGTAGTGATAACCGGGATCGGAGTTCTGGCGCCGGGTGGCGTCGGAGCCAAGAATTTCTGGAGTCTGCTGAGCGAGGGCCGGACCGCCACGCGGGGCATCACGCTCTTCGACCCGTCGCCGTTCCGCTCCCGGGTGGCGGGCGAGATCGACTTCGACCCCGAGGCGCATGATCTCGGAGCGCAGGACATCCGCCGGATGGACCGCGCCGCGCAGTTCGCGGTGGTCACCGCCAACGAGGCGCTGGCCGACAGCGGGCTCGAACCGCCGGAGCTGGACCCCTACCGGATGGGGGTCAGCGTGGGGAGCGCCGTCGGCGCGACCACCGGGCTGGACCAGGAGTACCGGGTGGTCAGCGACAGCGGCCGACTGGACCTGGTCGATCACACCTACGCGGTTCCGCACCTCTACGACTACCTGGTACCGAGCTCCTTCGCCCGGGAGGTGGCCTGGGCGGTGGGCGCGGAGGGCCCGGCGACGGTGGTCTCCACCGGCTGCACCTCGGGTCTGGACACGGTCGGCTACGCGACGGAACTGATCCGCGAGGGCACCACCGACATCATGATCGCCGGCGCCTCGGACGCCCCGATCTCCCCGATCACCGTGGCCTGCTTCGACGCGATCAAGGCGACCACGCCGCGCAACGACGATCCGGAGCACGCCTCCCGCCCGTTCGACCGGAGCCGCAACGGCTTCGTGCTCGGCGAGGGTTCGGCCATGTTCGTCCTGGAGGAGTACGAGCACGCGCGGCGGCGCGGGGCGCACATCTACGCCGAGGTTTCGGGCTTCGCCACCCGATGCAACGCCTTCCACATGACCGGCCTGCGACCGGACGGCCGGGAGATGGCCGAGGCGATCCGGGTGGCCATGGACCAGGCCCGTGTGAACCCGGAGCAGATCGACTACGTCAACGCGCACGGTTCCGGGACCAAGCAGAACGACCGGCACGAGACGGCCGCGTTCAAGCACAGCCTGGGTGACCACGCCTACCGGGTCCCGGTGAGCTCGATCAAGTCGATGATCGGACACTCGCTCGGAGCCATCGGAGCCATCGAGATCGCCGCCTGTGCGCTCGCCATCGAGAACAACGTCGTGCCGCCCACGGCGAACCTGCACACCGCCGACCCCGAGTGCGACCTGGACTACGTCCCGCTGCACGCCCGGGAGCAGCGCACCGACGATGTGCTGACGGTCGGCAGCGGCTTCGGCGGGTTCCAGAGCGCGATGGTGCTGAGGAGTGCGGAGTGAACGCGACGGCCGTGGTGACGGGACTGGGCATCACCGCACCCAACGGCCTGGGTGCCGAGGAGTACTGGGCCGCGACACGGCAGGGGATCAGTGGCGTCGGAGCCATCACGAGGTTCGACGCGGCGGGCTACCCGGCCCGGCTGGCCGGTGAGGTGTCCGGGTTCGTCCCGGAGGACTACCTGCCGAGCCGGCTGATTCCGCAGACCGACCGAATGACCCAGCTCGCGCTGGTCGCGGCGGACTGGGCCCTGGCGGACGCCGAGGTGCGGCCCGCGGAGTGGGACCACTTCGACATGGGCGTGGTGACCGCCAGCTCCGCCGGCGGGTTCGAGTTCGGCCAGGGCGAGCTGAAGAACCTGTGGAGCAAGGGCGGCCAGTACGTCAGCGCGTACCAGTCCTTCGCCTGGTTCTACGCGGTGAACACCGGCCAGATCTCGATCCGCAACGGGATGCGTGGGCCCAGCAGTGTCCTGGTGTCCGACCAGGCCGGCGGCCTGGACGCGGTGGCCCAGGCCTGCCGCCTGATCCGCGGTGGTACCCGGCTGATCCTGACCGGCGGAGTGGACGGCTCGCTCTGCCCGTGGGGCTGGGTCGCCCAACTGGCCGGCGGCCGGCTGAGCCTCAGCGAGGACCCGGAGCGGGCCTACCGTCCGTTCGACGCCGAAGCCGCCGGTCACGTCGCCGGTGAGGGCGGGGCGATGCTCGTCCTGGAAGACGCGGAGAGCGCCCGTGCACGGGGCGCGCAGATCTACGGGGCGATCGCCGGCTTCGGGTCGACCTTCGACCCGAAGCCGAACAGCGGCCGTCCGCCCGGGTTGCAGCGGGCCATCGAGCGCGCGCTGGCCGAAGCCGGGACGACACCCGCCGACATCGACGTGGTGTTCGCGGACGCGGCGGCCGTGCCGGAGCTCGACCGGATCGAGGCCGAGGCCCTGAGCACGGTCTTCGGCCGGCGGGGGGTTCCGGTCACGGCGCCGAAGACGATGACCGGCCGGCTGCACTCCGGCGCGGCGTCGCTGGACCTGGCCGCCGCGCTGTTGTCCATCCGGGACGGTCTGGTCCCTCCCACCACGAACGTCTCCCCGGCCGCCGACTACGCACTGGACCTGGTCCTGGACGCGCCTCGGGCCATGCCGGTGAACGCCGCGCTCGTGGTGGCCCGCGGCCAGGGGGGTTTCAACTCCGCCATGGTGGTCCGCCGCGTCGCCGACTGACAGTTTCACCGCCCTACATCACGAAGGAACGGAGAGATGGCAGTGCAGGAATTCACCCTTGAACACCTCCGCGGCATTCTGCGAGAGGCGGCCGGCCAGCAGGAGGGCGTCGACCTCGACGGCGACATCCTCGACCGGGACTTCGGGGAGCTCGGCTACGACTCGCTCGCCCTGCTGGAGACCGCGAGCCGCATCGAGCAGGCGTACGGCATCCGCCTCGACGACGACACGCTGAGTGACTCGCCGGGGCCCCGGGCTCTCATCGCGGCTGTCAATGAGCAGCTGGCCGCGGCTCGTACGGCGTGAACGACGCCCGGCTCGCCCTTGGCGGATCTGTTCGGATCCGCGCTCAGGAACAGGAAGTTCGAGGAGAGGACATGGCGTTGGAGGAACGGCGGGTGGCCCTGGTCACCGGTGGGACCAGCGGAATCGGCCTCGCGTCAGCCAGGCAACTGGGCCGGCAGGGACACCGCGTGTACATCTGCGCGCGCTCGGCCGATGCCGTCCGGGACACGCTCAAGGAGCTGTCGCGGGAAGGCCTCGAAGTCGACGGAGCGGTGTGCGACGTCCGCGATGCCGCGCAGGTCAAGGCCCTCGTCGGTGATGTCGTCGACCGTTTCGGCCGGGTCGACGTGCTCGTCAACAACGCCGGGCGCAGCGGGGGCGGTCCCACGGCGAAGCTCGACGACGACCTCTGGTTCGACGTCCTGCAGACCAACCTGACCAGTGTCTTCCTGATGACGCGGGAGGTGCTGAACGCCGGAGGCATGCTGGAGCGGGGCCACGGGCGGATCATCAACATCGCCTCCACCGCCGGCAAGCAAGGCGTGGTGCTGGGCGCCCCCTACTCGGCCTCCAAACACGGTGTCGTGGGGTTCACCAAGTCGGTCGGCAACGAGCTGGCCCCGACCGGTGTCACCGTGAACGCGGTCTGCCCCGGCTACGTGGAGACCCCGATGGCCCAGCGCGTCCGCGAGGGGTACGCGGCGGCCTACGAGACCACGCAGGAAGCGATCTTGGAGCGGTTCCAGGCGAAGATCCCGCTCGGCCGGTACTCCACGCCGGACGAGGTGGCCGGACTCGTGGGGTACCTCGCGACCGACACCGCCGCCTCGATCACCGCCCAGGCGATCAACGTCTGTGGCGGGCTCGGCAACTTCTGACCAGCGGCAACCATCGGAACGAGGAGAACACCATGCCGCAGTCCGGCACCCGAGAAGTGGCGCACGAGATCACCGTGCGCGCCTGCGCTGCCGACGTCTACGAGTTCATCGCGGGCGTGGCGAACTGGCCGCGGATCTTCCCGCCGACCGTCCACGTCGAACACCTGGAACAGAGCGCGACCGAGGAACGCATCCGGATCTGGGCCACCGCCAACGGTGAGGCCAAGAACTGGGTCTCGCGCCGCACCCTGGACCGCGAGGCCCTGCGGATCGAGTTCCGGCAGGAGGTCTCCACGCCTCCGGTCGCCGCGATGGGCGGCACCTGGATCATCGAGCCGCTCTCGGCCGGCGAATGCCGGATTCGTCTGCTGCACGACTACCGTGCGGTGGACGACGACCAGGCCGGCCTGGCCTGGATCGATGAGGCGGTGGACCGCAACTCCCGCTCCGAGCTCGCCGCGCTCAAGATGAACGTCGAGCTCGCGGCCGCCGGGGCGGATCTGCTCCTCTCCTTCGAGGACTCGGTGCGGGTCGAGGGTTCGGCCAAGGACGTCTACGACTTCCTCAACGAGGCCCAGCACTGGCAGGAGCGCCTGCCGCACGTGGCACGGGTCGACTTCCAGGAGACCTCGCCCGGTCTGCAGCTCCTGGAGATGGACACCCGGACGAAGGACGGTTCGACCCACACCACCAAGTCCGTGCGGGTCTGCTTCCCCGACGAGCGGATCGTCTACAAGCAGATCACCCTGCCGGCGCTGATGACCCTGCACACCGGCCGCTGGGAGCTGGTGGAGGACGGCGACGGTGTGACCGTCACCTCCCAGCACACCGTGGTGATCAACCCGGACAGGATCACCGAAGTCCTCGGCGCCGAGGCGGATCTGGCCCGTGCCCGGGAGTTCGTCCGCAACGCCCTCGGTGCCAACAGCAGGGCCACCCTCGGCCTCGCCAAGGACCACGCCGAAGGTCTGCGCTGACGTGGACACCCAGGTCATCGTGGTCGGTGCCGGGCCGGTCGGCCTCCTGCTGGCTGGAGAGCTCCGGCTCGGCGGTGCCGACGTCGTCGTGCTGGAGCGGCTGACCGCGCCGACCACGGAGTCCCGGGCCTCCACCCTGCACGCCCGCACCATGGAACTCCTGGACCAGCGTGGGCTGGTGGAGCCGCTCGACGATCCGGCGTGCGACGTGCTGAGTCACTTCGGTGGCCTGCCGATGGAGCTGAGCGGCCCGCCGACCCGCTACCGGGGTCAGTGGAAGGTCCCGCAGACCCGGCTGGAGGAACTGCTGGCGTCCTGGGCGCTGGGGCTCGGCGTGGACCTCAGGCGTGGTCATGAGGTGCGTGCCGTCCGGGAGACGGACGCCGGGGTGGTGGTCGAGTACACCACCGCGGCGGGGCCGGGGACGCTCACCGGCGACTTCCTGGTCGGTTGCGACGGGGAACACAGCACGGTGCGGGCCCTGGCTGGGTTCGAGTTCCCCGGCACGGACTCCACGCGGGAGCTGCTGCGGGCGGACGTGGCCGGCATCGAGGTGCCGAACCGGCGCTTCGAGCGGACGTCCAAGGGGCTCGCCATCGCGGCCCGCCGCCCGGACGGCGTCACCCGGATCATGGTCCACGAGTTCGGGCGTCCGGCCGTCCGGCGCACGGTGGAACCCTCGTTCCAGGAACTGGCCGAGAGCTGGGCCACGGTGACCGGGGAGGACCTCAGCGGCGGCGAGCCGTTGTGGCTGAACGCCTTCGGCAACGCCGCGCGCCTGGCGACCGAGTACCGCCGTGGCCGGGTCCTGCTGGCCGGAGACGCGGCGCACCGCCAGATGCCGGTGGGCGGGCAGGCCCTCAACGTGGGTCTGCAGGACGCGATGAACCTCGGGTGGAAGCTCGCGGCCGAGGTCGGCGGCACGGCACCCGAAGGACTGCTCGACACCTACCACGGCGAACGGCACCCGGTCGGGCGCAGGGTGCTGACCGCCATCGAGGCCCAGGCGCAGCTCCTGCTCGGTGGCCCGGAGGTTGACGCGGTCCGCTCGGTGACCGCCGAGCTGCTCGCCCACGACCGGGTCCGGGCACGCCTGGGCAGTGTGATCAGCGGTCTCGACATTCGTTACGGCGGCAGCGAGCAGCCCCTCGAGGGCGCGCGCATGCCGCACCTCGACCTGGTCACCCCGGACGGTCCGACCAGCACGACCGAGCTGTTGCGCCCGGCCCGGGGCGTGCTGGTGGACCTGTCGGCCGATCCGCGGCGGCGGACCCGACTGGAGCAGAAGGCCGCCGGCCTGCAGGACCGCATTCGCCTGATATCAGCCACGGCCGCCCCGGGCTCGCCCGTTCCGGCGGCGACGCTGCTGCTGCGCCCGGACGGCTACGTGGCCTGGGCCGGTGACACGACCGCCGACCCGGTACCGGCGCTGCACCGCTGGTTCGGCACCCCGGGCAGCCAACCCGCGCACTGAGACAACGAACAAGCCATCCGAAGGAGAGATCCGATCATGCCCAGCAAGGTTCCGGCAGCACCTCGGGACTCCGGCAAGGTCCAGCACTGCGATGTTTTCGTCCTGGGCTCGGGTCTCGCGGGCTCCGTCAGCGCGGCGATCCTGGCCCGCCACGGCGCCAAGGTCGTCCTGGCAGACGCCGCCGCGCATCCGCGCTTCGCGGTCGGCGAGTCGATGACCCCCCAGCTCGTCGAATGGCTGCACATCCTGGCCGACCGCTACGACGTCCCGGAGATCAAGAGCCTGCTCAGTGTGCAGGCCGCCACCCGGGACATCGGACCGCACTTCGGCACCAAGCAGCACTTCGGCTTCATGCTGCACCGTCCGGACGAGGAGCCCGACCCCACCGAGGCCACCCAGCTGGTCATCCCGAAGCTGCTGACCCAGGCCGCGCACCTGTTCCGCCAGGACAGCGACTCCTTCATGTTCCACGTTGCCGCCCGGTACGGCAGCATCACCCGGCAGAACTGGCGCGCCGCCGACCTGGCCTTCGACGACGACGGGGTGACCGTCACCGGGCAGAACGGCGAGGCGTTCCGGGCGAAGTTCCTGATCGACGCGAGCGGGTTTCGGTCGCTGCTCGCCGAGAAGTTCCAGCTGCGCGAGACGCCGGCCAGGTTCAACCACCACTCGCGGTCGCTGTTCACGCACTATGTCGGCATCAAGCCGTTCGACGACGTGAGCCGGCACCCGGCCGAGCTGCGTCCGCCGGTGCCGTGGCACAACGGCACCATGCACCACCTGATCGACCGGGGCTGGTTCTGGATCATCCCGTTCGACAACTACAAGGACTCCCGCAACCCGCTCTGCAGCGTGGGCCTCACCTTCGACGAGCGCCTCTACCCGAAGGCGGCCGACCTCACGCCGGAGCAGGAGTTCAACCGCTACCTGGACATGTTCCCGGCCGTGAAGCGCCAGTTCGCGGGAGCCCACCGGGTGCGTGAGTGGGTCTCCACCGATCGTCTCCAGTACTCCTCGAAGCACTCGATAGGCCACCGCTGGTGCCTGATGTCGCACGCGGCCGGCTTTATCGACCCGCTCTACTCGCGCGGGCTGTCCAACACCTTCGAGGTCGTCAACGCGCTCAGCTACCGCATCCTGGACGCGCTCAAGGACGACGACTTCGCGGTCGAGCGGTTCGAGTACGTCGACGAGCTGGAGCGCGGCCTCCTGCACTTCAACGACCTGCTGGTCAACAGCTCGTTCATCTCGTTCTCGCACTTCAAGCTGTGGAACGCGGTGTTCCGGGTCTGGGGCGCGCTGATCACCCCCGGCGTGATGCGGCTGACCCGGGCGCGGATTCGGTTCCAGCTCGACAACCGGAACCCGCAGCACTTCATCGACCTGGAGAAGGCCCCGCACACCGGGCTCTGGTGGCCCGAGAGCGACAAGCTCAAGGCGTTGCTGGAGGCCACTGCGGAGACCTGTGAGAAGTACGAGGTCGGCGAGCTGGACGGCGACGAGGCGGCGAACGTCATCTTCCGCCTCTTGCAGGACTCGGACATCGTCAACCCGACCTTCGGCTGGAAGGACCCGCGCAAGCGGTTCATCGCCCCGAGCACCGTGGACATGATCAAGTTCATGCATTGGGCGACCCGCCAGGGCCCGCCGGAGATGCGCGAACTGGGCGACGACAACCTGCGAGGCATGCTCAGGGCCGCTGCCCGGGGCAAGAAGCTGCTCTGACCCGGAAGCGCCACCAAGCGCTGGTTGAACTTTCCCAATCGACTATGCACGGGGGACCGACATGATCAGACGGAGAAGCATCCTGGAAGTCACGGCCGCCGCCATCGCCCTGACGGCCCTGGACCCGAAGGGGGTGTTCGCCGACACCACCGCCTCCGGGTGGAGCCAACTCGGGCAGAGCCTCCAGGGGCGTCTGGTGATGCCGTCCAGTACGGACTACGCGACGGCCAAGCAGCTGGACCTGATGCAGTTCGACACCGTCAACCCGCAGGCCATCGCCTACTGCGCGAGCCCCGCCGACGCGGCGACCTGCCTCAAGTTCGCCCAGGACAACGTGGTGCCGTTCGCCGTCCGCAGCGGTGGGCACAGCCTGGGCGGCTACTCGACCACTCCCGGGCTGGTCATCGACGTCTCCGGGCTCAACTCGGTCTCCGTGACCGGGGGGAGCGCGGTGATCGGCCCGGGCGCGCAAATGGTGGACATCACCAACGGACTGGCCCCGGCCGGGCTGGCGATCGCAGGCGGGATGTGCCCCACGGTCGCGGCCGGAGGTTTCCTCCAGGGCGGTGGCATCGGGATGCTGACCCGCTCGCTGGGCATCGCCTGCGACAGCATCACCTCGGCCCAGGTCGTGCTGGCGGACGGCAGTCAGGTCACCGCCTCCGCCACCCAGAACAGCGACCTCCTGTGGGCGCTGAAGGGCGGTGGCGGCGGCAACTTCGGCATCGTCACCTCGTACACCGTGACGCCGACTCCCCTGACCCAACTGGCCATAGCCAACCTGACCTGGACCTATGACCACGCGGTGGACGCGCTGGACGGCTTCACCCGCTGGCTGGTGAGCGCGCCACGGACCATCAGCGGGGCGGTCAGCATCACCCTGGACGACGCCGCCCCGGGGAACACCCCGACCGTCGCGGTCCTGCTGGTGTCGACAGGCTCCACGACCGAGCTCAACTCCGAGGTCGCCCGGCTGATTTCGATGACCGCCGCGCCGACCGGGCAGCAGACCGCCGTGGTGCCGTACCAGGCCCTGATGATGGGCTTCTACGGCTGCGCCACGGACACCGTGGCCCAGTGCCACCGGATCGGGCCGAACTCCCAGGGGGTTCTCCAACGGCACCCGTTCGGCGTCGAGCGCAACCGCCTGTTCTCCGGGCCGGTGAGCCGCTGCTTCTGGCAGCAGGCCGTCAACGTCTTCAACACCGGACGGCAAGCCGGACCGACCTACCGGCTCCAGGTCATCGCCCTGGGCGGGGCGGCCAACGACCCGAGCCGCACCCAGACCGCCTTCGTGCACCGCGACAGCCAGTACCTGGTCAACTACGTCGGATCGGCGGCCACTGCGCCGGTCCCCGACTCGGTGGCGGCCGCCGCCCGGCAGTGGGCGACCACCGGGTTCAACGTCATCAGCCCGTACTCGAACGGCGAGTCGTACCAGAACTTCATCGACGCGGCGCTCACCAACTGGCAGTACGCCTACTACGCCGAGAACTACCCGAGGCTCGCCGTGATCAAGGCCAAGTACGACCCGTACGGCGCCTTCTCCTTCGCCCAGAGCATCGGCTGACGGTGCCCGGCAGCGAGATCCGGACAACCATGGAGAGGAACAAGCGATGACCACGACCCCCGGCCGGGTCGTCCACCTGGACGAGGTCGAGCCGATCACCTGGTCCGGCGAGGAGGCCGGCCGTTTCCTGCTCCGCAGTGAGGACACCGGCGGGCAGTACTCGTTCTACGAGGTGACCGTTCCCGCGGGCGAGGGCTCGCACTTCCACGTCCACGAGCACATGGACGAGGCGTTCTACACCGTCGAGGGCGAGTTCGAGATCCACCTGGGCGACGTGGTCCACCGGGCGCCCGTCGGCACCGTGGTCTACGGCCCGCGCGGGGTGGTCCATGCCTTCCGCAACACCCTCGACACGCCCAGCAGGATGCTCTGCGTCACCACCCCGGGCGGGATCGAGCGGTTCTTCGAGGAACTCAGCGGGCTGATGAAGCAGGACCCGCCGCCGCACTGGTCGCAACTGCAGGAACTCGCGGCCAGTCACCACATCGTGGCCTTCCCCGGTCAGGAGAGGAACTGAGGTCGTGCAGGACACGGAGAAGAAGCTGACCGGGCCCAACGACCGGAAGAAGCCGCCGTCCAAGGCGCAGCGGCTGGTCAACCGGGCCATCGTCCGCGCCAACGTGGCCGTCTACCGGGCCAGTGGCGGAAAGATCGCCGGCCGCTTCGGGGAGCTGCCCGTTCTGCTGCTCACCACGCGGGGCCGCAAGACCGGCATCGCCCGCACCAGTGCCCTGGGCTACATCCCCGACGGCGACCGCTACGTGATCTGCGGTGCCTACGGCGGGGAACCGGTGCACCCGGCCTGGGCGCTGAACCTCCGGGCCATTCCCGGCGCGGTGGTGGAGGTGGGGCGGCAACGCTTCAAGGTGACGGCGAGGGAGTTGCCGGCGGGCGCCGAGCGCGACCGGCTGTGGCAGCGGATGGTCGACATCTTCCCGCTCTACGGCAAGTTCGAGACCAAGACCGGTCGCCTCTTCCCGATCGTTGTGCTGACCCCCGTCGATTGATCGGGCCGGTGACGGAGGGGGGACAACGATGAAGAGTCCAGCGACAGCGGACGACCTGCACATGGCAACCATGCTGGCCGGAATCGCGGCGGTCCTGCTGACCGGCCTGGTGCTCGGCAGACTGGCCACCCGGTTCCGGCAGCCGGCGGTGATCGGCGAGATCGTCGCCGGCATCGCCCTCGGGCCCAGTCTGCTGGGCCACCTGCCGGGCGACCTGCCGCACCGGCTGTTTCCCGCGGAGGTCCGGCCGCTGCTCAACGCGGTGTCGCAAGTGGGCCTGATGCTCTTCATGTTCATGGTGGGCTGGGAGTTCGACAAACGCCTGCTCAGCCCGCACAAGGGGACGGCGACGATGGTGTCGCTGACCTCCGTCGGATTCGCCTTCGCCTGCGGGGCGGGGATTGCCTCCGTGCTCTACCGCAACCACCACGAGGTGGCCGGGCACCACATCTCGTTCACCGCCTTCGCCATGTTCATGGGCGCGGCGATGTCGGTGACGGCGTTCCCGGTCCTGGCCAGGATCCTGCGGGACAACCGGCTGACCGACACGAGGGTGGGTGTGCTGGCCCTGGCCAGTGCCGCCGTCGACGACCTGCTCGCCTGGTGCCTGCTCGCGTACGTGTCGGCGCTGGCGACTGCGGGCGGCGGCGGCCGGCTGTTCCAGGTCGCGGCGCTCAGCGCGGCGTACGTGGCGGCGATGTTCCTGGTGGTCCGGCCACTGCTGGCCGCTCTGGTGGGGCTGCTGGTGGACCGGGGCCAGTGGCAGGCGCTCCTGCTGGTGCTCTGTGCGGGGGTGTTCCTCTCGTCCTGGCTCACCACCTGGATCGGGATCCACGCGATCTTCGGCGCCTTCCTCTTCGGTTTCGTGATGCCGAGGGAGCCCGCACGTGCGCTGAAGGAGCGGCTCCACCCTCCGCTGGAGCACATCAGCATGCTGCTGATGCCGGTCTTCTTCGTCGTCACCGGTCTCGGGGTCGATGTCGGTGGTCTGGGCGCGGCCCAGTACCTCGAACTGGCCCTGATCGTCTCGGTGGCCTGCGCGGGGAAGCTCCTGGGCGCGGTGGTGCCGGCCAAGTTCTTCGGCCTCTCCTGGGCGGAGTCGCGAACGCTCGGCCTGCTCATGAACACCAGGGGGCTGACCGAACTGATCATCCTCAACGCCGCGAAGAGCCTGGGCGTGCTGGACGGTCAGATGTTCACCATGATGGTGATCATGGCGCTGGTCACGACCGCCCTGGCCGGCCCGCTGTTGCCGGTCGGCCGGTCCGCCCCCGAGCGCAGCCCGGTCGGAAGCCGGTCGCGCGATCTCACCGAAACCCATGTCTAGCATCAACTCTCCTCTCGGCACGGTGACCTGATGACAGGTCTACGCCAGGAAAAGGGGCTTCTCGTGGTTCCATCGCAACAGCAGGAGGCTCAGGACCGGGCGATCGAGCCCAGGGCGTTGCGCGACGTCTGCGGGCTCTTCGTCACCGGCGTGACGGTGATCACCAGTGGTGACGGGGAGGGGGTGGTCGGCGCCACCGTCAACTCCTTCACGTCGGTCTCGCTCGACCCGCCGATGGTGCTGTTCTGCCTGCACCGGGACTCGCGCATCCGCGAGGTGGTGCGGGAGTCGAACGGGTTCGTCGTGAACTTCCTCACCGGCCGCCAGGAGAGTCTGGCCTGGGCGTTCGCGGGCCGTCGGACGGCATCCTTCGAAGGTGTGGCACATCATCATTCGGAACGCGGCATGCCGGTTCTCAGTGAGGCGCTCGCCTATCTCTCATGTCGGCTAGTCAATGAATTCGACGGCGGTGACCACACCATCTTCCTGGGCGAAGTGGTGGACCTCGGGGAGCCCCGTCGGAACCATGATCCCCTGATTTTTTTCCGGGGTTCGATGGGGGCGCTGGAGGATGAGCCCAAGGCTTTCCATCCAATCATGGACGGTTGAGTCGATCCGGGCTGTAGCATCTGTATGAGTGAACTCCCGTCAAGCAGTGCGAGTTTGATTCACAGTCAAGGAGAACTGCCATGTTCCTGATCACCGGTGCAACCGGAAACGTCGGCCGGGTGCTGGTCGACCATCTGCTTGAGGCGGGTGTTCCGGTCCGTGCGGTCACGCGTAATCCGGAGTCGTCGAAGCTCCCGGCGAATGCCGAGGTCGTCAGCGGCGACCCGAGCTCCCCGGAATCCCTTTCCGAGGCGCTCTCCGCGGTCTCCGCACTTTTCCTCAACCCGGCTGCGGTGGGCGGTTCGACCGCCAAGCTGCTGGAGCTCGCGCGTGAGCGCGGGGTCAAGCGCGTGGTGATGCTCTCCTCCGACACCGTCGTCGACGACGCCGCCGAGCAGAGCGACTCGATCGCCGCCTGGCACAAGCAGATCGAGGAGACTGTCGCGGCCTCCGGGCTGGAGTGGACGATCCTGCGCGCCGGCGAGTTCGCCACCAACCTGCTCGGGCTGTGGGCTCCGCAGATCCGGGCGACCGGTGTGGTCCGGGCCCCGTACGGGCAGGGCACCACGGCGCCGATCCACGAGCGGGACATCGCGGCCACGGCCGTGCGCGCCCTGCTGACCGACGATCACCTGGGCGAGACCTACTCGCTGACCGGCCCGAAGTCGCTGACCAGGATCGAGATGGTGGAGATCATCGCCCAGGTGCTGGACCGCCCGGTGCGCTTCGAGGAGCTCGTTCCCGAGCAGGCGCTCCAGGCCATCCTCGCGCAGGGCACCCCGAAGCCCATCGCCGACTCGATCCTGGCCCTGCAGGCCGAGTCGGTGGGCCGCCCCGCGCACGTGGGCACCGGAGTCGAGGCGATCACCGGACAGCCGGCTCGCCCGTTCGCCGAGTGGGTCGCCGACCACGCCGGCGCCTTCGCCTGATCCTCTGATCCATCCGCCTCGCCCGCAGCCTCTGTCAGGGGCCACGGGCGAGGTGTTTTCTGCACGGTTCCACACACTGCTGTTCTCCCACTGGAAGGCGGATAACCGATGATCAGGATCGATCAGCTGGACAAGTCGACGGACTTCATGTCGCAGCTCCAGGAGAAGACCGGCCCCATCGTGCTGATCAACACGTTCATCGTGCCCGAGGGCAAGATGGATGAGGTGCTGGCCATCTGGGAAGGCGACGCCAAGTTCATGAAGAGCTGCCCGGGATTCATCTCGACGCAGTTGCACCGTGGTACGGGCGCGAGCAACACGCTGGTGAACATCGCGACCTGGCAGTCCACCGAGGCGCTTCTCCAGGCGTTCAACAACCCCGATTTCAAGAAGGCGGCGTCGGCTTATCCTGACGGCATGGTCGCGTACCCGCACGTGCTGGAGAAGATTTCCATCGACGGGGTCTGCGTCGCCTGACGAGCAGTACGTCGAAAATGGCCGGGAGGAACAGGTGGCCCCTGTTCCTCCCGGCCATTTCTGTATTTCTGGGGACGCTCAGCTCACATGGCTGAGCTTGTCCGGATTGGTTACGGCATAAATCCCGAGAACCTGGTCCCCGGCCGGGTTCAGATCGACGACGAGCACGGCGTACGGGGAGCCCTCCGAGAAGAGCAGCGCGGACGGGTCGCCGTTGACGTGCCGATAGTGGATGTCCAGCCCCTTCGGGGGGCGGGTGGCCACCGAGGTGAGCAGTCGGGCGACCTTGTCGCGTCCCAGGATCGGGCGAAGCCCGGCCGCCCGCGCCTTGCCGCCGCCGTCGGTCCACAGCGTCACGTCAGGCGCGAGCAACTGCAGCAGGGCCGTGAGGTCGCCGCCGAGCGCGGCCGCGAGGAACTGCTCGGTCACCTGCCGGCGCACCCGGGGGTCCGCCTGGAAGCGGGGACGCCGGGCGTGCACGTGCTCGCGGGCCCGGTGGGACAGTTGACGGACCGCCGCGGGGCTGCGGCCGAGGATGACCGCGATCTCGGTGTGGGCGTAGTCGAAGACCTCGTGCAGGACGAACACCGCCCGCTCCAGCGGGGTCAGGGTCTCCAGCACCACCAGCATCGCCATCGAGATGGTCTCGGCCTGCAGGGCCGGGGCGGCTGCGTCCGTCACCGGCGGGGTGTCGACGGACCTGCTGACGACCGGCTCGGGCAGCCAGGGGCCGACGTACACCTCGCGGCGCCGGGTCATGGTCGCCTGCCGGGCGAGCGCCCGGTTGACGGCGATGCGGACCAGGTAGGCGCGTGGATTCTCGATCTCTGCGGTCTCCGCCTGCTCGTGCCGCTTCGTCCAGGACATCCAGGTCTCCTGCAGGACGTCCTCGGTGTCCGCAACGCTGCCGAGCAGGTTGTAGACGACCGAGAAGAGCAGTTCGCGGTGCTCGGCGAAGGCGGCGGTCGGCGAATCGCTCGACGGCTGGATCGGCATGCTGGGTCCTCCTGCGGGGTTGTCCCTCCTAAGAGTCCCGGCCGGCGGCGAGTGTGACATCGGACTGGAAGGCGTTCGCTGTTCACCGGCCGGCCTGGGCTGACGCGTGCTGATGAAGCCGCCTCGGCCCCGGCGGTCTACGGCCAGACCAGGCAGTACAGCTGGTGCCCGGCGTCGTGCAGCCGGTTGGCGAAGTCCTGCCACTCGTGCAGCATGCTGTAGATCACGAAGGCGTCGCGCGGCCCGCGCCGGTCCGGGACGGTGGACCAGATGAAGGCGGCCGCGCCGAGCTCGGTGACGTCGGCCTTGCGGAGCGGTTCGACCACGCTGTGCGGGAGCTGGACGACGGCGTAGTCGGGGTGGAGCACGACGAGTTCCAGCGGCGGGACCTGATGCAGCGGGACGCCCTGGATGCCGGTGAGGACCATGGCGCTCATGGTCTCCGGCTTGATCTTGGTGGAGAGGTGGCCGGTGGGGGAGCCGCTGGTCTCCATCAGGTCGCCGAGCCGCCCCAGCGCGCCGAGCTCGCCGGCGTCCAGGCCGAGGCCGCCCGGGCCGAGGGCGGTGGGGACTCTGGCGGCGGTGGCGCGGTCCGGTGCGCCGAAGTACTTGTACGTCACCCCCACGCGTCCCTCACCCCGCCTCTCGCCGCCGCGGCGACCACGACCCGTACCCGCTCCCGTACCCCCGCGTGCGGCTTCGGCGGGCCTGCGGGAGCCCCCCGCGGCCTCGTCGTAGCCGTCCTGCGCCTCGGACACTCGGACCATCCTCACCGGAATTCGCCGGAATCGACAGACCCCCGCACGCCCGGCGTCCCTCCGGACGTGCTCCTTACCCGTCATGCGCCGCCGTACCCACTCGCGGGCCCTACCCACTCGCGGCAGACAGCAGTCCTCTCCACACCCCTGCACACAACCGGAGCGCTCGCGCACTCTGTGTGCACAGTCTGACTGGTCCGTGCTCCGGGGCAGCCAGCGACCCCGTCCGTACGGACAATCCGTCACGGACAACCCGTCACGGACAACCGTACAGACAACAGTGCCCGGATCATCGTTCCAGATGATCGGGCCGGACATGCAGAGCTCAAGGACACGATTTGAGACCATGTCTCCCGTGAGCTACCCCTACGAAGCCCCCCAGTCCCAGTCGCTCTTCGATCGCGCCTCCGTGGTCACGCCCGGCGGCGTCAACTCCCCGGTGCGCGCCTTCCGCGCGGTCGGCGGCACGCCGCGCTTCATGGTGTCCGGCACCGGCCCCTACCTCACCGACGCCGACGGCCGTGAGTACGTCGACCTGGTGTGCTCGTGGGGGCCGATGATCCTCGGCCACGCGAACCCCGCCGTGATCGACGCCGTCCAGCGGGCGGTCGCCAACGGCACCTCCTTCGGCACGCCCGGCCAGGGCGAGGTGGAGCTGGCCGAGGAGATCGTCTCCCGCGTCTCCCCGGTCGAGCAGGTCCGGCTGGTCTCCTCCGGCACCGAGGCCACCATGTCCGCGATCCGGCTCGCCCGCGGCTTCACCGGCCGGGCGAAGGTGGTCAAGTTCGCCGGCTGCTACCACGGTCACGTGGACGCGCTGCTGGCCGCCGCCGGTTCCGGTGTGGCCACCTTCGGCCTGCCGGACACCCCGGGTGTCACCGGTGCCCAGGCCGGCGACACCATCGTGCTGCCGTACAACGACCTGGCCGCCGTCGAGCAGGCCTTCGCCGCCCACCCGGGCGAGATCGCCTGTGTGATCACCGAGGCCTCGCCCGGCAACATGGGCGTCGTCCCGCCGCTGCCCGGCTTCAACGCGGGCCTGGCCCGGCTCTGCCGGGACAACGGCGCGCTGTTCGTCTCCGACGAGGTGATGACCGGCTTCCGCGTCTCCAAGGCCGGCTGGTACGGCCTGGAGGCGGCGAACGAGGGCTGGGCGCCGGACCTGCTGACCTTCGGCAAGGTCATGGGCGGCGGCTTCCCGGCCGCGGCCTTCGGCGGTCGCGCCGACGTGATGGCGCACCTGGCCCCGGCCGGCCCGGTCTACCAGGCGGGCACCCTGTCCGGGAACCCGGTCGCCACCGCGGCGGGCCTGGCCCAGCTGCGCGGCTGCACCGACGAGGTGTACGCGACGGTGGACAAGGTCGCCGCCGAGGTCTCCGGCCTGGTCTCCGAGGCGCTCACCAAGGAGGGCGTGGCGCACCGTCTGCAGACCGCCGGGAACATGTTCTCGGTGTTCTTCACCGAGGCCCCGGTCACCAACTACGACGAGGCCCGGACCCAGGAGGCGTACCGTTTCACCGCCTTCTTCCACGCGATGCTGGCCGAGGGCGTCTACCTGCCGCCGTCCGCCTTCGAGTCCTGGTTCGTCTCGGCGACCCACGACGCGCGGGCGATCGAGCGGATCGCCGCCGCCCTGCCGGCCGCCGCGCGCGCCGCTGCCGCCGCCGCGGTCTAGCCGCCACGGCCCAGCCCACCCCGAGCCCCAGGAGCAGTTGAGAAGTGAGCGCCAAAGAGATCACCGTCGTCCACCTGATGCGCCACGGCGAGGTGCACAACCCGGAGGGCGTCCTGTACGGGCGGCTGCCCGGCTACCACCTGTCCGAGCTGGGCCGGGAGATGGCCGAGCGGGTCGCCGAGGACCTGGCCGGCCGGGACATCACCCACGTGGTGGCCTCCCCGCTGGAGCGCGCCCAGGAGACCGCCGCGCCGATCGCCAAGTCGCACGGTCTGGACGTCGCGGTGGACGAGCGGCTGATCGAGGCGGAGAACGTCTTCGAGGGCAAGACCTTCGGCGTCGGCGACGGCTCGCTGCGCAACCCCGGTTACTGGAAGTACCTCACCAACCCGTTCAAGCCCTCCTGGGGCGAGCCCTACCTCGACCAGGTGGTGCGGATGATGGGCGCGCTCGGCGCGGCCCGGGACGCCGCCCGCGGGCACGAGGCGGTCTGCGTCAGCCACCAGCTGCCGGTCTGGATCGTCCGCTCCTTCGTGGAGCGCCGCCGACTCTGGCACGACCCGCGCCGTCGGCAGTGCTCGCTGGCCTCGCTGACCAGCTTCACCTTCGAGGGCGACCGGATCGTCTCGGTCGGCTACCGCGAGCCGGCCCGTGACCTGCTGCCGGCGCATCTGGTCGGCAAGGGCGGCAAGGGCAAGCCGGTGGGCAAGAGCTTCGGAGCCTGAGCCCGCGGCACCGCGCGTACGAGCATCCGCCGGCGCGCGTAAGCCCTGGGTAAGTATGACTTCGGGCCACCCGGCAACCGCCGGGTGGCCCGGTTCCGTTGCAGGTCAGATGGGGTGCGGCGCGCAAGGCAGGACCCCGGCGAACCTGCCCGGAACTCCATGCGAAACTTTTCACATGTCTGCCATGGCGCGCCCCCGTCCCCGTGTCGCCGCAGCCGCTGCCACCGTGGCCGCCGCTGCGCTCGTCCTCACCGGCTGTTCCTCCTCGGGCTCGTCGAGCAGCGGCGAAGGCCAGGTGGGCTTCGTCACCGTCAAGGGCACCAACCTGTCGAAGGCGGACGCCGGCAAGCGCGGGGACGCGCCGGACATCACCGGGGAGACCCTGGACGGCAGCCAGGCCAAGCTCTCCGACTACCGCGGCAAGGTCGTGGTGCTGAACGTCTGGGGCTCCTGGTGCGGGCCGTGTCGCGGCGAGGCGAAGGACCTGCAGACCGTCTCGGAGAAGTACAAGGACCAGGGCGTCCAGTTCCTCGGCATCAACACCCGGGACACCGACAGGACCAACGCCGTCCGCTTCGAGCAGGAGCAGGGCGTCACCTTCCCGAGCATCTTCGACCCGGCCGGGACCCAGCTGCTCAAGTTCCCCAAGGGCAGCCTCAACCCGCAGTCCATCCCGACCACCCTGATCGTCGACCGCGACGGCAAGCTGGCCGCCCGCGCCGTCGGCGGTACGACCGAGGAGGCGCTGGAGTCGATCCTCCAGCCGGTGGTCGCGGAGCAGAAGCAGTGACTGGGGCACTGCGGCTCGCCGACACCACCACGACCATGCAGAGCGGGGCGCTGCTGGTCGCGGCGCCGATCGCGCTCGCGGCCGGGCTGCTGTCGTTCTTCTCGCCCTGCGTGCTGCCGCTGGTGCCCGGCTACCTGTCGTACGTGACCGGCTTCTCCGCCGCCGACCTCGCGGACGCCCGCGGCTCGAAGCGCGGCCGGATGCTGCTCGGCGTGGTGCTGTTCATCCTCGGCTTCACCGCGGTCTTCGTCTCCACCGGCGCGCTGTTCGGCTTCTTCGGCCAGGAGCTGCAGGACTACAAGCGGCCGATCAGCATCGTGCTGGGCTCGCTCACCGTCGTGATGGGCCTGGCCTTCATGGGCCTGATCCCCGGCCTGAACATGCTGGAGGTGCGCTCGCACCGCCGCCCCGCCGTCGGCCTGCTCGGCGCCCCGATGCTGGGCGTGGTCTTCGGCGTCGGCTGGACCCCCTGCATGGGCCCGACCCTGACCGCGGTGCAGAACCTGGCCCTCAACCAGGCCGACGCCCAGCGCGGCGCGCTGCTGACGACCTTCTACTGCCTGGGCCTCGGCGTACCGTTCATCCTGGCCGCGATCGCGTTCCGCCGGGCACTGGGTGCCTTCGGGTGGGTCAAGCGGCACTACCCGCTCGTCATGCGGATCGGCGGCGGCATGCTCGTCGCGGTCGGTGTGCTGCTCGTCACCGGGATCTGGGACTCGATGATGAGCGAACTGCAGTCCTGGACCTCCGACTTCCGGATCGGAATCTGACCGTGAGCAAGACCACGACCGAGACCGAGCTGCCCCCGGCGCCGGACGACACCGCCGCCGAGCGGCTCAGCACCGCGCCGGTCGAGTCCGAAGGGCCCACCGGCATAGGGGTGTTCGGCTGGGCGCGCTGGATGTGGCGCCAGCTGACCTCGATGCGGGTCGCCCTGATCCTGCTGTTCCTGCTGTCACTGGCCGCGATCCCGGGCTCGCTGATCCCGCAGAACGGCCAGAACCAGTTCAAGGTGCAGACCTGGAAGGCGCAGCACACCACGGTCGCGCCGATCTACGAGAAGCTCCAGCTGTTCGACGTCTACAGCTCGGTCTGGTTCTCCGCGATCTACATCCTGCTGTTCATCTCGCTGGCCGGCTGCATCGTCCCGCGCACCTGGCAGTTCGTCGGCGTGCTGCGGTCCCAGCCGCCGGCCGCGCCGCGCAACCTGACCCGGATGCCGGTCCACGCGGCCTGGCGCACCGAGGCGGACGCCGAGAAGGTGAACGCCGCCGCCCACCGGCTGCTGCGCAAGCGTGGCTTCCGGGCCAACCTGTCCGGCGGCGCGGTGGCGGCCGAGAAGGGCTACCTGCGCGAGGTCGGCAACCTGCTGTTCCACCTGTCGCTGTTCGCGCTGCTCGGCGGCTTCGCCTGGGCGAGCCTGGCCTCCGGTACCGGCGGCAAGCTGATGGTCGAGGGCCAGGGCTACTCCAACACCATCACCCAGCTCGACGACTTCACCGGCACGCGGTTCTACAACAACCAGGACCTCGACCCCTTCTACCTGAAGCTCGACGACTTCACCTCGAAGTTCCAGAACCAGGGTGACCAGATCGGCGCCGCCCGGCAGTTCACCGCGAACGTGGAGTACTACCAGGGCAACGACGAGTCGAAGCTCAAGAAGGGCACGATCGAGGTCAACCACCCGCTGGAGATCGGCGGCAGCAAGGTCTACCTGATCGGCCACGGCTACGCCCCGGTCATCACCGTCCGCAACGGCAAGGGTGACGTGGTCTACCACGACGTCGTGCCGTTCCTGCCGCAGGACGCCAACCTGACCTCGACCGGTGTCGTGAAGGTCTCCGACTACGGCATCGGCCCGGACGGCAACAAGTCCCAGCTGGGCTTCTCCGGCTTCTTCCTGCCGACGGCGCCGGTGAGCTTCGCGGGGACCGGCCCGGTCTCGCTGTTCCCCGGCGACGCCGAGCCCGAGCTGGTGCTGAACGCCTTCTCCGGCGACCTCGGCACCGACTCCGGCCTGCCGCAGAACATCTACCAGCTGAACACCCGCAAGCTCACCCAGATGAAGGTGGACGACCAGCCGGCCAAGGCCCGGCTCAAGCCCGGTCAGGGCTGGACCCTGCCGGACGGCTACGGCAGCGTCACCTTCGAGGGCTACAAGCAGTGGGCGAGCTTCAACGTCTCGCACCGCCCGGGCAACGCGATCGCGCTGACCGGCGCCGTCCTGGCGATCCTCGGCCTGATCGGCTCGCTGTTCATCCAGCGCTGCCGGATCTGGGTGCGGGCGGTGGCCCTGCCGGGCGGCGGCACCCAGGTGGAGCTGGCCGGGCTGGGCCGCAGCGAGTCGGCGAAGATCGCCGAGGAGCTGGCCGAACTGGCGGTCGACCTCCAGGACGACGCCCCGGCATCCGAGGACGACGCCCCGGTGGCCGAGGGGGAGACCCCGGCGGCCGAGGACGAGAACGGATCCGCCCCCGGGGAAGACGACCGGGCACCAGAAGATCACGCAGCAGAAGACCCCACAGCCCCTGCCGACCAGAACTCCAAGGAGTAGACGGTGCATCTCGCCTCGGGGGTCGACCCACAGCTGGCCGACCTCTCCAACAAGCTGATCTATTCGGCGATGGCGGTCTACACGATCGCCATGTTCGCCCACATGTTCGAGTGGACGTTCGGTAGCAAGGGCGCGGTCGCCGTCCGCTCCAAGGAACAGTCGGGCAACCTGGCCGAGACCGTCGCCGCCGCGGAGCCCAAGGCCGCCAAGCAGGTGACCGTCACCGTGGCCGGGGCGAAGGGCGGCACCACCACGCTCACCCGCACCGTCCTGGCGGGCGAGGGCGCGACCGTCGTCACCGGCGGTCGCGGCGACGAGGACGTGGACGGTCCGGGCGCGGCCGGCACCAGCGAGAAGGCCGACCTGGCCGGCCGCATCGCGGTCTCGCTGACCGTCCTGGCGCTGCTGCTGCACGGCGGCGGCATCGTCGCCCGCGGCCTGTCGGTGTCCCGCTGGCCGTGGGGCAACATGTACGAGTTCTCCTGCGCCTTCGCCTTCGCGATGACGGCCGCGTACCTGGTCCTGCTGGCCGCGAGGAAGAACGTCCGCTGGCTCGGCCTGCCGGTCACCGTCGCGGTGCTGCTGACGCTCGGCATCGCGACGCAGGTGCTGTACACCGACTCCGAGCAGCTCGTCCCGGCGCTGCACTCGTACTGGCTGGCGATCCACGTCTCCACCGCGATCATCTGCGGCGGCGCCTTCTACGCGGCCTTCATCGCCACGCTGCTGTACCTCGGCAAGGACTCCTTCGACCGGCGCATGGCAGCCGGCCTGACCACCGGCCCGCTGGGCACCTCGGCCTCGATCTGGCGCCGGCTGCCCGCCGCCTCCACCTTCGACAAGCTGTCCTACCGGATCAACGCCCTGGTCTTCCCGCTCTGGACGTTCACCATCATCGCGGGCGCGATCTGGGCCGAGGCGGCCTGGGGCAAGTACTGGGAGTGGGACCCGAAGGAGACCTGGTCGTTCATCACCTGGGTCGCCTACGCCTGCTACCTGCACGCCCGTGCGACGGCCGGCTGGAAGGGCCGCAAGGCCGCGTACCTGGCCCTGGCGGCCTTCGCCTGCTGGCTCTTCAACTACTACGGCGTGAACATCTTCGTCACCGGCAAGCACTCCTACGCGGGGATCTGACCGGGGGCACCCACCCACCGGCCCGGCTTTCCGCAGGAGGTAGCCGGGCCGAGGTGCAACAGGGGTAGTTCGTGCCGGCCGTCCGTGCCGGTACGGGGAGGAACGAGGAGGAAATCGCGCAATGGAGTGCGACGAGGTCATGCTGACCGTCCGAATCACCGCCGCCGAGCAACTGCTGCTCCGCCGGCTCGCCCAGGGACACCGAAGCGACGTTTCCGAAGTGGTGGCCGATGCTCTGCTGGACATCATCCCCACGCTCAGCGCTCCGGGGGACGCCTACCGACTGCTGAGCGCCATCGCCACGCCCGCGCCGTGCGCCCTGACGGTCTGGCTGCCGACCGCCCTGGCCGACCTGCTGGTACCCGGCGCGGCCCGGATCGCCCAGATCACCGACGTCCGGATCGAGTCGGCCAGCGCGGCACTGGGCGCGGCGCTGCGGCTCTGGCTGGCCCAGGACCCGGTCCGGCTGGCGGCCAACCTCAGCGTGATGCACGCCGGGCGGCGGCCGGCCG
This sequence comes from Kitasatospora sp. NPDC101155, assembly GCF_044768305.1. Classification (NCBI taxonomy): domain Bacteria; kingdom Bacillati; phylum Actinomycetota; class Actinomycetes; order Kitasatosporales; family Streptomycetaceae; genus Kitasatospora; species Kitasatospora sp. NPDC101155. The sequence goes on along the minus strand of NZ_JBIWPN010000005.1, from coordinate 171,542 downwards.
CGCTGGTGGCGGCGTAACGGGGGAGTGCCCGCCCGTCGGGCTCCGGCGGGCCCGGCGAGGACCCGAGGGGCAGGCCCTGGTCAACTCGCCAGCGGCAGCCGGGTGCTGCCGAGGCCCGGGGCGGCGGGGCGGCCGTCGAAGGCGTCCCGCCGGACCGGCACCCGCGGGCCGTCGACCGGTTCGGTGAGCAGCCGGCACTCGGCCGCCGTCCGCCCGTCCTGGACCAGCCGGACCAGTACGGGCGTGCGCCGGCCGTCCGGCGACTGCTCGCGCACCGCTCGGACGAAGCAGGGCCGATCCAGCTCGATGTAGTGGTCGAAGGAGGTCACCAGCTCGACCGGTACCACCGGCTCGGGATGGTGCAGCCGTTGGGCGGCCTGCCGGGCGGCCTCCAGCACCAGCATCCCGGGGACGTGGTCCAGCTCGTGGTCGAACAGCACCGGGTGCCCGGCGTCGGCCCGCAGCAGCCAGGTGTCCGGCCGCAGGGTCGGGCTGAGCACCACGTCCGCAGGGTGGGCCCGGCCGACGAGTTCGGGCGCGGCGGGCTCCGGCGGCCGCGGCGGGATGACGGCCTGCCGCCCGGGCCCGCGCAGCCGCTCGTACGAGGCAGGGGTCATCACCCGCAGCTGACCGGAGCCGTGGCCGATCCGCAGGCCGTCCCGGGTGATCTCGGCGTGCACCCGCAGCGAGGCCAGCCGGCCGTGCCGCATCCGGACGTCCTCGCAGCCGACGGTCAGCATCAGCGAGGCCGGCCCGGCGGTGACCGCGAGGCCGGGCAGGCCCGCCTCGTCGAGCGCGTAGCCCAGCTCCTCCATGACGAAGTGGTGTCCGCGCGGCACCCCGAAGCCGGCGTGGCCGATCAGCAGTCCGGCCTGCCGGACGGTCTCGGCCACCAGCACCGGGTCGTGGTAGCGGTCCCCGGGTAGCCGGTAGAAGCCGTGCAGCCGGGGCCACTGGGCGCCGAGGAGGAAGTCGTACGGGCCGGTGGCCTGCCAGCCGGTGAGGAAGACCTCGGACACCGAGGCGCGGTGCACCAGGTGCCGGGAGACGGTCCGGTCGTGGAAGTCGTAACCCGGGTTGGGGAGGGCGGCGGAGCCGGGGTGGGCGTACGGGCCGTCGGCGTCCGGCTCTACGATCAATGGCATGACTGGCCCCGCTCCAGGGTGTCGGTCGAGCGGCCGCTACGGACGCCCCACAGCAAAACATACATACCACCCGGTTTGTGTTCTGCGGCCGGGGTCGCCCCGGCCGCAACGCCCGGCCCGATCACGCTACCCGGCCTCTGGGCTGCGGGAATGCCCGAAACGGGGAGGGCAGACCTTGGGCGGGGTGTGGTCCCCGCTGGACGGCGGGGTCGACAGGCGCGCTAGATTAGATACCAACCATGCGGTTTCGGCCGAGGTCGTCCGCATGCGATGCGCCGCCCCCACCGAGGGCGCGCCGACAGCAGCCGGACGGGGCGGGGGAGCGCGTCCGGCCGAGTCCGGAGGGGCCAGTGGTCAAGCAGGAACGCGCGGGGCGGACCAGGCAGGCCGTCCTGCTCGCCGCGGCGGACGCCTTCGCCCGAGTCGGCTTCGAGGCCGCCAGCCTCGTCGACATCAGCCACCGGGCCGGGGTGAGCAAGGGCGCCCTCTACTTCCACTTCGTCTCCAAGCAGGCCCTGGCCGACGGCGTACGGGCCGCCGCCGGGCGGGAGATCGGCTCGGCCGCGCTGCGCGCCCTGCGCGCGGAGGGCCCGGCCGTCCAGGGGCTGATCGACCTCTCGCACGAGCTGGCCCGACTGCTGCGCGAGGACGTCGTGGTCCGGGCGGGCGTCCGACTCGGCCGCCCGGCCGGCGCCCCGGACGCCCAGCCCGCCGGCGCCACCTGGCGCAGCCTCACCGCCGTCGTCCACCGACTGCTGGACCGCGCCGCCGAGGCCGGCGAACTGCGCCCGGGAGTGGACCGGCGGGCCTGTGCCGAACTGCTCAGCTCGGTGGTGGCGGGCCAGGTGCTGCTGGCCGCCGAGGAGCTCGGCCGGCCCACCCCGGAGGCCGTCCGCCGGCTCTGGGCGGCCGCGCTGCCCGCCCTGGTGGCGGCGGAGCGCTGCCCGGGCTACCGGGTCTGATCCGCCGGACTCGGGCTCGCTCGGCCCTGCCGGGCCGGTCCCGGCGACGCCCGGGCGCGCTCGGCCACTCGGCCGGTCCCGGCGACGCTCAGGCGCGCTCGGCCACGCTCAGCCGGGCGAGCGCGTGCGGCTGCACCAGCCCCGGCAGCAGCAGCGTCCACAGGTCGGCCATCCGCTGGATCAGGTCCCGTCGGTCGGCCAGCACCTGGGAGCTCAGCTGGATCCCGGTGACCGCCCCGGTGATCACCCCGGAGGCGGCCGCCAGGTCGACCCCCGGGTGGAGGTCCCCGGCGTCCCGGGCGCGCTCCAGCAGCTCGCGGACCAGGTCCATCCAGCCCTGGTAGGCGGCGATCTGCGGCTGGGTGAAGCTGCCGTGCTCGATCGTCAGCCGGATGCTCCCGCGCACCAGCGGATCCTCCTGGAGCGCGTGCGCGAAGGCGTACCCGAGGTCGATCAGGGTCTGCACCGGGTTGTCCGAGGAGGGCTCCCAGGAGGCGATCCAGGCGCCCTGGCCCTCGATCACGGCGAGCGCCAGCTCCTCCTTGGAGTGGAAGTGGAAGTACAGCGCGCCCTTGGTGACGCCGGCCCGGTCCAGGATCTCGGACATCGTGGCGGCGGCGTAGCCCCGTTCGTCGAACACCTCGGCGGCCGCGAGGAGTACCGCCTGGCGGGTCGCCAGCGCGCGGGCCTGCCTGGCCATCGCAGCCTCCCTGGAAAGTTCTCTACCTCGGCAGCGGCTGATCCTATGGGGGCCGACGGGGCGACGGGCGCATACCGTCCAGTAGGTATCCTACCGAGCCGCTTCGCACCCGACCGGACGGGCGGGCACCGCTTGCGCACGGCCTCGCGCACGGCTCGGGTATGCCCCGACGGCCGGTCACCCGGGTGGGGTGACCGGCCGTCGGAAGGGCTCCGGACCGTCAGGCGGCCTGCTGCCAGCTGACCGGCGAGTAGTAGGCCGGGCGGCGCTCCAGCCGCTGCCAGCTGGCGATCGGCTCGATCGGCGCGATGGCGGCGACCTGCTGCGCGGCGGCCGCGCGGGCCATCAGCACTGCGGTGAGGGCGGCGAGTTCCTCGTCGGAGAGGCTGCCGCGGACGATGCGGACGAGGGGTTCGGCGGAAGCGGTCATGTTCTGGTTTCTCCCCCGGTGAAAGTGGTGTGGTGTCGCTCGGAAGGCCTGCTGCGTGCTGCGTCGTACGGGTGGTACGTCGTGCAGGTGCTACATCGGCGGGTTGCCGTGCTTGCGGCTGGGCAGGTCGGCGTGCTTGGTGCGGAGCATCGCGAGGGCGGCGGCGATCACCTGGCGGGTCTCGGCCGGGTCGATGACGTCGTCCACGAGGCCGCGCTCGGCCGCGTAGTACGGGTGCATCAGTTCGTTCTTGTATTCCTTGATCTTCTGGGCGCGCATGGCGTCCGGGTCCTCGGCGCCGTTGATCTCGCGGCGGAAGATGACGTTGGCGGCGCCTTCGGCACCCATCACCGCGATCTCGTTGGTCGGCCAGGCGTAGGACAGGTCCGCACCGATGGAGCGGGAGTCCATGACGATGTAGGCGCCGCCGTAGGCCTTGCGCAGGATCAGCGAGATGCGCGGCACGGTGGCGTTGCAGTACGCGTACAGCAGCTTGGCGCCGTGCCGGATGATGCCGCCGTGCTCCTGGTCGACACCGGGCAGGAAGCCGGGCACGTCCAGCAGGGTGAGCAGCGGGATGTTGAAGGCGTCGCACATCTGGACGAAGCGCGCGGCCTTCTCACTGGCGTTGATGTCCAGCACGCCGGCCAGCGACTGCGGCTGGTTGGCGATGATGCCGGTCACGTGGCCGTCGACCCGGGCCAGCACGCACAGCACGTTGGTCGCCCAGCGCTCGTGGATCTCCAGGTACTCGCCGTGATCGACGATCTCCTCGATCACCTTGCGCATGTCGTACGGCCGGTTGCCGTCGGCGGGCACCAGGTCCAGCAGGCTGTCGTTGCGCCGCTCGACCGGGTCCTCGGTCGCGACGGACGGCGGCATCTCGCGGTTGTTCTGCGGCAGCAGCGACAGGAGGTAGCGGACCTCCTCGATGCAGGACTGCTCGTCGTCGTAGACGAAGTGCGACACGCCCGAGACCCCGGCGTGCACGTCCGCGCCGCCCAGGCCGTTCTGGCTGATCTTCTCGCCGGTCACCGCCTGGACCACGTCCGGGCCGGTGATGAACATCTGCGAGGTCTCGCGGACCATGAAGACGAAGTCGGTCAGCGCCGGGGAGTACGCGGCGCCACCGGCGCACGGGCCCAGCATCACCGAGATCTGCGGGATGACGCCCGAGGCCCTGGTGTTGCGCTGGAAGATGCCGCCGTAGCCGGCCAGGGCGGTGACGCCCTCCTGGATGCGGGCGCCGGCGCCGTCGTTCAGCGACACCAGCGGGGCACCGGCCGCGATGGCCATGTCCATGATCTTGTGGATCTTCTGCGCGTGGGCCTCGCCCAGCGCGCCGCCGAAGATCCGGAAGTCGTGCGCGTAGGTGAACACGGTGCGCCCGTGCACGGTGCCCCAGCCGACGATCACGCCGTCGGTGTGCGGCTTCTTGGCCTCCAGGCCGAAGCCCTGGGCGCGGTGCCGGCGCAGCGGCTCGACCTCGTGGAAGGAGCCCTCGTCCAACAGCAGCTCGATGCGCTCGCGGGCGGTCAGCTTGCCCTTCGCGTGCTGGGCCTCGGTGGCCTTCTCGCTGGGGCCGCGCCGCACCTTCTCGCGGAGCTCGTGCAGCTCGGCGACCCGCCCGCGGGCGTCGGCCGGGACCTCGGGGACCTCGTCACCGACCGGAGCCTCATGCACAACCGTCATCTCGAACCACTCCAAGGGTGAGGGAACTGTCCGACAGCCGACGTCTGCTATGCCCCCAGCTGCGAATCACTTTCTTCACTTATGACTGTACGAGGGGCCGTGCGCTGGTTTCGGCGTCGATTCCGTACAAGGTCGAGTTCGTTTAGCTGTCAGGGCTGCACAGAAGCGGTCGGGTCGACGCCTCAGCGCTCGGTATCCGTTCGAATACTGGGGGTTGTCGGGCGGATGATGGTCCGATGATCTGAGCATGAAGAAAAGTGCAGGTCAGGGCCGTCTCTCACCAATGTAGGGGCGGTATCTCGTGCACCGGTCAAGCGCCGCTCAAGTCCGGCGTCCCGGTGGGGCCGACTCGTGCTAGAGGGCCCGCAGTCGTAGGGAAGCGCCAAAAACGTCGAAGCCCACCCGAGAGGCCCCGGGTGGGCTGTCCGAGGGAATGGTCCAACCGCTCCGATCAGCTCTTTCGGCCGTCCTCCGGCTCGTCCTTGCCGCGCAGCTCCTCCTCGCGGCGGCGCAGATCGGCCTCCCACTGCTTGAGCATGTCCTCGTGCTCCTTGTCGCTCCCCTTCAAGGAGTCGCCCTTCGAGGAGTCGCTCTTCGGGGAGTCGATCCTTGTGGAGTCGCCCGGGTCGCCCTTCAGGGAGGCGAGGAACTCGGGGTCGTCGTCCGGTGCCGGCGGACGCCCGCGACGCGCGGCGCCGGACGGCTGCCCCGGGTAGCCGCCGGGCGCGCCGGTCCGCAGGAACCCGCGCTGCTTGCCGGCCACCAGCCAGGCGATCGGGCCCAGCGGCGGGAAGAGCAGCACGATGATCAGCCAGATCGGCTTCGGCAGGTGCTTCACCTCGCCCTCGGGCGTGACCAGGCAGTCGATGAACGCCCACACCCACAGAGCGAGCGGAAGGACGATGGTCAGAAGAATCCTCAGCACGGCTGCGATCTCCCCCCGGCGACGGCGGTAGTGGTGGGCGCCTTCCCGGGGCCCTTGACGCAAGCCAGGCTATCGGGTGGCGGATACTGACAGGCATGGCATACGACGATCTCCGCTCGTTCCTCCGGGCCCTCGACCGCGAGGGCGACCTCAAGCGCATCAAGGCGGAGGTGGACCCCCACCTGGAGATCGGCGAGATCGTCGATCGCGTGCAGAAGGCCAAGGGTCCGGCGCTGTTGTTCGAGAACGTCAAGGGCTCGTCGATGCCGCTGGCGATGAACGTCTTCGGTACCGAACGCCGACTGGCGAAGGCGCTCGGCCTCAAGGGCCCGGACGACATCTCCGAGAAGATCGCCGGCCTGCTCAAGCCCGAGCTGCCGCAGGGCTTCACCGGCTTCCGGGACGCCTTCGGCAAGCTCGCCTCGATGGCGCACGTCCCGCCCCGGCACGTGAAGTCCGGTGACGCCCCGGTCCAGGAGGTCGTGCTCACCGGCGACGACGTCAACCTGGACGAGCTGCCCGCCCTCTTCACCTGGCCGCTGGACGGCGGCTCCTTCTTCAACCTGGGCCTCACCCACACCAAGGACCCGGACTCCGGCATCCGCAACCTCGGCCTCTACCGGCTCCAGCGGCACGACCGCCGGACCATCGGGATGCACTGGCAGATCCACAAGGACAGCCGCAACCACGCCGCCGTGGCGGCCAAGCGCGGTGAGCGCCTCCCGGTCGCGATCGCCTTCGGCTGCCCGCCCGCCGTCACCTACGCGGCCACCGCCCCGCTGCCCGGGGACATCGACGAGTACCTCTTCGCCGGCTTCGTCGCGGGCGAGCGGGTGCGGATGGTCGACTGCAAGACCGTCCCGCTCCAGGTCCCGGCCGACGCCGAAGTGGTGCTGGAGGGCTGGCTGGAGCCCGGGGAGATGCTCCCCGAGGGCCCGTTCGGCGACCACACCGGCTTCTACACCCCGCAGGAGCCCTTCCCGGCGCTCAAGATCGACTGTGTGACGATGCGCCGCCGTCCGATCCTGCAGTCGATCGTGGTCGGCCGGCCGCCGACGGAGGACGGTCCGCTCGGCAAGTTCACCGAGCGCTTCTTCCTGCCACTGCTGAAGATCATCATCCCGGACATCGTCGACTACGACCTGCCCGAGGCCGGTGGCTTCCACAACTGTGTGATCGTCTCGATCGACAAGAAGTACCCCAAGCACGCCCAGAAGACGATGCACGCCATCTGGGGCGCCCACATGATGTCGCTGACCAAGCTGATCATCGTGGTGGACGCCGACTGCGACGTGCACGACTACCAGGAAGTCGCCTGGCGGGCCTTCGGCAACGTCGACTACAGCCGGGACCTCACCGTCGTCGAGGGCCCGGTCGACCACCTCGACCATGCCTCCTACCAGCAGTTCTGGGGCGGCAAGGCGGGCATCGACGCAACCCGCAAGCTGCCCGAGGAGGGCTACACCCGGGACGGCGGCTGGCCGGAGATGGTCTCCTCGGACCCGGCGACGGCCGCGCTGGTTTCGCGCCGCTGGAAGGAGTACGGGCTGTGAGCACGGCCGCAGTCGAGACCCCGGGGCGCACGAAGGCGTTCCTTCGCCTGGTGATGATCGAGCACTCGGTCTTCGCCCTGCCCTTCGCCTACATCGCCGCGCTGACGGCCATGTTCCTCGCCGACCAGCGGGTGCACTGGGGCGAGCTGTTCGTCGTCACGGTGTGCATGGTCGGCCTGCGCACCTTCGCCATGGCGGCCAACCGGATCATCGACCGCGAGCTCGACGCCCGGAACCCGCGTACGGCGGGGCGCGAACTCGTCACCGGGGCCGTGTCGTTGAAGACGGCGTACGTCGGCTCGGCCGTGGCGCTGGTGGTGTTCCTCGGCGCGGCGGCGATGCTGAACCCGCTGTGCCTGGCGCTGGCGCCGGTCGCCGTGGTGCCGATGGTGGTCTACCCGTACGGCAAGCGGTTCACCAACTTCCCGCAGGCGATCCTGGGTGTCGCCCAGGCGATGGGCCCGGTGGGCGCCTGGCTCGCGGTGACGGGCAGCTGGTCCTGGGAGGCCGTGGTCCTGGGCGTGGCGGTCGGCATCTGGATCGGCGGCTTCGACCTCATCTACGCCTGCCAGGACGTCGAGTCCGACCGCGAGAACGGCGTCGGCTCGCCGCCGGCCCGCTTCGGCGTGCCGGCGGCGATCTGGGGCGCGCGGGTGTGCCACGTCCTGACGACGCTTCTGCTGGGCTGGTTCGCGGTGCTCACCGACGCCGGTGTGGCGTTCTGGACCGGCCTCGTGATCGTTGCGGGCGCTTTCGTGTACGAGCACACCATCGTGAAGCCGAACGACCTGTCGAAGCTCAACCGCGCGTTCTTCCAGACGAACAGCTTCGTCGGCATCTCGCTGTTCTTCTTCGCGCTGGTGGACCTGCTCCTTCGCGGGCTCGGAATCTGATTCCCACAAGGTCACTGCTTGCGTCGACTCCGTCGCCACGGGCCTATCGTCGATCCCGACAACGGTCTCGTTGAAGGGGAGTGGCGCCCATGGCGACGACTCTCGACCCGACGGACGGGTAGAGCGCCTCGGCTGCCCGGACGGGTTCGGCGGCGGCCCGGTAGATCGCGGCGACCCCCGTGGCGTACTCGCGGGGCGCTCCTGTCGTCTCGTCCGAGCTTGCTCGCGGTCGTCGGACCGGCTCAGGGGATGTCGACGCCCGCCGCCCGGACCTTCTGCTCTATGAGCGTGGTCAGCCGGGTCCAGCCGGGCCGCTGGTCCTCGCCGTGGTGGGTGAGCAGTTCCTTGCGGGTGTCGCCGTCCTCGCGGTTCCGGAGGCCGGAGAGGGTGGGGATCAGGGAGGGGTCGGCGATGAAGTGCTCGGCGACCTCGGTGGCGAGTTCCTCGATCCGGGGGTCGTCCGGGTCCCAATTCCCGGCGGCCCAGGTCATCTTGACGATGGCGACGTGCTTGGGGTCGTCGAGGCCGTGCTCGATCTGGGCGAGGTGGCCGCAGCAGTTCGGCCGTTCCTCAGGCGGCCCGTTCCTCAGGCGGCCGGCCGCCGGGCGAAGTCCGGCGCGTGCTCCGGCCGTGGCCCGAGCGCGATCAGCCGTGAGACGCCCATCCGCACGGCCGGGACGTAGCGGGCGAGCAGGGCGAACTGGAGGGGCGGGCCGACCCGGCGCCCGCTGAGCACCGGGGTGAACATCAGGCCGTGCAGCATCCGCTGCATCCGCTGCATGATCACGGTCGGGCGTTGGCGCCGCCGCTGCACCCGGGCCAGCGCCGCGACGGTCGGTCGGCCGCGCCGCAGCGGCTCGGCGAGCAGGGTGGCGGCGGCGACGGCGTCCTGGATGGCGAGGTTGATGCCCACCCCGCCGGCCGGGGACATCGCGTGGGCGGCGTCGCCGATCAGCAGCAGTCCGTCGGTGTACCAGCGGTCCAGCCGGTTGAGCTTGACGTCGAGCAGGTGGACGTCGTCCAGGCTCGCCAACTGGTCGACCCGGTCGGCGTACTGGGGCATCAGCCGGGCGATCCGGTCGCGGAAGCGCTCGATGCCCTCGGCGCGGCGCTGCGCGTCGGCCCCCTTGGGCAGGAAGTAGGCGATCTGGAAGTAGTCGTCGCGGGTCAGGCTGAGCGCCATCTCGCCCTGTCCGAAGCCGGGGGCGAGGTTGGGCGGCGCGGCCTGCTCGTGGGCGTGCCGGGGCAGCCGGAACCACCAGACGTCGAAGGGCACCGGGTACTCCTCGGGCACCAGCCCGGCCTCCCGGCGCAGGGTGGAGTGCCGACCGTCGGCGGCGACGGTGAGTTCGGCCCGGATCTCGCCCTCCTCGCCGTCCCGGGTGCGGTAGCGCACGCCGGCCACCCGGCCGCCCTCCCGGATCAGCCCGGTCGCCTCGGTGTTCATCCGGACGGTGAAGGTGGGTTCCCGTTCGGCCTGTGCCACCAGGAAGTTGAGCAGGTCCCACTGCGGGATCATCGCGATGTAGTTGTACGGCGCGGGCAGCTTGTCGAAGGCGCTCAGCGCGACCTGCCCGACGCCGGGCACCGGCACCACCAGGTTGCCGAGCCGGCTCTGCGGCAGTGCGGCGAACTCCCGGCCCAGGCCGAGTTCGTCCATCAGCCGCACGGTGGAGGCGTGGACGGTGTCGCCGCGGAAGTCGCGCAGGAAGTCGCCGTGCTTCTCCAGCACGGTCACTTCGACGCCGGCCCGGGCCAGCACCAGGCCCAGCACCATTCCGGCGGGCCCGCCCCCGGAGATGACGACGCTCATGGCTCTCTCCCCTCGATCCGTGAATCCCTGGTCCCCTTGCGGTCCCTGTGTGGAACTTGCATATACAGACTCTCTGGAACCGTCTCAGGTGTCAAGTAGTACGATGCTCCACATGAAGGATCTGGTGTCGGCCGCGCTCACGGCGGCGAAGGAACGGGGCCAGGACGTCGCGGACGTCCCGCTGACGGCGATCGCGGCGGCGGCCGGCGTCTCGCGCAGCACCCTGCTGCGCCGGCTCGGCGGCTCCCGGGCGCCCCTGGACGAGGCGGTCCGGCAGACCGGCGTCGACCCGGGCGGACGGCCGCCGGTACGGGAGCGCGCGATCTCGGCGGCGGCCCACCTGGTGGCCGAACGCGGCCTCGGCGGGGTCACCCTGGACGCGGTCGCGGACCGGGCCGAGTGTTCGCTGCCCAGCCTGCACACCGTCTTCGAGGGGCGGGACGGCCTGCTCGCCGCTGTCTTCCTGCAGTACGGCCCGCTGCCGGACCTCCAGGCGCTGGCTGCCGACCCGCCCGAGCGTCTGGAGGACACCGTCCGGGCGCTCCACCGCACCTTCCTCGCCTCCCTGTCCAACGAGCCGCGGATCATCCCGGCGGTCTTCGCCGACCTGTTCGGCCGTCCGGACGGGCCCGCCGCCCGGATGATGGCCGCCCACATGCCGCAGATCATCGACGGCCTCGGCCGCCTGCTGCTGCCGCACGTCGAGGCCGGGCGGATCCGGCCCCTGCCGCTCCCGGTGCTGGTGCAACTGCTGATCGGCCCGCTGCTCAGTCACGTCCTGGTGCGGCCGGTGCTCGAACCCGTCCTCGGCGACGGGCTGCCCTCGCTGGACGAGTCCTTCGAGCTCTTCGCCGACGCCTACCTCCGGGCGGTCGCCCCGTCCGGATCGGACATGGAAGTACCCTGAGGAGAACCGTGATCGGCAAACTGCAGTGCCTGGTGCTCGACTGCCCGGACCCGGCCGTACTCGCCCGCTTCTACGCCGCCCTGCTCGGCGGTGAGGTCGACCGACCGGACCCGCGCTGGTCGCTCGGCGCCGGCTGGTCCACCCTGCACCTCGACGACGGCACGGTGCTCTGTTTCCAGGCGGTCGCCGACCATCGCCCGCCCCGCTGGCCCGATCCCGGGCACCCGCAGCAGGCGCACCTGGACATCGACGTCCCGGACCTGGACGCCGCCGAACCCCGGGTGCTCGCCCTCGGCGCCGTCCGCCTGCGCGACGTCGGCCGGTGGCGGATCTACGCGGACCCGGCCGGTCACCCCTTCTGCCTGATCCGCGGCTGAACGGCTTGCGGAGGCGGCCCCCCGCTCAGCCCAGCACCAGCCGGTCGCCCAGCCGCAGCCACCCCGGGGCGGCCACCTCGGCGAGCGCGTCGAGGCGGCCGTCGTGGGCGTGCACGATCGCCTTGAGGATCTCGGGGGCATGCGGCAGCCCGGGCTGCGGGGCCGCGGTCATCGCGCAGCGCTCGCTGGAGGTGACGAAGGCGAGCCGGGCGCTGTCCGGGGCCTCGCCGCGGGCCTGGCGGCCGAACCAGTCGTCCTCGACGAACGGCGGGGTGCCGGGCGGGGTGCGCAGCACGATGTTGGGGCGGAACCGGCGCTCGTCCACCACGGCGAAGGGGACGGCCTCGCGGACCCATTCCAGGGTGGCGGTGGTGAGCACGCTGACCGGTAGCCGGTCGAAGTGCGGGACGGCGTCCTCGCGGGCGAGTGCGACGTCCTCGCGCTGGAGGTAGGCGCGCAGGAACGCGGTGGGGTGGTCGACCGGGCGGCCGAGCGGGTCGAACAGCTCGGGGCCGTCGAGCCGGTGACCGAGGCGGGCGGAGAGCCGCAGCAGGCCGTCCATCCGGCGGAAGCGGCGGGTGGTCTTGCCCGAGCCGAGCCTGCCGGAGGAGTCGCGGACGGCGTAGAGGCGGTCGCCGGCCAGGCCGCGCACGTCCACCTCGACGGAGTCGAGCCGCTCGCCGCCGGTGGATTTCACGGGGTAGCGCCAGAGTCGCTCGATCACTCCGATGATCTCAGCCATGGCCTGACAGCGTACTGGCGCCACCGGGGGATGGTCTAGACCAAGCCCCGGGCCGGGGCGGGCCGGCGGGCTCAGCCCAGCCGGGCCACCGCCCGGACCGGGGCGCCGTCCGCCGCCACCAGCCGCAGCGGGAACAGCGAGACCTCCACCGGCCGACCGGCCTCCTGCGCCTCCAGCAGCGCCCGCAGGTCGGTCAGGTTCTCGGCGATCACCCCACCGCCGCTCGCCCCCAGCAGCACCCGGTGGGCGGCCAGCGTCGGCTCCTCGGCGGGCTGGTCGTGCTCGTCGGTGAGGTCGGCGAGCAGCGCGGCCACCGCCGGGTCGCCCGGGCCCGGGTCGGGGGTGGGGTCGACGCTCAGCGCGTCCACCCCAACCGTGCGCACTCCGGCGGCGACGATCGCCTCGGCCGCCTCGGCGGTCAGGCCGGGGTGGGCGAGGTAGGCGTCGGTGCCCCAGTGCCGGGCCCAGCCGGTGGCCAGCAGCAGGACGGAACCCTCCCCGCAGCGCTCCAGCGCGGGCGCCAGCAGCGCGGGGGTGACGGCCGCCCGGGGCTCCAGCCCCCGCAGGTCGGCCACCACGGCGGGCCCGGTGAACCGCTCCAGCGGCAGCCCGTCCAGCGTCGGCCAGGTGACGTCCACGTGGTACGGCGCGTCCACATGGGTCCCGGACTGCGAGCCGAGGTGCAGGGCGAGCACGTTCACCCCGGCCGTCGCGGTGGTGAGCGCGGGCTCCAACAGCACGGTCGGATCGCCGGGGTAGACCGGCATCGCGGTGGTCACCTGATGGGTGAGGTCGACGAGGGTCGCTGCCATGCCCCCCATCCTCCCAGGGGACGCGCGCTCCCGGACCCGTTCCGCCCGGCCGGGCGGCGGCCTCCGGGGGATGCCCCGGCCGAAGCCCCGGGTGAAGCCGGGATAGAAATGCCCCATGGGAATCGCGAAGCGTCAGCCGTGGGTGGTCGGGGTCTCGGGAGCGTCGGGGACGCCGTACGCGGCTTCGGTGATCCGGGCGCTGCTGGCCGCCGGTGAGGCGGTGGACCTGATCGTCAGCCGGGCCGCCCGGCTCACCATCCTGGACGAGACCGGCATCTCCTTCCGGGACGCCCACTGGCGCACCGACCTCGCCGCCTGGCTGGGGACCGACCAGGGCCTGGAGGACGTCCGCTACTGGTCCGCGGGGGACTTCGCGGCCGGCCCGTCCAGCGGCTCGTACCCCGCCAAGGGCATGCTGGTGGTGCCCGCGACCACCGGCGCGGTGGCCGGGATCGCGCTCGGTCTGAGCAAGGACCTGCTGCAGCGGGTCGCCAGTGTCACCCTGAAGGAGCGTCGACCACTCGTCGTCTGCGTGCGCGAGACGCCACTCAACGGGGTGACGTTGAAGCACCTGGTGGAACTCGACGCGCAGGGCGCGGTGGTCCTGCCCGCGTCGCCCGGCTTCTACGCCGGCGGCTCCACCGTGCGCGAACTCGTGGATTTCGTGGCCGGCCGGGTGCTGGACGCCGTGGGCGTGCCGCATTCCCTGTACCTGCGCTGGGAAGGGGAGTTGGGCGCGGCGGCCCGCCAGAGCGGGAGCGGCGGGGGCGCTTCGGCTGAGGGGGAGTAAGGAGAGCGAGGGCGGGAGAGTATCTTCTCTGCGATATCCGGGTCGGTCAGCGCACGGCGCCTTTGAATCCGGATAATGATCTGTGGGTCTGGTGAGGTTCGGAAGGACGCGGACGGTATATGGACACGGTGGACAGACAGCTCATCCAGGCGCTCCGGGAGAACGGCCGCGCGTCCTACGCCGAGCTGGGCCGGCTGGTCGGACTCTCCGGCCCGAGCGTCACGGACCGCATCAACCGCCTGGAGCAGGCCGGGGTCATCACCGGCTACCGCGCGACGGTCAACCCGGCCTCGCTCGGCTTCGGCGTCACGGCCCTGATCGGCCTTCAGCTCACCGACGCGGCCGACCACGAGGACGTCGCGTTCCGGCTGAAGGACCTCAACGAGGTCGAGGACTGCTGGTTCATCGCGGGTGACGACTCCTACATGCTCAAGGTCCGGGTGGCCGACGTGGCCGGCCTGGAGTCGGTGGTGAAGCGGATCTCGGGCACAAAGGGCGTGGCCCGGACCCGCACCACTGTCGTACTCTCCACGAAGTGGGAGAACCGGGTGAGTGAGCTTCCTCCTGTAGGAGAGTGACTTATGGCATTGGTCGGTCTGGAGGAACTGCGCGCCGCTCGGCAGCGGATCGCGGGGGTCGCTGTGCGCACCCCGCTGGTTCCCGCCCCCTGGGCGGCCGAGGGGGAGCGGCGGCTCTGGCTCAAGCCCGAGAACCTCCAGCCGACCGGGGCCTTCAAGACCCGCGGCGCCTACAACCGGTTGGCCGCGCTCACCGCGGAGGAGCGTTCCCGCGGCGTGGTCGCCCAGTCCAGCGGCAACCACGCGCAGGCGGTGGCGTACGCGGCGCAGTTGCTCGGCATCAAGGCCGTGATCGTGATGCCGGACACCTCGCCCGCGGTGAAGGTGGAGGCCACCCGCTCGTACGGCGCCGAGGTGATCCTGGTACCGCCGGGGGAGCGGGACGCTCTGCCCGGCGAGCTGGCCGAAAGGCACGGCTACGTCTGGGTGCCCCCGTACGACGACCCGTTCATCATCGCGGGCCAGGGCACGGTCGGGCTGGAGATCGCCGAGGACGCCCCGGCCGAGCTGGACACCGTCCTGGTGCCGGTCAGCGGCGGCGGCCTGATCGGCGGGACGGCGGCCGCGCTCAAGCTCACCCGCCCGGGCATCCGGGTGATCGGCGTGGAACCGGAGCTGGCCGCCGACGCGCAGGCCAGCCTGCGCTCCGGGCGCCGGGTGGAGTGGCCGGTCGCCGACACCTACCGGACCATCGCGGACGGGCTGCGCACCCCCTCGGTCGGAGTGTTGCCGTACGAGCACATCACCACCTACGTGGACGACATCGTCACCGTCACCGAGGACGAGATTCGCGCCACCGTCGCCCTGCTGGCCCGCCGCGGCCGGCTGGTCGCCGAGCCCTCCGGTGCCGTCGCCCCGGCCGCGTACTTCCACCGCGCCGCCGAGACCGGGGGCCAGACGGTCGCGGCCGTGGTCAGCGGTGGGAACATCGACCCGGTCCTGCTCGCGGAGCTGCTCTGCGCATAGGCGTACGCTCAGTCCGGCAAGGAATCGAATGTCGGAGGAGGCGGGGCACCGCATGGACGCAGGGCTCAAGCGCGAGCTGGAGGCGAAGGTCTACGCGGGTGAGCGGCTGACCCGCGAGGACGGGATCGCGCTCTACGAGAGCGACGACCTGGCCTGGCTGGGCGGGCTGGCCCACCACGTGCGGACGCGGAAGAACGGCGACGTCGTCCACTTCAACGTCAACCGCCACCTCAACATGACCAACGTGTGCAACGCGTCCTGCGCGTACTGCTCGTTCCAGCGCAAGCCGGGCGAGAAGGACGCGTACACGATGCGCATCGAGGAGGCCGTCCGCCTCGCCAAGGCGATGGAGAGCGAGTCCCTCACCGAGCTGCACATCGTCAACGGCCTGCACCCGACCCTGCCGTGGCGCTACTACCCGCGCTCGCTGCGGGAGCTGAAGGCGGCCCTGCCGAACGTCTCGCTGAAGGCCTTCACCGCGACCGAGATCCACTGGTTCGAGAAGATCAGCGGCCTGTCCGCCGACGAGATCCTGGACGAGCTGATCGACGCCGGCCTGGAGTCGCTGACCGGCGGCGGCGCCGAGATCTTCGACTGGGAGGTCCGCCAGCACATCGTCGACCACGACACCCACTGGGAGGACTGGTCGCGGATCCACCGCCTCGCGCACAGCAAGGGCCTCAAGACGCCGTGCACCATGCTGTACGGCCACATCGAGGAGCCCCGCCACCGGGTGGACCACGTGCTGCGGCTGCGCGAGCTGCAGGACGAGACCGGCGGCTTCCAGGTCTTCATCCCGCTGCGCTACCAGCACGACTTCCACGACTCCAAGGACGGCGTCGTGCGCAACAAGCTGATGGCCCGTACCGAGATGGCCACCGGCGCCGAGGCGCTGAAGACCTTCGCCGTCTCCCGGCTGCTGTTCGACAACGTCCCGCACGTCAAGGTCTTCTGGGTGATGCACGGCGTCGCCACCGCGCAGCTGGCGCTCAGCCACGGCGCGGACGACATGGACGGCTCGGTGGTCGAGTACAAGATCACCCACGACGCGGACAACTTCGGCACGCCGAACAAGCTCGGCCGCGAGGACCTGCTCGGTCTGATCCGCGACGCCGGCTTCCGCCCGGTCGAGCGCAACACCCGCTACGAGGTCATCCGCGAGTACGAGGGCCCGGACCCGATGCGTCGCGAGGCCCCGCAGGCGATGCGCCTCTGACCTGCGAACTTCCTGCCGTCCGGGCCGTACTCGGGCCCGGACGGCGGCGTCTTCACGGCTCCCGCACGCGACCCGGGTTTACCAACGGGTGCGGCGTTTGGCAGGATCGACGGCATGTCCGGTTCTCATCGCGCCACCGAGTACCCGCCGTACGAGCCGACGCAGGAGCCGGTGTACGGGGTGCCGCAGCAGCCGCACGAGGCGCCGTACGACGCGTACGAGCCGTACCGGCAGCCGGTGCGGCAGGACTACTACTACGGCGAGACCCAGGAGGCCCCGCAGGCCGCTGACGGGTACTTCGAGGCGTACGAGCAGCCGTTCCAGCCGTACCCGGCGGAGCCGGAGCCGGTGTACGGCCAGCCGGTGTACGAGCAGCCGGTGTACGAGCAGCCGGTCCACGAGGAGCCCGCCCCGGTCGAGCCCCTCGCCCCGGTCGTCCCCGCCGCGGCCGCCGTACCGGGTGGCAGGGCCGCCGCCCGGGGCCGACGGCGCAAGGCGAAGCAGAAACGTCACGGCAAGGCCGTGATGGCCGGCACCGCCCTGCTGGTCGCGGCCGCCGCCGGCTGGTACACCGTCGGCCAGGACGACGCCAAGCCCGGCATCACCGCCGCCGACGGCCCCGGCCCCGAGGGCGTCAGCAAGCCCGACCAGCCCGCGCCCGCCTCCGCCGCCGTTCAGGCCGCCACCGACCGGCAGTCCGCGCCCCCGGCCGCCGGTCGCAGCGAGACCCGCCCGGACGGCTCGCTGGCCGCGATACCCGGCCTCGGCGCCACCTTCACCGCGAAGATCCCCGCCGAGACCACCCAGGTCGTGGTCGCCTCCGGCGCCGACAAGAACACCGACAAGAACACCGTCGTCCTCTGGACCCGCACCCCCGAGGGCCGCTGGCTGGCCGGCGAGACGTGGAACGGCCACAACGGCAAGAACGGCTGGACCGCCGACCACAACGAGGGCGACCTGCGCAGCCCGATCGGCGTCTTCTCGCTCACCGACGCGGGCGGCCGCAACGCCGACCCGGGCAGCAAGCTCCCGTACGACAAGGACCCGAGCTTCGTGGTCTCCGGCACCGGCTTCTTCGGCGACCAACTGGCCGGCTCCTTCGACTACGTGGTCGCGATCAACTACAACCGGGTCCCCGGCAACTCCCCGCTCGACACGCGCCGCCCGATGGGCGCCAAGAAGGGCGGAGGCATCTGGCTCCACGTGGACCACGACGGGCCCACCCACGGCTGCGTGTCGATCCCCGAGGACAAGATGGCCCAGCTGATCCGCGCCCTGGACCCGAGCGCCCACCCCGTCATCGTGATGGGCGACGCCACCACGTTGGCGGCCTGACCTCGGCATACGCCCAAGCCAGGCGCCCCAACAGGCCTTGTCGATCTCCTACAGATCACAGGTTCGGATCCTGTAGCCGGTCATGCCCTGCTGACCAGCGAGTAACCCGGTTCCATGGCACCATGAGCGGTTCGCGCATTGTGGCACTCGGCCACTACCAGCCCCCCAAGGTCCTCAGCAACGACGACCTGGCGGCGCTCGTCGACACCGATGACGAGTGGATCCGCACCCGGGTGGGCATCCGCACCCGGCACATCGCCGAGGGCGAGACCCTGGTCGACCTCGCCACCGAGGCCGCGCAGAAGGCGCTGGCCAACAGCGGCCGGACGCCCGAGGACATCGACCTGGTCGTGGTCGCCACCTGCACTGCCATCGAGCGCAGCCCCAACACCGCAGCCGCCGTGGCCGCCCGGCTGGGCGTGCGCTCGCCCGCCGCGTACGACATCAACACGGTCTGCTCCGGTTTCTCCTACGCACTGGCCACCGCCGACCACGCGATCCGGGCCGGCGCGGCCCGCCGCGCGCTGGTGATCGGCGCCGAGCGGATGTCCGACACCCTCGACTGGACCGACCGCTCCACCTGCGTGATCTTCGGCGACGGCGCGGGCGCCGCGGTGGTCGAGGCCCAGGAGGAGGGCGCCGAGCCCGGCATCGGGCCGGTGGTCTGGGGCTCCGAGCCGGAGAAGGGCGACGCTGTGGTGATCACGGGCTGGGACCCGGTGATCAGCCAGCAGGGCCAGTCGGTGTTCCGCTGGGCCACCACCCAGCTCGCCCCGCTCGCCCGCGAAGCCTGTGAGCGGGCCGGGATCGACCCCTCGGAGCTCAAGGGATTCGTCCCGCACCAGGCCAACCTGCGGATCATCGACGCGATCGCCAGGAAGCTGGGCCTCGGCGACGCCGTGGTGGCCCGGGACGTGGTCGACTCCGGCAACACCTCGGCCGCCTCGATCCCGCTCGCCTTCTCCAAGCTGGTCGAACGCGGCGAGCTCTCCCCGGGCGATCCGGTGCTGCTCTTCGGCTTCGGCGGCGGCCTCGCCTACGCCGGCCAGGTCGTCCGCTGCCCGTGATTCACCCGCTCGCGACGGCCCATCCGCCCCGGAGGCGAGCGGGCGAATAGCAGCATGCCGGTGGGCGGGCACCCTGTGTGAGGGGTGCTCGCCCACCGGCATGTCTGGCGCGCCTGCGGTACGTCGGCGGACCTCCCCCGAGGACACGGCCGCCGTCCGTCTTACCCCGGACAGGAGGCCGGGGCTGCGCGCGGAGCGGATGATGGATCGAACGGATGGTCTTACTTGGGCGCCTTCTTCCCGGTGACACCCAGGTACACCAGGGGAGCGAGGTTGGGCTTGAGGTCCTTGACCTTGACGCCCCAGGAGGTGAAGGCCTTCTGGTGCTCGGCCACCGATGCGAGCAGCGAGACCAGAGCGCCGGAGACGGCGTTCGGGTCGAGCGACTTGTCGGCCTGACCCTTCGCCTGGAGTTCCTTGACGGCCTCCGCGAGCGGCTTGGCGACCGAGTTGAGGACGGTCATGCGGATCTTGAAGAACCGCTTGTCCCCTTCCGCGGCACCGAGCGTGACCACTCGCAGAATGGCGTCGTTCTTGCGCCAGAAGGCAAGGAATCCGTCGACCAGTTCTTCCGAAGTGGTCGGACCGGACTTCCCTGCCCAGGACTTTCCGGCCACCAGCTCTTTGAGGGTGTCGGCGTCCTTGGCCATTTCCTCGGCGATTTCGAGGACTGCGCCCTCGACATCTGGGAAGTACTGATAGAAGGTCGCGGGGGAGGTACCCGCCATACGGGCGACGTCGATGACCTTGACGTCCCGATAGGGCGACGTGCTGAGCATCTCGCGGAGGCAGTCGAGCAGCTTCTGCCGCGTCTCCTGTCCGCGTCGCCCGGCGACGCGACCGTCGACGGTGCGAACTTGTCCTGTCATGCCGTCAGCTTACCGTGGCACGATCTTGGCGCGATTCGGTGATGCGACTATTACTCCGCACGGGGGCTGGTATAGCGGCATGAACCACTTCGGACGGATATTCACCGGGCTCTGAAGGGGCTGTTGAAGCCCCCCCGTGTGCTTTTGACCCCATAGCGTGACGGCGAGTCCGCTGAGGGGTGGTCTGGTGACAGAGCGTGACCGCCCCTGGGGGTGGAAACCGACGGTCCGGGTCGGCTGACGCAAGCCGCAGCCGGAGCGGGCGTCATAATCCGGCCGTTCCGTCATCGCTGACCAGGCCACTGTCCGGCGGGCCCCTCCGGGCAGGGGAGGTTGGAGATGCGCCGGGCGGCATTGGAGAATCGGGACCGGCACCACGCGGCGGGTGCGGAAACGGGGAGGTGGCAGCGGAGTGGACCAGCTGACGGCGCACGATCCGAGGCGGATCGGGCCCTTCGAGGTGCTGGGGCGACTCGGCGCGGGTGGGATGGGGCTGGTCTACCTGGCGCGCTCCGCGGCCGGGCGCCGGGTGGCCATCAAGACCGTCCGGGGGGAACTGGCCGAGGACGAGCTGTTCCGGGTCCGCTTCGCGCGGGAGATCGCGGCCGCCAAGACGGTCGGCGGCTTCTACACCGCGGCCGTGGTGGACGCCGACGCGGACGCCAGGGTGCCCTGGCTGGCCACCGCGTACATCCCGGCGCCCTCGCTGGAGGACCTGGTCGAGGAGTGCGGCCCGCTGCCGGTGGAGGCCACCCGCTGGCTGGTCGCGGGCATCGCCGAGGCGCTGCAGTCCATCCACGGGGCCGGTCTGATCCACCGCGACCTCAAGCCCTCCAACGTCCTGGTGGTCGAGGACGGCCCCAAGGTGATCGACTTCGGCATCGCGTCCGGGGTCTCCAGCACCCGGCTCACCATGACCAACGTCGCGGTCGGCACCCCGGCCTACATGTCGCCCGAGCAGGCCCGGGACAGCCGGACCGTCCGGGGCGCCAGCGACGTCTTCTCGCTCGGCTCGCTGATGGTCTTCTGCGCCACCGGGCACCCGCCGTACCGCGGCTCCAACCCGGTCGAGACGGTGTTCCAGCTGCTGCGCGAGGAGCCGGACCTGTCCGGCATGCCGCCCGAGCTGATGGACCTGGTCCGGGCCTGCATGCAGCAGGCGGCCGAGCACCGGCCGACCCCGGCGCAGATCCAGGCCGAGCTGGCGCCGCACCTGTTCTCCCGGGACGACGCCTCCGGCGAGGCCGGCGACTGGCTGCCCGCCAACGCGCTGGAGCTGATCGAGCGCAAGCGCGGGCGCCGCCCGAGCGCGCCGCCGCCCCGCCCGTACGCCGGCCCTGTCGAGCCGCAGCCGTCGCACCCGCAGCCGTCGCACCTGCCGGCCCCACAGCCGCAGATCCCGCCGCAGCACCCCGGCCTGGACGACCCGCGCACCCATCCGGGCGCCCGGCACGCGCCGCCGCCGGCCGGGCCGGTGCACAGCGTGCCGCGCCCCGGGCCGGGCTCGGAGGCCGAGATCCCGACCGCGAAGATCCCCTCCAAGAACAAGCACCGCGCGCCCACCGGCGGGGTCAGTGTCGAGGTGCAGCTGTCCGGCGCCTCGGTGCGGATAGGCCCGGGGCCGCGGGCCGAGCACGAGCAGCCCGGACCGACCACCGCCCCGGCCGAGACCGACTGGGTCCGCCGGACGGCGCCGACCCCGACCCCGCCGGCACCCCCGGCGCCGGCCCCGACCCCCGCCCCGGCCGCCCGCTGGCGCCCCTGGCGGTTCCGGATGTCCAACGACGTCTGGGGCACCCCGGTGGTCGCCGACGGCACGCTCTTCGTCTCCAGCTTCGAGGTGCACGCGCTGGACATCGCCTCCGGCGAGCGCCGCTACAAGACCCGGGACGTCGCCTGGGCGCTCGCGGTGGACGCCGGCCGGGTGCACGCCGCGGACGGCCCGCACCTGTACACCGTGGACGTCGCGGACGGCACCGAGCGCTGGCGCACCTCGCTGGACGGCTGGGTCTACTCGCTCTCCGCCGCCGACGGGGTGCTCTGCTGCGGCGTCCGCGGCGGCGGTGTCCAGCTGCGCGCGGCCGCCACCGGCGCCGAGTTGTGGCGCGCGGACGACGCCCAGCAGGACTACGAGAACCCGCAGTCCGGCCCGGTCCTGGTGGCCGGCGCCGCCTACTACTACGGCGCCGGGCGGCTGCGCTGCGTGGACCCGCGCGGCGCGGGCCTGCGCTGGTCCTTCCCGGTCGGTGAGGACGTGCCCTCGCACCCGGTCGAGCGCGGCGGCGTGCTGTACGTGACGGCCGGCACCCGGGTGTACGCGCTGGACGCGGCCAGCGGGGTCGAGCGCTGGCGTTTCGAGGCCCCGGTGGTGCTGTTCACCCCGCCCGCCCTGGACGCCGACGCGGTCTACGTGGCCGACTACCTGGGCACGGTCTACGCGCTGGACGCGGCCACCGGCCTGGACCGCTGGCGCGGGGTCACCGGCAGCCGCCAGGGCGCCGAGCCGGTGGTGGTCGGGGACGGCATGGTGCTGGTGGGCAGCGGCGAGGTGCTGTACGCCTTCGAGGCGGCGACCGGCCGGGAGCGCTGGCGCTACACCGCGCGCGGCGAGATCGTCGGCTCCCCGGCGGTGGCCGATGGCCTGGTGCACCTGGGCAGCCGGGACCACTCGCTGCACACGCTGGACCTGGCGACCGGTCAGCTGCGCTGGGAGCTCGGCACCAAGGGCGAGCTCACCGGCTCCCCGGTGGCGGTCGGCGGGCGGGTCTTCGTCGGCTCCAAGGACCGCTGCGTGTACGCGCTGGACGCCTACTACGGCACGGCGGTGCCCGCCCGCTGAGCGGGGCGGACACCGCCGGTCCGGTGGTGGCCGAGGGCCAGGGCCCGGGCGGTCAGGTCTCAGGCCTCAGGTCTCAGGTCTCAGGCCTCAGGCCTTGCGGGCCTCGGGGTGGCGGCTGCACCAGCCCTCCCACGCGGAGGAGACCATCTCCGCCACGTCGTGGCTCGCGCTCCAGCCCAGCTCGCGCTGGATCAGGTCGGCGGAGGCCACCACCCGGGCCGGGTCGCCGGGGCGGCGCGGGGCCATCTCGGGAGTGGTGTCGTAACCGGTGACCTTGCCGATCGCCTCGATCATCTCCTTGACGCTGACGCCCTCGCCGCGGCCGATGTTGAGCACCAGCGAGGTCGCGTCGGCCGGGTCGGCGGCCAGCCGCTTGGCGGCCGCCACGTGGGCCGAGGCGATGTCGGAGACGTGGATGAAGTCGCGGACGCAGGTGCCGTCCGGGGTCTGGTAGTCGTCGCCGAAGACCAGCGGCGCCTTGCCGGCGGTGAGCCGCTCGAAGACCATCGGGATCAGGTTGAACACACCCGCGTCGGAGAGCTCGGGCGAGGCGGCGCCGGCCACGTTGAAGTAGCGCAGGGCCACGGTGGACATCCCGTGGGCCTTGCCCGCGGCGGCGACCAGCCACTCGCCGGCCAGCTTGGTCTCGCCGTACGGGCTCATCGGGGCGCACGGGGTGGACTCGGTGACCAGGTCGACGTCCGGCATGCCGTAGACGGCGGCGGAGGAGGAGAACAGGAAGCGCTTGACGCCGCCCTCGGCCGCGGCCTCCAGGACCGTCTGCAGACCGATCATGTTCTCGCGGTAGTAGAGGAACGGCTGCTCGACCGACTCGCCGACCTGCTTCTTGGCGGCGAAGTGCAGGATGCCCTCGACGCCGTGCTCGCGGATCGCGGCGTCCAGGGCGGCGCGGTCCAGGGTGGAGCCCTGGATCAGCGGGACGCCGGCCGGCACCCGGGAGGCGTCGCCGGTGCTGAGGTCGTCCAGGACGGCGACGCGCTCGCCGGCGTCGAGCAGCTGACGGACGACGTGCCCGCCGATGTATCCGGCACCGCCGGTGATCAACCAAGTCATGCGGCAATCCTAGGCGTTCGCATGCGGGTCACCCCGGGCGGGCGAGTCCAGCCAGCAATTCGGACAAATCGGTGAAATCATGACAAGGATTTCCGTGCTCTCACACCCGCGCCCTTCGGCGTGGTGACGAATCGGAGGCAGCCAGGTGAGCCGCAAGAAGGAACACAACCGTCCGCGGCCGGCCGGCCCCGGGCCGACCGGGCACAGGGCGGCCCACCGTCGCCTGTTCGCCCCGGGCGCGGTCGCGGCGCTGACGGCGCTGGCGCTGGCCGGCTGCAGCGGCTCGTCCTCCTCTTCGTCCTCCTCTTCGTCCTCCGCCTCCTCCCCGGCGTCGACCGCCTCCCCGTCCGGCGCCACCAAGCAGGCCACCTCCACCCCGACCAACCAGCCGGGCAGCGGCAACCAGCTCCAGGACGCCTACCAGAAGGTGATCGCCGACGTACTGCCCTCGGTGGTCCAGATCACCACCGGGGAGAGCCTCGGCTCCGGGATCGTCTACGACGACAAGGGCGACATCGTCACCAACGCCCACGTGGTCGGCACCGCGACCGCCTTCACCGTCACCCTCGCCAACACCACCAAGTCGCTGGACGCCACCCTGGTCGCCAGCTACCCCGACTCCGACCTCGCGGTGATCAAGCTCAGCAGTCCGCCGAGCGGCCTCAAACCGGCCGTCTTCGGCGATTCGAGCAAGGTCGAGCTCGGCCAGATCACCCTCGCCATGGGCAGCCCGCTCGGGCTCTCCAGCAGCGTCACCCAGGGCATCGTCTCGGCCACCGGGCGGACCGTCACCGAACCCCGGGGCGTCGGCTCGCCGGGCGCCACCATCGGCAACATGGTGCAGACCTCGGCCGCGATCAACCCGGGCAACAGCGGCGGCGCGCTGGTCAACCTGGACAGCAGGGTGATCGGCATCAACACCCTCGCCGCGACCGAGCCGCAGACCAACGGCGTGTCCGCCCCCGGCATCGGCTTCGCCATCCCGGCGTCCACCATCACCAGCATCACCGACCAGCTGATCAAGCAGGGCAAGGTCACCAACTCGGGCCGGGCCGCTCTCGGCATCACCGCCCGGACCAGCTTCAACCAGCAGTTCCAGCCGGCCGGCGCGGTCATCGTCGCGGTCGGCACGGACGGCGCGGCCGCCGCGGCGGGGCTGCAGCCCGGCGACGTCATCACCAAGATCGACGACACCCCGGTCGACTCGCTGAACGCGCTCACCACCGCGCTCGCCTCGCTCACGCCGGGCAGCAAGGTCACCGTCACCTACACCCGGGACGGCAAGAGCCAGACCGCCGAGGTCACGCTCGGCACGCTGGCGACCGGCTCGTAGGCGTGCCCTGAGCTCCGGTGCGCCGTCGGCCCGCACGCCGCGCAAGGGTTCCGCGGGCCGGGCACCGCGCACCGGACCGGGTGCCGGGACCCCGTCCACTTCCTCGACCGGGTCCCGGCGCCTTTCGCCGCCTCCGGGCGCTCAGCGGCGGGCGGTGTGGGTGTGCCAGGGCAGCTCGACGGTGACCGTGGTCGGGCCGCCCGCCGGGCTGGCCACCAGGAACACCCCGTCCACCGCCCGGATCCGCTCGGCCAGCCCGGCCAGGCCGCTGCCCGGGTACGGGGCCGCCCCGCCCTTGCCGTCGTCCTGGACCAGCAGCATCAGCTGGTCGTCCGAGCGCCAGACCTCGACCGAGGCAGTGCGGGCGCCCGCGTGCTTGGAGACATTGGTCAGCAGCTCGCTGACGGTGAAGTAGGCGATGCCCTCGACCGCCGAGTCCGGGCGCTCGGGCTCGCCGTCCGACCCGGCCAGGTCCACGTTCACCTTCACCCCGCCCGGGACGGTGCAACGGGCCGCGACCGCGGACAGCGCCGCGTCCAGGCCGCGGTCGGTGAGCACCGCAGGGTGGATGCCGCGGGCCAGGTCGCGCAGCTCCTGCAGGGCCAGCTTCACCTCGCCGTGCGCGTTGTCGACCATCCGGGTGGCGGCCGCCATGTCCTCCTCGGACTCCACCTCGCGCAGCCGCTCCTTGGCCATGCCGAGGTCCATCGCCAGCGCGACCAGCCGGGCCTGGGCGCCGTCGTGCAGGTCGCGCTCGATCCGGCGCAGGTCGGCGGCGGCGGTGTCGACCACGGTGCCGCGGTCGTCCTCCAGCTCGCGCACCCGCTCGGCCAGGGCGCCCGGGAAGAGCAGCGACTCGATCAGGATCCGGTCGATCGCCGCCATCGCGCGCACCACCCAGGGCAGCACCGGCCACAGCACCACGACCGAGACCAGGGACAGCGTGAAGCTGAGGATGCCCCAGGGCAGCATCAGCACGTTGTAGAGCGCCGACCGCCAGTTCAGCAGGTCGGTGAGGTGGGCGATGGTGTAGCCGACCAGCCCCGGGCGGCGCGGCCGGACCGGCTCCGGGTCGTCGATCGCGGAGCCGTACGCCGAGCGCGCCCGGCGCCGACCCAGCCCGCCCAGGGAGCGGGAGACGGCCAGCCCGCCGGCCAGCAGCGGCAGACCGATCACCGTGATCGACAGGCCCAGGCCGACCGAGAGCGTGGTGACCGCCAGGACGAAGCCGGCGATGCCGAGCGGCAGGTTGAGCATCAGCTGACCGACCTGCCGCCACATCCGTGCGCCGTACAGCGGCGGGCGCTCCATCCGAGCGTCCTGCT
The DNA here is from genome assembly GCF_044768305.1 of Kitasatospora sp. NPDC101155. Taxonomy (NCBI): domain Bacteria; kingdom Bacillati; phylum Actinomycetota; class Actinomycetes; order Kitasatosporales; family Streptomycetaceae; genus Kitasatospora; species Kitasatospora sp. NPDC101155. Next base: position 145,199 of record NZ_JBIWPN010000005.1, on the reverse strand, counting down.
CCTTGACGGCGTCCACGGCTCGGCGGTGCAGCGGCTTCATCGGATCATCCGTTCCTGTCGGTCGGGCTGGTGGACTGGTGGACCAAGCTTCCCGAACCGGGGACGGGAGGTGCCATGGGGGTGATGCGTCTTCCCGGCCGGGGGTTATCCCCACCCCTGCCCCGCACCCCCCCCGCTCCGGCACCCGGGCACGTGCCCGGCCGTCCACGAGTCGTCTTGCCGATCGGGCACGGTTCGGGTGGAGCGGAGCCGTCCCCTTAGACTCACGCATTGGCCATCGTTAAGAGCGTGCGAGGAAACGTCGTAGAACTGTCTTGAGGGACGGATTCACGGCCGAGGTGGAGGCGAAGCATGAAGGGGCAGCAGGCGGCTGCCGTCGCGGCCGGCCCGGCGGTCGGCAGCGGCTACTTCGACGCGTACGCCGCGATGGGCCTGCTGGCCGTCGTCGGGGTGCTCTTCCTCGCCGTGGCGTTCACCGCCAACCGCCTGCTGCGGCCGGTGGTCTACTCGCCCGAGAAGCTCCTCACCTACGAGTGCGGCGTGGACCCGGTGGGCGAGGACTGGGCGCACACCCAGATCCGCTACTACGTGTACGCGTTCCTGTACGTGATCTTCGCGGTCGACGCGATCTACCTGTTCCCGTGGGCGACCGTCTTCGCCAGCCCCGGGTACGGGGCCGGAACGCTGATCGAGATGTTCCTCTTCATCGGCTTCCTCGCGGTCGGGCTGCTCTACGCCTGGAAGAAGGGCGTTCTGGAATGGACGTGACGCACACCCACTCGCACGGCGCGCAGGGCGGTCCCGTCCCGCTCGGCCTGCCGGACCCGTCCGGCCCCGGCGCCGTCGAGCGCCGCGGCATCGGCCCGCTCGCGCGGCTCGCGCCCGACCCGGTCAAGGTCGTGCTCAACTGGGGCCGTCGCTACAGCCTCTGGTGCTTCAACTTCGGCCTGGCCTGCTGCGCGATCGAGTTCATCGCCGCGTCCATGGCCAAGCACGACTTCATCCGGATGGGTGTCATCCCCTTCGCGCCCGGGCCCCGTCAGGCGGACCTGATGATCGTCTCCGGCACGGTCACCGACAAGATGGCGCCCGCCGTCAAGCGGCTCTACGAGCAGATGCCCGAGCCGAAGTACGTCATCTCCTTCGGCGCCTGTTCCAACTCCGGCGGCCCGTACTGGGACTCCTACTCGGTGACCAAGGGCGTGGACCAGATCATCCCGGTCGACGTCTACGTGCCCGGCTGCCCGCCCCGGCCCGAGGCGCTGCTCCAGGGCATCCTCAAGCTGCAGGAGAAGATCGCCGCCGAGTCCCTGCCCGGCCGCTACACCGCGCCCGCGGCGGCGCTGCGCCGTCCGCTGGTGGCGGGGCCTTCCGTCGGTTCGTCGGCCGGTTCGTCGGCCGGTTCGTCTGAGGGAGGGGTCTCGTGACCACGCCTGAGCAGTGTGCGGCGTCGGTCGGGGAGTGGGCGACCGGCGCCGAGGCGTACGGACTGATCACCGTCGACGTCCCGGCCGAGCGCTGGATCGAGGCGCTCACCAACGCCCGGGACGTGCTGGGCCTGGCGTTCTTCGACTGGCTGAGCGCGGTCGACGAGCTCGCCGAGGGCTTCTCCGTGGTCGCGCACCTGGCCGCCGTCGAGGCGCCGGGCGTGCGCCACCTCGCGCTGCGCACCCGGGTGCCGCGCGGCGAGGCCGCGCTGCCGAGCGCCGTCGCGGTGTACGCGGGTGCCGCCTGGCACGAGCGCGAGACCCACGAGATGTTCGGCATCGACTTCCCCGGGCACCCCTACCTGGCCACCCTGCTGCTGCCGGAGGGCTTCGAGGGGCACCCGCTGCGCAAGGAGTTCGTGCTCGCGGCGCGGGTCGCCAAGGCCTGGCCGGGCGCCAAGGAGCCGGGCGAGTCGGACCACGGCGACGGGCCGGCCCGTCGCAAGATGCAGCCGGCCGGTGTGCCGGACCCGAACGAGTGGGGGCCGCTCAAGGGCACCCTGCCGCCGGTGGCCGAGCGGCCCGCGCGCGGTGCGCGGGCGGCGGGCGCGGCGGGGCGGACGCCCCGGGCGGCTGCGGCCGGTGCCGCCGCCGGTGCCGCCGGTGCCGAGGGCGCGCCCGCGGTGCGGGCGGACCGGCCGCGGCGGACCCGGTCGGTGTCGGAGGGCTCGGCGAGCCAGACGGGTGCCGAGGCTCCGGCGGCCGCCGAGGCTACGGCCACTGCGGCCGCTCCCGCCGCTCCCGCCGCTCCCGCCGCTCCGGCCGAGGGCGCCCCGCCCGTGCGGGCGGACCGGCCGCGGCGGACCCTCCCCCAGCCTTCGGCCGGGGGGACCCCCGTGGTGTCCGAGGGGTCGGTCAGCCAGACGGCCGACGAACCGGCCGCCGAGCCCAAGGCCCCCGCCCGGCCCCGGTCCTCCGACGCGCCCTGGCACAACCCGGTGCCCGCCCACGACGAGAAGCCGTCGGGTGAGCAGCAGGGCGAGCCGGGCGGGCAGCAGGACGAGAACCCGGCCGGCGCGGCCGACCAGGACGGAGACGGCGCGTGAACCTGCTCGACACGGTGCTCCGCTGCGTCGCCACCCTCGTGGTCTTCCTGCTCTTCCCGCTGGTCATCGGCCAGACCGAGCACAAGGTCATGGCGCACATGCAGGGTCGGCTCGGCCCGATGTACGCGGGCGGCTTCCACGGCTGGGCGCAGCTCGTCGCGGACGGCGTGAAGTTCGCACAGAAGGAGGACATCGTCCCGGCCGGGGCGGACCGCCGGATCTTCCAGCTGGCCCCCGCCGTCTCGCTGCTGCCGTACCTGTTCGTGCTGCTGGCCATCCCGATCGGCCCGAACGGCTTCGTCGGCCAGGCGATCGACGCCGGCCTGTTCTTCGTGCTGGCCGTGATGGGCGTCGGTGTGATCGGCAAGCTGATGGCCGGATGGGCCTCGGCGAACAAGTTCTCGCTGCTCGGCGGTCTGCGCACGGCCGCGCAGCTGATGTCGTACGAGCTGCCGATGGTGCTGGCGGCGGCTTCGGTGGCGATGGCCGCCGGCACGCTGTCGCTGCCCGGGATCCTGGACGCCTGGCAGTGGTACTGGCTGCCCTGGCAGATCATCGGCGCCTTCGTCTTCTTCACGGCCGGTCTGGCCGAGCTCCAGCGGCCGCCGTTCGACATGCCGGTCGCCGACTCGGAGATCATCTTCGGCGCGTACACCGAGTACACCGGCCTGCGCTTCGCGCTGTTCCTGCTGTCCGAGTACGTGGGCATCCTGGTGGTGTCCGCGCTGACGGCGGTGCTCTACCTGGGCGGCTGGCACGGGCCGATGTCGGACCAGCTCGGTTGGCTCTGGATGCTCCTCAAGACCTTCGCGCTGGCCTTCGTGGTCATCTGGCTGCGGGTCACCTACCCGCGGCTGCGCGAGGACCAGCTGATGCGCTTCGCGTGGGTGGTGCTGATTCCGCTCGCGCTCGTCCAGCTGGCCCTCACCGGCATCATCAAGGTGGCGATCTCATGAGTTTTCCGGGTATCGGCCTTGCCAAGGGGCTGGCCGTGACGCTGCGGACGATGACGAAGAAGAGCGTCACCGCGCAGTACCCCGACGTGCAGCCGGTGCTGCCGCCGCGTTCGCGCGGCGTCATCGCGCTGCTGGAGGAGAACTGCACGGTGTGCATGCTCTGCGCGCGCGAGTGCCCGGACTGGTGCATCTACATCGACTCCCACAAGGAGACGCTGCCGGCCGCCGAGCCGAACGCGCGGGCCCGCACCCGCAATGTGCTGGACCGCTTCGCCATCGACTTCTCGCTCTGCATGTACTGCGGGATCTGCATCGAGGTGTGCCCCTTCGACGCGCTGTTCTGGTCGCCGGAGTTCGAGTACGCGGAGACGGACATCCACGAGCTGACCCATGAGCGGGAGAAGCTCCGGGAGTGGATGTGGACCGTCCCGGCGCCGCCGGCCCTGGACCCGGCGGCCGAGGAGCCCAAGGAGATCGCCACCGCGCGCAAGGCGGCGGACAAGCTGGCGGCCGCGGCCGCTCTTGAGGAGAAGGGTGACGACGCATGACCGCCGCTGCCACGCTTCTCGCGGCGACCGGTTCGTTGGAGCCGGCCGCCCGTTCGTTCCTGTCCCCGACCGGCCAGGAGATCGTCTTCCTGCTGGTCGGCATCGCGGTGCTCGGCTCGGCGATCGTCGCCGTGACCACCAAGCAGCTGGTGCACGCCGCGCTCTGGCTGGTGGTCGCGCTCGGCGGGCTGGCGGTGGAGTTCCTGCTGCTCACGGCCGAGTTCATCGCCTGGGTGCAGGTGCTGATCTACCTGGGCTCGGTGATCGTCCTGGTGCTGTTCGGACTGATGCTCACCAAGGCGCCGATCGGGCGCTCGCCGGACGCCGACTCCAAGAACCGCTGGGTCGCCCTGGCCGTGGCGCTGGCCTCGGCCGGGACGCTCGTGACGCTGGTGGTCGACGCCTTCCGGAGCTCCTGGATCGACCTCGGCGCGGGCGGCGGCTCGGCCTCCGTCACCGGGGCCAGCCTGTTCCGGCACTGGGTGCTGCCCTTCGAGGCGCTGTCCGTGCTGCTGCTGGCGGCGCTGGTCGGCGCGATCGTGCTGTCGCGCGGCTCCGAGCGGCGGGTGCCGGCGCCCCGGGCGGGCAAGCTGCGCGCCGGGCGGCCGGTCGGGTCCAACGGGACGGTCGCCGCGACCGCGCCCAAGCCCTCCGCGCCCGCGCCCTCCGCGCCCGCGTCGTCCGCGTCGTCCGCGTCGGAGGAGAGCTGATGCACCTCGCCTACCCCGTCGTCCTCGCCGCGCTGCTGTTCAGCGTCGGCGTGTACGGCGTGCTCGCCCGGCGCAACGCCGTCCTGGTGCTGATGTCCGTCGAGCTGATGCTCAACGCCGTCAACCTCAACCTGGTCGCCTTCGACGCCTGGCTGCGCGACTCGCTGCACGCCGGGCAGGCGCTCACCCTGTTCACCATCACCGTCGCCGCCGCCGAGATCGGGCTGGGGCTCGCCATCGTCCTGCTGCTGTTCCGGGCCCGGGGCACCGCGGACATCGACCGGGCCACCGCGCTCGGCGACCCGGCCGAGACGCTCCCCGTCGAGGAGGCGCCGAACGGAGCCGAGGCGCTGAAGGGCCAGGCCGCCGCATGAACCTCGCCCTGCCCGCCCTCGTCCCCGCGCTGCCTGCGCTCGGCGCCGCCGCGACCCTCGCCGTCGGCAAGAAGGCGCCCGGGCTGGCCCGGCCGCTGGCGATCGTCCCGGTCGCCGTCTCGACCGTGCTCGCCCTGGTGGTCGCCCTCCAGCTCGGCACCGGCCAGGCCCTGGACGCCGCCACCCGGCTCACCCCGACCGGCGGCCCGGACATCGCGCTCGCCATCCACCTGGACGGCTTCAGCTCGCTGATCTCCGTGCTGGTCGGTGTGGTCGCCACCTGCGTCCAGGTCTACTCGACCGCGTACCTGAAGTCCGACCCCCGCTACCCCTCGTACGCGGCGCTGGTCTCGCTGTTCACCGCCGCGATGTTCCTGGTGGTCTACTCGGGCGACCTGATCGTGCTGCTGGTCGGCTGGGAGGTCATGGGCGTCTGCTCGTACTTCCTGATCGGCCACCACTGGGAGACCGCGGACGCCCGCTCGGCCTCGCTCAAGGCCTTCCTGGTCACCAAGCTCGGCGACGTGCCGTTCCTGTTCGGGATCTTCCTGCTCGGCGCGGACGCCGGCAGCTTCCGGATCCCGGACGTGCTGGCGGCCGCGGGTGAGGGCAAGCTCGGCCACCCGACGCTGACCGCCCTGCTGCTGCTCGCCGGCGTGGCCGGCAAGAGCGCGCAGTTCCCGCTGCACACCTGGCTCCCGGACGCGATGGCCGGCCCGACGCCGGTCTCCGCGCTGATCCACGCGGCCACCATGGTCGCGGCGGGCATCTACCTGGTCGCCCGGCTGCTGCCGGTGTTCCTGCTGTCGGGTGCGGCGCTGGTCGTGCTCGCGGTGATGGCCGCCGTGACGATGATCGGATCGGCGCTCTGCGCGCTCGCCCAGGACGACCTGAAACGGGTGCTCGCCTACTCCACCGTCGGCCAGCTCGGCTACATGGCCGGCGCGCTGGCCAGCGGTGACCGCGAGGCGTCCGTCTTCCACCTGGTCAGCCACGGCGCGTTCAAGGCGCTGCTGTTCCTGGCCGCCGGTGTGGTGATCCACGCCGCGCACACCAACTCGCTCTCCGCGATGTCCCGGATCCCGGGGCTGCGCCGACGGGTGCCGGACGCGTACTGGACGATGGGCATCGCCCTGTTCGCCCTGGCCGGCCTGCCGCCGTTCTCCGGCTTCTTCAGCAAGGAGGCGGTGCTGACCGCCGCCGAGCACGCCGCCAATGGCGAGGCGCTGACCAACGGGCTCGGACCGGCCTCGGCGGTGCCGCAGGCGGCCGGGTGGATCGTGCTGATCTCGGCGGCCCTCACCGCGCTGCTCACCGGCGCCTACGCGACCCGGCTGTTCCTGCTCGCCTTCCACAGCCCGGCCGGGGCCGCGGCGGTGGCACCCGAGGTGCTGCCCGCCGCCGACCGGGCCACCGCGGCGGCCGACCACGAGGCCGACGCGCCGTACTCGCCCGAGCTGGACGAGGCTGACCCGGCCACCGCCGAGCCGCCCGCGATGCGCTGGCCGCTCTGGGTGCTGGCCGTCCCGACCATGGCCTTCGGCATCGCCGGGCTGCGCTCGGACTGGCTGCCCGCGCTGCTGGACGGCGGCTCGCTGCGCCCCACCGGCGTCACCGCCGTGACCGGCACCGGGCTCGCCGTGGTCGGTGTGCTCGCCGCTTACGGCGCCTGGCGCTCGGCGACCGCGCGGGTGGCCACCGGACGTCCGGCCCCGGCTGCTGTTGGCCGGGTGCCCGAGCAGGCCGGTGCCCCGGCCGCCGAGGTGATCGTCGCCGACCCCGGGCGCACCCTGCTCGGCCCGCTGTTCGGCCCGGCCCGGCACGGCTTCGGCGTGGACCGGCTGTACCACGCGCTGTTCGTCCGGCCGGTGGCCGCCGCCGCCCAGCTGGTCCGCTTCTTCGACCGCGAGGTCGTCGAGGGTTACGTCCAGGGCAGCGGGATCGGCGCCAACCTGCTCGGCCGGGCCGTCCGGCTCGCGCAGACCGGCAACGCGCAGACCTACCTCAGCGCCCTGCTCGCCACGGTCGTCCTGCTGGCCGTCCTGGTGGCGGTGTAGCCGGTGCTGTTCTCCTCCATCCCCGTCCTCGCCACCGCCGCCCCTAGGAGCCCCCGATGAACGCAGTCCTCATCGCCCTCCTGGTGCTGCCACTGCTCGGCGCCGCGCTCACCCTGGCGCCGGTGTTCGGGCCGGACCGGGCCGCCGCCGACCGGCGGGCCCTGCGGCTGAACTCCGTCGTCACCGGCGCGGTGTTCCTGCTCACCGTCGCCCTGGCGGCCGGCTTCGACCACGACCACCCCGCCCGGATGCAGGCCACCACCGACGTGTCCTGGATCCCGGCCCTGCACGTGCGCTTCCACCTCGGCGTGGACGGCGTCTCGCTGCCGCTGATCGTGCTGACCGCGCTGCTCACCTTCCTCTGCGCGCTCTACTCGGAGAAGCGCCTGCCGGACGGGGAGGGCGTCCCGTCGGCGCAGGCCTTCGTCGGGCTGTTCCTCCTCCTCGAAGTCGGCATGCTCGCCACCTTCGCGGTGCTGGACCTCCTGCTCTTCTTCGTGGCCTTCGAGATCGTGCTGATCCCGATGTACTTCCTGATCGCCCGCTGGGGGAGCGGCGCGAAGGCCCCGGCCGCCAACCGGTTCATCCTCTACACGCTGCTCGGCTCGGCCGTGATGCTGCTCGGCTTCCTGCTGGTCGGCAGCAAGGCCGGCACCTTCGACATGCAGGCGCTGGCCGCCGGGCACGGCAACGGCCTGAGCCACACCACCCAGGTGATCGCCGCGCTGGCGATCATGGTCGGGCTCGCGGTCAAGGCCCCCGCCTGGCCGCTGCACAGCTGGCTCCCCGACGCGCACACCGCCGCTCCGACGGTGGGCTCGGTGCTGCTCGCCGGCGTGCTGCTGAAGATGGGGACGTACGGTCTGGTCCGCGTCCTGCTGCCGATCGTGCCGGACGGCACCGCGACGCTCGCCCCCTACCTGGGCGCGTTCGCCGCCGTCGGCATCGTCTACGGCTCGCTGGCCTGCCTGGCGCTCGCCCGCCCCGGATCCAAGGGCGACCTCAAGCGCCTGATCGCGTACTCCTCCGTCGGCCACATGGGCTTCGTGCTGCTCGGCATCGCCTCCCTCACCCCGGTGGGCGTCAACGGCGCCCTCTTCGCCAACATCGCCCACGGTCTGATCACCGGCCTGCTGTTCTTCCTGGTCGGTGCCATCAAGGACCGCTACGGCACGGCGGACCTCGACACCCTCTCCGGTGCCACCGGCGCCGCCCTGTACGGCCGGGCGCCCCGGATCGGCGCGCTGCTCGCCTTCGCCGCCGTCGCCAGCCTCGGCCTGCCCGGCCTGGCCGGCTTCTGGGGCGAGGTGCTCGCCATGTTCGGCGCCTTCCACCCGGCCGACGGCCTGTCGCGCCCCGCCTTCGTCACCTACATGGTCCTGGCCGGCCTCGGCACCCTCCTCACCGCCGGTTACCTGCTGATCGTGGTCAGGCGCGTCTGCACGGGCGACCCCGAGCAGCCCGCGCCGGTGGCCGAGCTGGCCGACCTGCGCCCGTACGAGGCCGTCAGCTGGACGCCGCTGGCCGCGCTCACCCTGGTCGCCGGCCTCTGGCCCGCGCTCCTGCTCGGCCTCTCCGACCCCGCCGTCAAGCACCTCCTCGGGGGTGGCTGACCGTGCTCGCAGCCCACACCGCCGCACTCGGACCTCACTTCACGGGGCAGCACACTGTGACCTCCCTCGCCGTAGCCAACCCGGGCAGCCTGATCCAGTCCGTGGACTGGGTGGCGATCGCGCCCCCGCTGATCGCCGCGGTGGCCGCCCTTGCCGTCCTGGTCACCGACCTGTTCCTGCCCGAGCGACACAAGAAGTGGCTCGGCCGCCTCACCGCGGCCGGACTCGCCCTCGCCCTCATCGCACTCCTTCCCCTCATCGGCGGGTCACCCCGAGCGACCTTCTGCGTGCAGAACGTAGCAGGGGCCACTGACACTCCATCGATCAGCGGCTCTGCCGCGGGCGGCTGCTCGTACGTCGCCGACCACTTCGCCCTGGTGTTCCAGCTGCTCACCCTCGGCGGCGCGCTGATCGCCGCGCTGCTGTCGGTGCACACGGTGGACCAGGAAAAGCTGCCGCGCGGCGAGTACTGGTTCCTGCTGCTCTCCAGCGCCACCGGCGCCGCCCTGCTGCCCGCCTCCCGCGACCTCGCCACCATGGTGATCGCCCTGGAGGTCGCCTCGCTGCCCGCCTTCGCCCTGGTCGCGCTGCGCCGGGACGGGCGGGGCGCGGAGGCCGCGCTCAAGTTCTTCGTCTCCTCGGTGACGGCGACCGCCGTGATGCTGCTCGGCATCGGCTTCGTCTACGCGGCCAGCGGCAGCCTGCACCTCGGTGCCGTCGCCCAGGGCCTGGAGCACGCACCCGGCCAGCTCAAGCCGCTGGCCGAGGCGGGGGCCGTGCTGACCCTGGTCGGCTTCGCCTTCAAGGTCGCCGCCGTCCCGTTCCACTTCTGGGTGCCCGACACCTACACCGGCGCCCCGCTGCCGGTGGCCGGCTACCTCTCGGTGGTCGGCAAGGCGGCCGGCCTGTCCGGCCTCGCGCTCGCCACCACCATCGCCTTCCGCCCGTACGCCCACACCTGGGGCCTGGCGCTCGCCATCCTGGCCGCCCTCACCATGACGGTCGGCAACGTCGGCGCGCTGCGGCAGCGCTTCGACACCCGGTACAGCGCGGTGCGGCTGCTCGCCTGGTCCTCGGTCGGCCAGGCCGGGTACCTGCTGGTGCCGCTGGCCGCGGCCGGCTACGCGCCCACCGGGGTCGACCCGCTCGGCGCGACCGCCGCCTACGCGCTGATCTACGGCGTGGTGAACCTCGGCGCCTTCGGGGTGGTCGCCGCCGTCGGCCGCCGGGCCGGGACCAGCGTGGACGACTTCCGCGGCCTGTTCGCCCGCAACCGCTGGACGGCGCTGGCACTGGCCTTCTTCCTGCTCTGCCTGGCCGGGCTGCCGCCGGGCGTGGTCGGCCTGTTCGGCAAGGTGGTGGTGTTCCGCGCCGCGGTGGACGCCGGGCTGGGCTGGCTGGCCGTGGTGATGGCGGTCAACGTGGTCATCGCCCTGTACTACTACCTGCTCTGGACGGCCCGGCTGTTCGCCCCGGCGGACGCCGAGGCGGCGGTCGAGGGCGGCGGCGAGCGGCGGCTGCCGGTCAGCCTGACCGCCACGCTGGGCCTGACCGCCACCGCGGCGGTGGTGCTCTCGGTCGCGCCGCAGCTGGTCCTCCAGGTGGCGGGCGGCAGCCTGTTCTGAGCCGTCGGGCGGGGTGGGGGCGCGGGCCCGGCCGGGGTGCGGGCGACGCCCGGGCGGGTGTCGCGTCGGTCACAAGGGAACAAGGCCCCCGGCCCCACCCGTTGACCGGGCAAGAGGGACGAGGCAGAAAGGGCTTCCCCACCGCACCACTGGAGGGCCTGACGTGCACAGCCGGCACAACGGACTGAGGACCGCCGTTCTGATCGGGGGCCTCTCGGCGCTGATCCTGGTCATCGGCAGTTTCTTCGGCCGGACCGGCTTCGTGATCGCCCTGCTGGTCGCGCTCGGGACGAACGCCTACGCCTACTGGAACAGCGACAAGATCGCGCTGCGGGCCATGCGGGCCCGGCCGGTCAGCGAGTTCGAGGCACCCGGCCTGTACCGGATCGTGCGCGAGCTCTCCACCTCGGCCCGCCAGCCGATGCCCCGCCTCTACATCTCCCCGACCCCGGCCCCGAACGCCTTCGCCACCGGCCGCAACCCGCGCAACGCGGCGGTCTGCTGCACCGAGGGCATCCTGCAGATCCTGGACGAGCGCGAGCTGCGGGGCGTGCTCGGGCACGAGCTGAGCCACGTGTACAACCGGGACATCCTGATCTCCTCGGTCGCCGGGGCGCTGGCCTCGGTGGTGATGTTCCTGGTGAACTTCGCCTGGCTGATCCCGTTCGGCCGGGACGAGGACGACGACGGCCCGGGCCTGTTCGGGATGCTCGCGATCATGATCCTCGGCCCGATCGCCGCCGGACTGATCCAGATGGCGGTCAGTCGCTCCCGCGAGTACCAGGCCGACGCCGACGGCGCCCGGATCACCGGCGACCCGCTCGCCCTCGCCGGCGCCCTGCGCAAGCTCGACGCCGGCACCCGTCAGCTCCCTCTCCCGCCGGAGCCCCAGCTGCAGACCGCCAGCCACATGATGATCGCCAGCCCCTTCCGCCCCGGCGAGGTGGGCGCCCGGCTGTTCTCGACCCACCCGCCGATGGCCGAGCGGATCGCCCGCCTGGAGCGGATGGCCGGGCACCGGCAGTAGCGGCCGCGAGGACTTCCCCTCCCTCAGTCCGCCAGCTCCTCGTACGCCATCCGCAGCCGGTGGATCCCCTCCACCACCGCCGCAGGGCTGTCCGCGGCGGCGTAGCTGAGGCGCAGGTGCGGGGCCGGGGGTTCGGCGGGGTGGTAGGGGCGGCCCGGGGTGACCTGGACGCCGGTGCGCACGGCGGCGGCGGCGAGGGCGGTGTCGTCGATGCCGTCCGGGAAGCGAAGCCAGAGGTGGTAGCCGCCGGGGCGGTAGGCGTCGAGGACGCCGGGGAGCTCGCGGTGCAGGGCGGCGACGGCGGCGGTGCGACGGTCGCGCAGTTCGGCGCCGAGGGTGCGCAGGTGGCGGGCCCAGGCGGGGTCGGAGACCAGTTCGAGGGTCGCCTCCTGGAGCGGCCGGGGCACGAAGAAGCTGTCCACCACCTGGGTGGCCCGCAGCCGGGCGAGCGCCGGGCCGCGTGCGGTGAGGGCGCCGACCCGCAGGTTGGGGGAGGCGGCCTTGGTCAGTGAGCGCAGGTGCACCACGACCCCGTCCTGATCGTCGGCGGCGAGCGGGCGCGGCAGCGCCGGGGCGTCCGCGTGGACCAGCAGCCGGGCGAAGTCGTCCTCGACCACGAAGGCGCCGGCCGCCCGGGCGATCCGCAGCACCTCCGCCCGCCGGGTGGGCGACAGCACGGCGCCGGTGGGGTTCTGGAACAGCGGCTGACAGACGAACACCCGCGCCCGGGTGGCCTCGAAGGCCTCGGCCAGCAGGTCCGTCCGGACGCCGTCCGCGTCGATCGGGACGGGCACCGGCCGCAGCCCGGCCGCCCGGACGACCGAGAGGATGCCCGAGTACGTCGGCGACTCGACCAGCACCGGCGAGCCCGGCGCGGCCAGCGACCGCATCGCGACCGTCAGCCCGCCCTGCCCGCCGGAGGTGATCAGGACGTCCCCGGCGCCGATCGGCCCGGCGTGGCCGCCGATGTCGCGGGCGAACCAGCCGCGCAGCTCGGTGAGGCCGTCGGTGGGCGGGCGGTCCCAGGCGCCCGGGCGGCGCCCGGCCCGGGCGAGGGCGCCGCCGAGCAGGCGCTCGGGCAGCAGTGAGGCGTGCGGGTAGCCGCTGTTGAGGTCGATGACGTTCGGCGGCGGCACCCGGAGGGTGGCGAAGACCGGGGCCGCCAGCAGGTCGCGCGGGCCGTGATCGGCGCTGAGCGCGATCTCCTGCCAGGAGAGGTCGCCGGGCCGGGCGGCCGGTGCGGCCGGGGAGGCCGGTGCCGCGGCGAAGGCCGCCGCCCGGAACACACCCGCGCCGGGCCGGGAGACCACCAGCCCCTCGGCCACCAGTACCGCGATGGCCCGGGAGACCGTCACCGGGCTGACCTGGTGGCGTTCCATCAGCGCCCGGCTGGAGGGGAGCTTTCGCCCCTCCGGGTAGCGCTCGACCTCCCGCCGCAGACTGTCGGCGAGTTCGGCCACGCTGCTACGCTCGTTCATGACGGCACAAGATAGCGCTATCCTGCCCGAGGCGGTAGCGCCTCAGCACAGCCCCGCCTCCGGCACCGCCCTCGCCGCCCTCGGGGTGGCCTCCTTCTCGCTCAGCTTCCCCGCCACCGCGTGGTCCCTGACCGGGTTCGGCCCGTGGAGCTCGACCGGGCTGCGCGGCGCCCTGGCCGGGGTGCTGGCCGCGCTCTACCTGCTGGCCGCCGCCGCCCCGCTGCCGAAGCGCTGGCAGTGGCCCGGCCTGCTGGCGGTCTCCGCCGGCTGTGTCCTGGGCTTCCCGCTGCTGACCACGCTCGCCCTGCGGACCTCCTCGACGGCCCACTCGGCGGTGGTCATCGGCGTCCTGCCGCTGGCCACCGCGGTGGTCGCGGCGCTGCGCACCGGCCGCCGGCCGTCCCGGGCGTTCTGGGCGGCGGCGCTGGCCGGGGCGGCCGCCGTGCTCGCCTTCACCCTGTTGCAGAGTCACGGCCGGCCGACCCTCGCCGACCTCTACCTCTTCGTCGGCGTGGTGATCTGCGCGGCCGGCTACGCCGAGGGCGGGCGGCTGTCCCGGGACATGCCGGGCGCCCAGGTGATCGCCTGGGCGGTGGTGGCCGCGCTGCCCGTGATGGTGCTGACCGCCGCGTCCGGACTGGCCACCGAGCCGGTGCGGCTGGGGGCGAAGCCACTGGCCGGACTGGCGTACATCGCCGCGGTCTCGCAGTTCGGCGGGTTCGTGCTCTGGTACCGGGGGATGGCCGGGATCGGGGTGCCGAGGGCCAGCCAGCTACAGCTCGCGCAGCCGCTGCTGACCCTGGTGTGGTCGGTGCTGCTGCTGGGCGAGCACCTGCCGGCGGCCGCACCAGTGACGGCGGTGGTGGTGCTGGTCTGCATCGCGGTGACCCAACGGGCCCGCGCGTAGCCATCTGCGGGCCCGCGCGCAGCCAGCTCCTCCGTCCCCGAACCCTCGTCCGGAGCCGTCCGGAGCAGCCTCCCGCTCGTTAGGATGATCCCGCGCCCCGTCGGTCCGGGCGCGGCATCCGGAGGGAGTGGGCCGTCATGGCAGACGAGAGGCACGCCCCGGCGTCCGGGGACGCGCCGACCCGACGACGCGGTCAGGGCGAGCTGGAGGCGCAGGTGCTGGCGGTGCTCCAGCAGGCGCCCGGCCCGGCCAGCGCGGGGTGGGTCCAGGAACGCCTGGAGGGCGACCTGGCGTACACCACGGTGATGACCATCCTGTCCCGGCTGCACGCCAAGAACGCCGTCTCCCGGAGCCGCTCCGGCCGCTCCTACCTGTGGCAGGCCTCCGCCGACGCCGCCGGGCTGGCCGCGCTGCGGATGCGCCGGATGCTCGACGGCGAGGCGGACCGGGACGCCGTCCTGGCCAGTTTCGTCAGCGCGCTGCTGCCGCACGACGAGGAGCTGCTGCGGGCGCTGTTGGACGCCGCGTCCGCGGAGCCGGCAGCGGCCGACCGTGAGAGCTGATCCGTGGGCTTCTTCGTCTTCCTCCCGCTCATCCTGCCGCTGACCGCGGTGCCGATCGCGCGCCTGACCGAGCAGCACCTGCACCCGCGCGGCGCGGCCCGGCTGATGACCGCGATCAGCGCGGTGATGGCGGTGTGCAGCGTGCTCTGCCTCGGGCTGATCGGCGTGGTGGGCACCGCGCAGATCCCCGGCAACCCGCTGCCGGACAGCTGGTCCGACCCGGAGGTGCGCCGCGCGCTGCCGTACCACGAGACGGTCGGCACGGCCGCGATGTGGCTGCTGGTGCTGGTCGGCTTCGCCTGTATCCGGACGGTCGTGCGGCACCTGCGGGTCCGCGCCCGGGCCCGGCGGGCGCTGGCCGGGCTGCCCGAGGGGCCGGCCGAGGCCGGCGACCTCGCGGTGCTGCCGGACCGCAGCCCGTACGCCTACGCGCTGCCCGGCTCGCCCGGGAGGGTGGTGGTCTCCACCGGGATGCTGGACGGGCTGGCCGAGGACGAGCGCGGGGCGCTGCTCGCGCACGAGCGGGCGCACCTGCGCCACCGGCACCACCGCTACCTGCTGACCACCCAGCTCGCCGCCTGCGTCAGTCCCTTCCTGCGGCCGTTGCAGGACGCGGTGGCGTTCAGCGCCGAACGCTGGGCGGACGAGGAGTCGGCCCAGGCGGTGGGGGACCGGCGGATCACCGCCCGGGCGGTGGCCCGGGCGGCCCTGGTCTCGCACGCCGCTCCGGCGCCCGGTTTCGCGGCCTTCGCCGCCCCGGCCGCCACGCCCGGCCCGGTGCCGCGCCGGGTGGCCGCCCTGCTCGGCCCGGTGCCGACGGCCCGCAACTGGCCGCCGGCCAAGACGCCGGCGGGCCTGGCGGCGATGGTGGCCGCGGTCGGTACGGCGGCCTCGGCGCTGTGCGCGCTGAACGCCGCGGTGGCCCTGCTGGTGGTGCTGAAGGCCGTGACCCCGCTGTAGTCACCCGGCTGTGGTCGGCCGGCTGTGGCGCGGGGTCCTCAGCCGCCGATCCGGACGATCATCTTGCCGGTGTCGGTGCCGCGCGGGCTGCCGCTCCCGGCCGGGCGGCCCGCCGCCTAATCGTCGAAGGACTCAAGGCTCTCCCGGAGCCTGCGGAACTCCGCCGCCAGCGCGTCCAGGGTGTAGTGGGCGTTGAGCCCGCTCGGGTTGGGCAGCACCCACACCTCGGTGCCGCCGATGCCCTCCGGCTGGCGCCCGATCACGGCCTGCCGCCGCCCGAAGGCCGTCCGGTAGGCGCCGATGCCGAGCACCGCCAGGACCTTCGGGCGCAGCCGCAGCACCCGCTCGGTGAGCGCCGCGCCGCCCGCGCGCAGTTCCTCGGCGGTGAGCTCGTCCGCCTTGGCGGTGGTGCGCGGGGCGACGTTGGTGATGCCGAGGCCGAGTGCGGGCAGCTCGCCCTGCTCGTCCGGGCGGAACTGGCGCGCGGTGAAGCCGGAGCGGTGCAGGGCGGGCCAGAAGCGGTTGCCGGGGCGGGCGAAGTGGTGCCCGGTGGCGCCGGACCACAGGCCCGGGTTGATGCCGCAGAAGAGCACCCGGAGCCCGGGCCCGGTGACGTCCGGGATGGTGGTGTCCTGGGCGGCCCGGAGTTGCTCGGGCGTGGGCCTCATCGGTGACGGCTTCGTCGGCTGCACCGGCGCCGGGGTCCTGACGGGCTGCGGGTTCACGCGGCCAAGTCTGCCCTGGCCACCGACCGGGCCGTACGGCGGCTGCCGAGCCACCGCAGCCCGAAGACCACCGCGGCCGCGTACGTCCAGCCGGCGAAGATGTCCACGATGAAGTGCTCGGCGCCGTAGACCAGGGTGAAGGCCATCGCGAGCGGATAGGCGACCAGCAGTGCGCGCAGCCGTGGCCCGGCGATCGGCCAGAAGAGGAACAGCAGCATCGCCGGGTAGGCGGAGTGCAGCGAGGGCATCGCGGCGACGTCGTTGGCGAACTGGCTGCCGTTCTCCAGCAGGGAGTCGGCCTGGGGCAGCCCCATGGTGGAGATCGTCTCCCAGACCACCCGGTGCAGCGGCGGCAGGTTGCCCTGCTGGGCGACCAGCCACGGCGGGTCGGCCGGGTAGAGCAGGTAGGTCGCGAAGCCGGCGAAGGTCAGCGTGAAGTAGCAGGCGAGCAGCCGCCGGAAGTGGTGGCGGGCGCGCCGCCAGAGCACCGCGAGCAGCACGAAGACCACGAGGAAGTGCGAGAGGTAGACGGCCGTCGCCGCGTAGTCGTACCAGTGCGGCGAGCTGGGGGTGTAGAGCGCGTGCTGGATCCGTACGGTCCAGGTCTCGCCGAGGCCGAGCACCTCGTCGGCGCGCAGCTGCGGCAGCCAGTGCGGGGCCCACGGGGTGTGGGCGCCGTAGCCGCGCAGCAGCGAGTACACCCAGACCACGGCCATCACCGGGACCCAGTCGCGCAGCACCAGCAGGAAGCCGCGCGGGCCGTGCCCGCTGTGCACGGCGGCGGTCAGCAGGGCACCGATCAGCCAGAGGAACACCACGTCGTTGGCGAAGGCCATGCCCTGGGTGCTCAGGAACCAGACGAAGGCGGTCAGGTAGGCCGGCCAGGCCAGCAGCCGCAGTCTCGACAGGCCGGTCCGGCGGTTGTGGGCGGCCACGGGACGCAGTCGTCCGGCCCGCACCGGGGACGATGGGGCCGGACTGAGCAGCTTCGTCATGCCCACGGAAACTAGCAACGCAAGCTTGGAACACTCTGGGTGAACCATGACCGGCTCGTAAGAAAATCACACGGTTGGGTCAAATCTCACCGGTCGAAGGCCCCGAACGCCGGCTGACCGGGCCGCCCGGGCCGCCCGGGCCGACGGGGTCGAGGGGGTCGAGGGGGTCGAGGGGTCAGGCCACGATGCCGAGCTCGTGCGGGGTGTTGTTGAAACGGCGGCCGCCGGTCGCGGTGACGGTGACGATGTCCTCGATCCGCACCCCGAACCTCCCGGGCAGGTAGATCCCGGGCTCGATCGAGAAGCACATCCCGGGTATCAGCGGCCGTTCCTCGCCCTCGACCAGGTACGGCGGCTCGTGGGTGGTGATGCCGATGCCGTGGCCGGTGCGGTGGATGAAGTACTCGCCGTAGCCGGCCTCGGTGATCACCCGGCGGGCGATCCGGTCGATCTCCTGGCAGCTCACCCCGGGCCGGACCGCCTCGAACGCGGTCTGCTGGGCCAGCCGGACCAGCTCGTGCACCTCCCGCACCTCGGCCGGGACGGCCGCGCCGACGTGCACCGTGCGGGTGGTGTCGGAGCCGTAGCCGTCCTTGAGGCCGCCGAAGTCCAGCACCACGGTGTCGCCGGGCCGGATGATCCGCTCCCCGGCCTCGTGGTGCGGGTTGGCGCCGTTGGGGCCGGAGCCGACCACGGTGAAGTCGACCTGGCTGTGCCCGTACTGGATGAGCAGCGCGCCGAGGTCGGCGGCCACGTCGGTCTCCCGGCGGCCGGCGAAGGCGACCTCCAGGATGCCCCGGTAAGCGGCGTCCGCGGCCCCGCCGGCCGCGGCGAGGCGCTCCAGCTCCTCGGGGCCCTTGACCGCGCGCAGCATCGGCAGGGTCTCGGTGAGCGGGGTGAAGGCGACGCCGGGCAGCGCGGCCTGGAAGCCGAGCAGGTGCATCGCCCAGGTGTTGTCGGAGACGCCGTACCGCCCGGCCGGGTCGAACAGCGGGTGGGCGGCGGCGTACGGGTCCTCGCCGTCGGACCAGTCGGACAGTTCGACGGCCGGGGCGCCGGGCGCCTTCTCGGCGTCCGGGCGCTCCAGCTTGGGGACGACCAGGGCGGGTTCGCGCCCGGCGGTGAGGACGAGGGCGGTCAGCCGCTCGGTGATCGCGGTGGGCTGGTAGCCGCACAGGTAGGTCAGGTCGGGGCCGGGGGCGACCACCAGACCGGCCAGCCCGGCGGCGGTCGCGTCGGCGGTGGCCCGGGCCATCCGGGCGGTGTAGTCCTCGGTGGTGAACGGACGGGGCACGGTTCTTCCTCCTCGGGGTCCGGGCGGACGTCCTCCGACTCCAGCACGTTCAGCGCGTGTTGGCGAAGTGTCGGAGGAACAGCGCCTCCACGTGGGCCATGTCCCGGAGCTCTCCCGGGTCGACGCTCTCGTTCGGCGCGTGGATCAGACAGCGCGGCTCCTCGACGCCCATCAGGATCAGCTCCGCCTCGGGGAAGGCGGTGGCGAGGACGTTGCAGAGCGGGATCGAGCCGCCCTGGCCGAGCAAGGACATCGGCTTGCCGTAGACCTCCCGCATCGCCCTGTCCAGCGCGGCGTACGCGGGCCCGCCGGTGTCGGCGCGGAACGGCGAGCCGGCGCTCTCCCGCTCGACCTCCGTCCGCACGCCCCAGGGCGCGGCCGCCTCCAGGTGCGCGACCAGTGCGTCCTGGGCGGCACGGGCGTCGGTGCCGGGTGGCACCCGCAGGCTCACCCGGGCCCGGGCGACGGCCGGGACGGCGGCGGCCGAGCCGACCACGGGCGGGCAGTCGATGCCGAGCACGGTGACGGCCGGGCGGGCCCAGAGCCGGTCGGCGACGGTGCCGGAGCCGGTCAGCCGGACGCCGTCCAGCACCCCGGCGTCGGAGCGGAACCGCGCCTCGTCGTACCCGACCCCGCTCCAGGTGCCGGCGCAGTCCAGGCCGTCGATCCGGGTGCCGCCGTCGGCGTCGCGCAGCGAGTCGAGCATCCGGATCAGCGCGGCCAGGGCGTCCGGGGCGGGGCCGCCGAACATGCCGGAGTGCATGTCGCCCTTGAGTGCCCGGACGGTGACCACCACGGTGACGACCCCGCGCAGCGAGGTGGTGACGGTGGGGACGCCGACGGCGGCGTTGCCGGTGTCGCAGATCAGCAGCGCGTCCGCGTGCAGCTCCCCGGCGTGCGGGGGCACGTACTCCCCCAGGCCGCCGGTGCCCTGCTCCTCGGAGCCCTCGACCACCAGCTTGAGGCCGACCGGGACGTCGTCGCCGAGCGCCCGCAGCGCGGTGAGGTGCATGACGATGTTGCCCTTGCAGTCGGCGGCGCCGCGCCCGAACCAGCGGCCGTCGCGGTCGGTGAGCTCGAACGGCGGGGAGGTCCAGGCGGCCTCGTCGAGCGGGGGCTGGACGTCGTAGTGGCAGTAGAGCAGCACGGTCGGGGCGCCCGGCGGGGGCGGGCGGTGGCCGATCACGGCGTGGCTGCCGTCCGGGGTCTCCTCCAGGTGGACGTCGCGCAGGCCCACCTCGGTGAAGGCGGCGGCGACCCACTCGGCGGCCTCCCGGCACTTCTCCGGCGGGTACTGCCGGGGGTCGGCGACGGACGGGATGGCCACCAGCTCGGCCAGATCGGCCTGCGCGCGGGGCATCAACTCGGTTATTCGAAGGGCGAGTTCGTCGGTCATTCGGCGCTCCTGGAGGCTTGCGGGCGGTGCCGCGGCTACCTGCGGACGGTCGGCGCGGAGCGCGGGCCGGCCACCGAACCGGTGGTCATCAGCGCGGGTGTGAGCCAGGAGATCCGCGGGGTACTCGCCACCCGGCCGGCCCCCGACCCGGTCCGCTCCCGGGTGGCGGAGCCGGCGGCCGGGCCGTCCAGGCTCTCCCGGCCGGGTGAGGGCGCGTCCGTGGACCTCATCGGTTCTCCTCCGGTACGGCCCCGGTCGGGTGCGCGGGGTGGCCGCCGGGAAGGGGCCCGGGGCGGGCCGTACCCGGCCAGTTCACCCGGTTGCCGAGGCCTCCGCATGCGGCGTACGCCCGTGCGAGTGATGCCCGGTCGGCCGCGGTCGGGCCCGCGCTCAACCCTGCTCGGCGCCGTGGACGCCGAGCAGCAGGGCGGTGGCCATCTCCACGGCGCCGAAGGCCCCGGCGGCGGTGGAGGAACCGGTGAGCGCGAGGACCAGCAGCGGGAAGGCGGTGTCGCCGATCCTCATGCCGAGGGTCGCGCAGGACTGGCCCACCCACAGGGCCTGGAACCGCAGGTTGCGCCGGAGCGGAACCGGTGGCGGCGGCTTCAGCGCCGCGAACGACGGTTCGCCCGGCTCGTCCGGCCTGTTCGCGAACTTCACCCTGCGGCTCGACCCGGACAGGCTGGCCCGCCTGCGCTCCCAACTGGGCGAAATCCTCGACGAGCTGAGCGAGGAAGGGCCGAGTACGTCCGAGGACGCGGTGGACGTGACCCTGTTCACCCTGCTCTACGGTCTCCGAGCGGGCACGGAATCATAAATTTCGGGCCGACTGTCAGTGCGGTGGGACACCATGTCCGGCATGTCCTATGAACTCCAGGCGCTGATGGGAACGTTGGAGCTGCTGACGCTGGCAGCGGCGGAGGTCCCGGCGGCCCGGGTGGTGCCGCTGGCCCAGGGGTTGGCCCTGATCCCGGTCACCTCCGCCGTGCTGGCGGCGCTGCAAGGCGATGGCGCGGTGCCGAAGGTCGGTGGCGGAGCCGGTTTCGGGTGGCACTCGGACGGCTTCGAACTGCGGCTCGCCGCCTGGTCCAAGGCCGGGCCGATCGCCTGCGTCGAGGCCGAGTACTTCGGCGGCAGCGGCACCCAGCGCGCCGCCGTCTGGGAGGACGGGCGGGTGGTCCTGGGGCCGCTCGCCAGTGGGGAGTTCGAGCCGGCCGCCGAAGGCACCCCGATCTCCCGGGCGCTGCGCCGGCTCGGCGCGTCCGTCACCCCGGGGCGGGCGGACGAGTTCGACGCGGTCGGGCTGGCCGCGCACCGCAGCACCGCCGGCTGGGCGGCGGCCTGAGGGCGCGCCACCGGACGGCACTTCCCGGTCGCGGCCCCGGCGTCGCCGAGCGCCCTCCCGGTCGCCGACCCGGTCCTGCCTGCCGTTCCAGACGTCCGCGCCGCCGGCTGACCCCACCCGCCGACGCGAACGGCCCCGCCCCCGAACCCGGGAGCGGGGCCGTGCCGTGGCCCGATCGGACCGACGTCAGCGGTAGTTCACGAACTGGATCGCGAAGTCCAGGTCCTTGCCCTTGAGCAGGGCCTGGACGGTCTGGAGGTCGTCGCGGCTCTTGGAGCTGACGCGCAGCTCGTCGCCCTGGACCTGGGCCTTGACGCCCTTGGGGCCCTCGTCCCGGATGATCTTCGCGACCTTCTTGGCATCCTCCGTGGTGATGCCCTCCTTCACGTCCGCGAAGATCTTGTACTCCTTGCCGGACAGCTGCGGCTCGGCGGCGTCCAGGGCCTTCAGCGACAGGCCGCGCTTGACGAACTTCGTCTGCAGCACGTCGAGGATGGCCCGAACGCGCTCCTCGCCGTTGGCCTTCATCTCGATCTTCTCGCCGGAGCGGCTGATCTCGCCGCCCACGCCCTTGAAGTCGAAACGGGTGGCGATCTCACGGGAGGTCTGGTTGATCGCGTTGTCGACCTCCTGCCACTCGACCTTCGAGACGATGTCGAAACTGGAGTCGGCCATGGGTGTTGGTCTCCTTGATGCTCTGGCTTCACTGGCACGGCCCGCCCCACTGGGCGTCCGCCGCCCCAGCCTATCCAGCGCCACCCCGGCCCCGCCCGTGACAGCGGCGCGACGCTTCTTGATCGTCGAGTGATCTATCGAGTGGCGGAGTACCCCCCGGGATCAGGTATGGTTTACCAAGTCGAACGGGGCATCACCCTGGGAGGCGAAAATCCTGGCTGGTTGCCCGAGCGGCCAAAGGGAGCAGACTGTAAATCTGTCGCGCAAGCTACGCAGGTTCGAACCCTGCACCAGCCACAGGATAGAAAACAGCCCCTGATCTGCGGAAACGCGGATCAGGGGCTGTTTTGTTGTGCTCGAACAGTGGTCACGCCGGATGGTCGTTTTGCGTGGTTTGTCTCACCTCGTTTCGCGCGGATCCCAGTCCTGACCAGCGGTTCCGGACCAGGGGCGGACCAAACTCAGGGGTGACCAGGGTGCGGTTCGCCGGGTTGGACCATCGGCCGGTCGTGTGTCGGCCTGGCGGACCAGACGGAGCTGCTGGCGTTCCGGCGATCACGCCCGGCCTGGCCAATGGCAGTGGGATGATGATCTACGGTCGGAATCAGTGAACGGGGGGCAACAAGGTGAGGAACAGGCGCTTGGCCATCCTGGGCGTGGCCGCTGGCACTGCGCTGCTTGCGGGGTGTGGCTCGTCCGGAACCGCCAGCACCGGCGGGGACGCGAAGTCCCAGCCAGCCGATAGTGCCCAGAGTGCTGCTGTGCGCTATCAGCAGGCGGTGAATGCCCGGGACTGGGCCACCATGTGCCAGCTGAGGACGGTCGCCTACCAGGGCGGCAGTCTCCAACGCTGCACCGCCGACCACGTGGAGAGCACGCCGGAGGCGACCAGCCCAAGCAAGCCGAGCGCAAGCCCTTCCTTGCCGGCGGGCATCTACGCGGACGGTTCAACCGTCCCTCCAATGGCCACCCCGAGCCCAGCCGACACCCGACCCGCGACGATCAGTCCAGTAACCGCCGAGCGGACCGAACAGGTTCCGGCGCTCAGTCAGCACCCGGCCGGCACCGGTGTGATGGTGATCTTCCAAGTCACCCAGCCAGGCGGCACCAGCAGCACTGATCGGCGCGCGATCCGACTTGTCCAGGACAGCGCCGGCTGGAAGGTCGACCAGGCCGGCGACGTCCACGACTCCGACATGACCCTGAGCGACCCGCTACGAGCGGCGTTGGCTGTTGCCCCCTGACAGCACGGGTCAGGTGCGGCTCAGGGGTCCTCGGTTGTTGGCGTGGACGTCGTCCGCCGCTGGAGCCGCTCGGTGATGAGCCGGTTGGCGTGGTCCTCGTCACCGTGGATGCACTTGGCGTAGACCCGGAGCAGGACAGCGATGCTGTGCCCCGCGCGCCGGGCGCACTCGGCCACCGGGACGCCGGAGGCCAGCCAGAGCGAGATGCCCGCGTGCCGGGCGTCGTACGGGCGCTTGGCGAGCGGGGTCGCCTGCTCCTCCCCACTGAGCACCGCGGCCCGCGCGGCGGCCCAGACGACGCCGTACCCGCTCTCCTGCACCATGCCGTTCCGGAAGGTGCGGAACAGGCGGCCATCGGGCGCCGTGCCGTACAGCTCGGTGTGCTCCCGCAGCAGCTTCACCGGCTCCGGCGGGATCGGGACCGGTCGCGTGGCCTTCTCCGGTCGGTGCTTCAAGCCGCGGGGACCGTGGGACGCGCCGCTGTCGGTCCAGGATGATCCGACACGGGGCTGTTCCCGTTGAGGTTGAGCTTCCCCCAGCCCTCCGCCGGCAGGACGCACCGGTCCTTGCGGAGGTGGACCACCTCGCCCGGGCGCATGCCCGCGTAGTACATGCACCCGAAAAACGCGACCAGCCGCGGACCGCGTCGCCCCTGCCGGCCGACGGCCTCCAGCATCGCGGCGGCCTGCTCCGGGCTCATGACGTACTCCGGATCGACTTCCTCCTCGGTCCGGGGCGGCTGCCACTGCACCGACGGCAGCGGGTTGGCGGCCAGCAGTCCGTCCTCGATGGCCCGGCCCAGGACGTGGTTCAGGATCCGGCGCTTCCGGAGCACGGTCGAGGCCGCGGCCTTGGTGCCGTCGAGCTTCACCGAGATGGCGGCGAGCAGGCGGCGGACCATCTTCGGGTCCGCCAGCTCGGACACGTCCACGGAGTTCCGCGCCACCCAGGCCAAGGCCTTGGCGACGTCGGTCGGCGGCTCATCGGTCCAGCGGTTCACGTTGAAGGCCCAGCCGTACAGCGCGCGCCGCACGAGCAGCTTGTCCGGCATCCCGGTCTTGGTCTTGACCAGCTCGAACGTGACGCTGGCCAGGGCGTCGGCCCACGTCGTCCGGGTCTTGGCCGGGGCGCCGTCCCACCGGGCCTCGACGTAGTTCCGTCCGTGCTGGTACCAGGTGACGGAGTTCTGCTCTTCCTGGCGCTTGCGAAGCTCCGCGAGCGGGAGGCCCGTCTCGGTGTCGAAGGGCTGGTGAGAGGCCGCTGCGATGAGCAGTTCGGCCTTCCGGCCGTCCGCCTGGGTCTTGGTGAGGTAGGACTCGGAGAACTCCCGGCCGTTCACCGTCCACCGGACCATCCACGGCTTGCGGCGGTCGGGACGGTGGCGGTGGTCCCAGAACGTGACCTTGTAGGAGGTGGGCATCAGGCGGCCACCTCGCAGGAGTCGATCCACGCGTCCAGGTCGGCCCGGTCGACGCGGACCTGACCGTTGGGGAGCTTGATGAGGCGCGGGCCCTTGCCCCGGGCGCGCATCCGGTAGAAGGCGGCACGGGACATGCCGAGTTCGGCGAGCACGACGGGGAGCTTGAGCAGTTCGCGCTTGGGCATGGCGAAGTCTCCTGCTGTGGGTGTGGATGATGCTTGCGGAGTGTTGCGATCCCTCTCGCGGGCGGATGCGGAGGGCGGAAAGCGTCAGGGATGTCAGGGGAACTCGCTGACCTGCAGATACGGCCCCTGTTGGGGCGTCAGGGCTTGTCGGGGCTGCCAGGGAATCTCGGTTAGCCCTGAAAGCCCTGACGTTCCCTGACAGGCCGCCTGGTGGCGTTTTCGCTGTTCAGGGCTTTGTCCTGACATCCCTGACGGCTACGCGGTCGCGTCCGCGTCTGTAGGGGTGCTCAAGGCCGGGTGGACACGGTAGGTGACGGCCTGAGGGCGTCCGCGCTGACCGCCGGCGGAACACCCCCTTGGTCTCGGTCGGCAGTCGGTCGAGCGCGGGTGGCTGGCCCGTGGCGCTCTGCAGCGAGCCCACCGCAAAGGCTTCGGTCTTTTGTGGGGCGCGTGGCGTCGGTAGGTTCTGGGCGGTGATTACTCAGATCGTCACGCTGGTGGGCGTCCTGCTGGGCGCGCTCACCTCGTTCGTGGCCACCGGGTGGGCGGAGCGGACCAAGCATCGGCGGGTGATGGCGGCGCGGTGGGACGAGCGGAAGCTCGACACCTACGTGCAGTACGCGACCTGCGTGAAGGAGATCGACGCGGTCGCCAAGCGGGCCAGACAGGCCGAGGCGGGCTCGACGGTGCGGGCGGAGTTCCTGGCGACGATGGAGCGGGCGGAGATCCAGCGATCGGCGCTCTTCGAGACGCTCGTGCTGCTCGCGAGTCCGGCCGCCGTGGAGGCGGCGAAGGCGGTGAACATCGTGCTCTGGGAGTCCGAGAATGCCGCCCGCGAGCACACTGCGGTGTCGACCACCCCCGTCCTGGTCGAGTTGCTCAAGGCCTATCACGCGCAGGCCCGGCTGGACCTCGGCGTCGGCGGTCCGGCCGGCGGGGCGTGAGCTGAAACACGGAAGGGCCGCATCGGGCAGCGGAGATCGCTGCCCGATACGGCCCTTCGGGTGCTTGCGGAGGTGGGTTGGCAGGGGGCGTCGAGACCATGATCCGGACCAGGTGCGGACCAGATCCGGCCTAGGATCGGGAGTTGCCTGGTCAGCGCCCGCCTGGTCAGCGGCCTGTAAATCTGTCGCGCAAGCTACGCAGGTTCGAACCCTGCACCAGCCACAGGATAGAGAACAGCCCCTGATCTGCGGAAACGCAGATCAGGGGCTGTTTCGTTTACCCGGACGCCGAGCGGTGGCAGTTATTGCGCATTGCTTGCAATTACGGTGGCCAGGCAGCAGAGTGGGAGGCTGGGGGTGGGAGTCCTTCGACTGAGCTGATCGTCTTCCCAACCGGCGCCCGCCGGGACAACGGCTCGCCCACCCCCGCCAACCGCCCCTCCCGCCGCGACGGCAACCGCGTCAAGAGCGCGTCAAAGGCGCTCGTGGCGGCGTCAGGAACGCGTAGGGGCTGGGGGAGCGCCGGGCGCGCGGACCGCAGGATTCGGATCAACTACCGACTGCGGAGGTCCCGTCCGATGTCCAGCGCCATCTCCACCCCGGCCGTGACGGCCGACGAACCGCCCGATACCGGCGCCGGCGACGAGCGCCACCGGCTCAGCGCGCTCGGCGGACTGGCGGCACTCTCGCTGGACGCCATGGCCTCGGTCGCGTACGGCCCTGAAGCGATCGTGCTGGTGCTGGCCGCCGCCGGTTCGTACGGGCTGGGCTTCACCCTGCCGGTCACGGTGGCGATCGCCGTGCTGCTCGCGGTGCTGGTCGCCTCCTACCGGCAGGTGATCGCGGCCTTCCCGGACGGCGGCGGCTCCTACGCGGTGGCCAAGGCGCACCTGGGCCGCCGGACGGCGCTGACCGCGGCCGCCTCGCTGGTGATCGACTACATCCTGAACGTCGCGGTCTCGGTGACCGCCGGCGTCGCCGCGCTCACCTCCGCCGTCCCCGGCCTGTACGAGGACCGGGTCTGGCTCTGCCTGGGCGTGCTCGCCCTGGTCACCGCCGTGAACCTGCGCGGCATCGCCGAGTCGGCGCGCTGGTTCATGGTCCCGACCGCCGTCTTCGTCCTCGCCATCATGGCGATCATCGTGGCCGGCCTGTTCCGGGACGCCCCGGCCAGCACCGAGGCCGCCGCGGGCCACGCCTCCGTGCTCGCCGAGAACGCCACCGCGGTCGGCGCGCTGCTGCTGCTCAAGGCCTTCGCGGCCGGCTGCTCGGCGCTGACCGGCGTCGAGGCGGTGGCGAACGCCGTCCCCTCCTTCCGCACCCCGCGGGTGAAGCGGGCGCAGCACACCGAGGTCGCGCTCGGCGCCCTGCTCGGCGTGATGCTGATCGGCCTGGCCGTGCTGATCGGCCGCTTCCACCTCCAGCCGGTCGAGGGCGTCACCGTGCTCGCCCAGCTCGCCGACGCCTCGCTCGGCCACGGCGCCGGCTTCTACGTCGTCCAGTTCGCCACCGTGGTCCTGCTCGGCCTGGCCGCCAACACCTCCTTCGGCGGCCTGCCGGTGCTGATGGACCTGCTGGCCCGGGACAACCACCTCCCGCACGTGTTCGCGCTGCGCGCCGACCGCCAGGTGTACCGGTACGGCGTGCTGTTCCTGGCCGCGGTGTCGGCCGCGCTGCTGGTCGGCTCCGGGGGTGACGTCAACAGCCTGGTGCCGCTGTTCTCGATCGGCGTCTTCGTCGGCTTCACCATCTGCCAGGTCGGCATGGTCCGGCACTGGCTCCTGAACCGCCCGGCCGGGTGGCGGTGGAAGGCCGCGCTGAACGGCTTCGGCGCGCTGCTGACGGGCGTCGCCACCCTCGTGGTGACCGGCACCAAGTTCACCGAGGGAGCCTGGGGCATCGTGGTGGCCCTGCCGCTGCTGGTGATGCTGTTCGAGGCGATCCACCGCAGCTACGAGCGGATCGGCGAGCGCCTGGAGCTCGGCCGGGTGCCGGACGCGGTGACCCGCCAGCGCAGCCTGGTGGTGGTCCCGGTGACGGCGATCACCCGGCTCACCCGGGACGGCCTGTCGGCGGCGCTGTCGCTGGGCGACGAGGTGCTCGCGGTCACCGTGGTGCACGAGCCGGCCGACGCCGAGGCGCTGCGCCGGGACTGGGAGCTGTGGCAGCCGGGCGTGCCCCTGGTGGAGATACCGGAGGACCACCGGCGCCTCGGCCTGCCGATCGCCGAGTTCGTCAACAGGCTCGGCGAGGAGCACGCCTACGATCGGCTCACCGTGCTGATCCCCGAGGTCGAGCCCGCCCACTGGTGGCAGCGGGCGCTGCAGAACCGGCGCGGCGCCGTGATCGACCGAGCCCTGCGCCGGCACACCGACGCGGTGGTCTGCCGGCTGCGGATGCGGATGTGACCCGACTGCCCTGGTACGTGCAAGGAACGGGCCCCGGTGCGACTGCGTTTCGCGCCGGGGCCCGACGCGTGTCCGCTCCCGGCCGGATCGCGACGGTCTCGGCCCGATTACGACGGTCTCGGACCGGTGAAGCGAGCGTCAAGGTCGCGTCAACGACCAGCTTTCACCCGTATGGAGGGCGTCAGGGCCCTCTAACGCGCCCTAGACGGCTGGTTTGCTGCATCTGCCGGTCGTCCGCCGGTGCCGTGCGAGGCCTCCGGCCCGCTTGCGGCATCTCCCGAACCACGCTGGTGGAGCCCATGTCCGATCTCATCTACGTCGGTGTCACGGTCGCCGTGTTCGCCGTCATCGCCCTGATCGCGCGGGGGGTGGAGAAGCTGTGAGCGCTGAGAACATCGCTGGTCTGGTCGTGGCCGTCGCGCTCGTCGGCTACCTCGTCGTGGCGCTGATCTTCCCGGAGAAGTTCTGACATGGGATCCACTCTCGCGGGCTGGATGCAGGCCCTCGCCCTCGTCGGCGCGCTGGCCCTGTGCTACCGCCCCCTTGGCGACTACATGGCCAAGCTCCTCACCACCGCCAAGCACCTCAGAGTCGAGCGCGGCATCTACAAGCTGATCGGCGTCGACGGTGACGCCGATCAGCGTTGGCCGGTGTACCTGCGCTCGGTGCTGGCCTTCTCGGCCGTCTCGGTGCTCTTCCTGTACGGCCTGATCCGCCTCCAGAACTTCCTGCTGCTGAACCTGGGCGTTCCGCAGATGGAGGGCCACCAGGCCTGGAACACCGCGATCTCGTTCGTCACCAACACCAACTGGCAGTCCTACAGCGGCGAGTCCGCGATGGGCCACCTGGTGCAGATGGCGGGCCTGGCGGTGCAGAACTTCGTCTCCGCGGCCGTCGGCATCGCCGTCGTCGCCGCGCTGATCCGGGGCTTCAACCGGAACAGGACCGACCGGGTCGGCAACTTCTGGGTGGACCTGGTCCGGATCAACCTGCGCCTGCTGCTGCCGCTCGCGTTCGTGTTCGCGCTGGTCCTGGCCGCCAACGGCGTGATCCAGAACTTCCACGGCTTCCACGAGGTCGCCAACCTGGCCGGCGACGTGCAGAAGATCCCGGGCGGCCCGGTGGCCTCCCAGGAGGTCATCAAGGAGCTGGGCACCAACGGCGGCGGCTTCTTCAACGCCAACTCGGCGCACCCCTTCGAGAACCCGACCGGCTTCACCAACTGGCTGGAGATCTTCCTGCTGCTGGTGATCCCGTTCGCGCTGCCGCGCACCTTCGGCAAGATGGTCGGCGACAACCGCCAGGGCTACGCGATCGTCGCCGTGATGGGCCTGTTCTGGGTCGCCTCGGTCGCTCTGCTGACCTTCGCCGAGTCGCAGCACCACGGCACCGCCCTGCAGGCGGCCGGCGCCGCGATGGAGGGCAAGGAGCAGCGGTTCGGCATCGCCGGATCGACCTTGTTCGCCGCCTCGACCACGCTGACGTCGACGGGTGCGGTGAACTCCTTCCACGACTCGTTCACGCCGTTCGGCGGCGGGTTGACGATCTTCAACATGATGCTGGGCGAGATCGCGCCCGGCGGTACCGGCTCCGGTCTGTACGGCATGCTGATCCTGGCGATCGTCGCGGTGTTCGTCGCGGGCCTGATGGTCGGCCGCACCCCCGAGTACCTGGGCAAGAAGCTCGGCGGCCGCGAGATGAAGTTCGCCTCGCTGTACATCCTCACCACCCCGACCATCGTGCTGGTCGGCACCGGTGTGGCGATGGCCCTGCCGGGTGAGCGGGCCGGGATGCTCAACTCGGGCGCCCACGGCTTCTCCGAGGTGCTGTACGCCTTCACCTCGGCCGCCAACAACAACGGCTCGGCGTTCGCCGGCATCACCGTCAACACCGACTGGTACGACACGGCGCTCGGCCTGTGCATGGTGTTCGGCCGCTTCCTGCCGATCGTCTTCGTCCTGGCGCTGGCGGGTTCGCTCGCCCAGCAGCAGCCGGTTCCGGCCACTCCGGGCACCCTGCCCACCCACAAGCCACTGTTCGTGGGCCTGCTGTCGGGCGTCGTCCTGATCGTCGTCGGCCTCACCTACTTCCCGGCCCTGGCCCTCGGGCCGCTCGCGGAAGGTCTCTCCTGATGTCCACCCCCATGCTCAACCCCGCACCGGCCGACAAGGCCGAGCCCGCCGCGCCGCACAGAGTGGCGAGCGGCCTCCTCGACCCGAAGCTGATCGTCGCGTCCCTGCCGGACGCGGTGAAGAAGCTCGACCCCCGGGTGATGGTCAAGAACCCGGTGATGTTCGTGGTCGAGGTGGGCTCGGTGGTCACCACCGTCTCCGCGATCGCCAGCCCGTCCGTGTTCGCCTGGGCCATCACCGTGTGGCTCTGGCTGACCACGATCTTCGCCAACCTGGCGGAGGCCGTCGCCGAGGGCCGTGGCAAGGCCCAGGCCGACACCCTGCGCAAGACCAAGACCGAGAGCGTCGCCCGCCGGCTCACCGACTGGCCCGCCACCCAGGACGAGGAGGAGGTCCCCGGGACCGCCCTCCGGCTCGGCGACCACGTGGTGGTCGAGGCCGGGCAGGTCATCCCCGGTGACGGCGACGTCGTCGAGGGTGTCGCGTCCGTGGACGAGTCGGCGATCACCGGTGAGTCCGCGCCGGTCATCCGCGAGTCCGGCGGCGACCGCAGCGCCGTCACCGGCGGCACCAAGGTGCTGTCCGACCGGATCGTGGTCAAGATCGCCTCGGAGCCCGGCAAGTCGTTCATCGACCGGATGATCGCCCTCGTCGAGGGCGCCGCCCGGCAGAAGACGCCGAACGAGATCGCGCTCAACATCCTGCTCGCCTCGCTGACCATCGTCTTCCTGGTCGCGGTGGTGACCCTGCAGCCGATGGCGACGTTCGCGGGTGCCCCGCAGTCGATGATCGTCCTGGTCGCCCTGATCGTGGCGCTCATCCCGACCACCATCGGCGCGCTGCTGTCCGCGATCGGCATCGCGGGTATGGACCGCCTGGTCCAGCGCAACGTGCTGGCGATGTCCGGCCGCGCCGTCGAGGCCGCCGGCGACGTCAACACCCTGCTGCTCGACAAGACCGGCACCATCACCCTGGGCAACCGCCAGGCCGCCGAGTTCCTGCCCGCCCCGGGCGTGGGCACCGACGAACTGGCCAGCGCCGCCCAGCTCTCCTCCCTCGCGGACGAGACGCCGGAAGGCCGCTCGATCGTGGTCCTGGCGAAGACCGAGTACGGTCTGCGGGCCCGCGCCCAGGGCGAGCTGACCCACGCCACCTGGGTCCCGTTCACCGCCCAGACCCGTATGTCGGGTGTGGACCTGGACGAGTCCGACGGTGTCCACCAGGTCCGCAAGGGCGCCGCCGGCGCCGTCGCCAACTGGGTGACCGAGAACGGCGGTTCGGTCGGCGACGAGGTCTCCACCCTGGTCGACGGCATCTCCGCCGCCGGTGGCACCCCGCTGGTGGTGGCGACGAAGATCGGCTCGGTTCCGGCCAGGGTTCTCGGTGTCATCCACCTCAAGGACGTGGTCAAGGAGGGCATGCGGGAGCGCTTCGACGAGCTCCGCCGGATGGGCATCAAGACCATCATGATCACGGGCGACAACCCGCTGACCGCCAAGGCGATCGCGGAGGAGGCCGGCGTGGACGACTTCCTCGCCGAGGCCACGCCCGAGGACAAGATGGCCCTGATCAAGAAGGAGCAGGAGGGCGGCAAGCTGGTCGCGATGACCGGCGACGGCACCAACGACGCCCCCGCGCTCGCCCAGGCCGACGTCGGCGTCGCGATGAACACCGGGACCATGGCGGCCAAGGAGGCCGGCAACATGGTCGACCTGGACTCCAACCCGACCAAGCTGATCGAGATCGTGGAGATCGGCAAGCAGCTGCTGATCACCCGCGGTGCGCTGACCACCTTCTCGATCGCCAACGACGTGGCCAAGTACTTCGCGATCATCCCCGCGATGTTCGCCGGGGTCTACCCGGGCCTGAAGCACCTCAACATCATGGGCCTGCACAGCCCCCAGTCCGCGATCACCTCGGCGATCATCTTCAATGCCCTGGTCATCATCGGCCTGATCCCGCTCGCCCTGCGCGGCGTCCGCTACCGTCCCGCCGACGCCAGCAGCCTGCTGGCCCGGAACATCGGGGTCTACGGCATCGGCGGCCTGATCGTGCCGTTCATCGGCATCAAGCTGATCGACCTGATCGTCCAGTTCATCCCCGGCCTGAGCTGACGCGGGGAAGGAGAGCACACCATGTCCAAGCCCCTGCCGACGACCGTCCGCACCCACTTCACCGCACTGCGCGTGCTGCTGGTGCTGACCGTGATCCTCGGAATCGCCTACCCGCTGCTGGTCACCGGGATCAGCCAGGTCGCGTTCGGCGACAAGGCCAACGGCTCCATCGTGAAGTCCGACGGCAAGGAGATCGGTTCCAGCCTGATCGGCCAGAACTTCAACCTGCCGAAGAAGAACCCGGACGACCCGAAGGAGCAGCCGGTGCCGGACCCGAAGTGGTTCCAGCCCCGGCCCTCCGCCAACAACTACGCCGGTGACAACTCCGGTGCCAGCAACCTCGGCCCGAACAGCGACGACCTGCTCAAGGCCGTCAACGACCGCCGCGCCGCCGTCGCCGAGTTCGACGGCGTCGACCCGGCGAACGTCCCGGCCGACGCGCTGACCGCCTCGGGCTCCGGCCTCGACCCGCACATCTCGGTGGCCTACGCCAAGGAGCAGGTCAACCGGGTCGCCAAGGAGCGCAACCTGCCGGTCGAGACGGTGGCCAAGCTGGTCGACACGTACACCGAGGGCCGGTCCGCCGGCTTCCTCGGCCAGGAGGGCGTCAACGTCGTCCTCCTCAACAAGGCGATCAGTGAGCAGAAGTGACCCAGAAGTGACGCCACGTCAGATCTGCGGATGACCGGGCCGACCCGGGCGAGGGAGGATGCCTCCCGCGCCCGGGTCGGCCGCCCCCGTATCCGCACGCGCACGCACCACCCGACTGTCACCTCCCGATGATGGAAAGAGCAGTGCCCATGGCCCGCGACCTCACCCCCGGCTCCGGCATCCGCAGTGGCCGGCTGAGGGTGTACCTCGGCTCCGCCCCGGGGGTCGGCAAGACCTACCGGATGCTGGACGAGGCCCGGCGCAGACAGGAGCGCGGGGCCGATGTCGTGGTCGGGTACATCGAGTGCCACGGCCGCCGCCACACCGAGGCCATGACCGACGGCCTGGAGGTCCTGCCCCGCGTCCACCGCTCCTACCGCGACGCCGAGTTCGAGGAGATGGACCTCGACGGGGTGCTCGCCCGCCGCCCGGCCGTCGTCCTGGTGGACGAGCTGGCGCACACCAACATCCCCGGCGGCCGCAACGCCAAGCGCTGGCAGGACGTCGAGGAGCTGCTCGCCGCCGGGATCGACGTCATCACCACCGTCAACATCCAGCACCTGGAATCGCTGAACGACGTCGTCCAGAAGATCACCGGCATCCCCCAGCGCGAGACCGTCCCGGACGAGGTGGTCCGTCGGGCCGACCAGCTCGAACTCGTCGACATGGCGCCGCAGGCGCTGCGCCGGCGCATGGCCCATGGCAACGTCTACAAGGCGGAGAAGGTGGACGCCGCGCTCTCCAACTACTTCCGGGTCGGCAACCTCACCGCCCTGCGCGAACTCGCCCTGCTCTGGGTGGCCGGGCGGGTGGACGAGGGCCTGCGCGACTACCGGGCCAGCCACAAGATCGACCGGGTCTGGGAGACCCGCGAGCGCGTCGTCGTCGCCCTCACCGGCGGCCCCGAGGGCGAGACCCTGATCAGACGGGCCGCCCGGATCGCCGTCGCCGCCGGCGGCGAGCTGCTGGCCGTCCACGTCTCCCGCAGCGACGGCCTGGCCGGCGCCTCCTCCGGCGAGCTCGCCCAGCAGCGGCAGCTGGTCGAGTCCCTCGGCGGCAGCTACCACGTGGTGGTCGGCGACGACATCCCCACCGCGCTGCTGGCCTTCGCCCGCGCCCACGACGCCACCCAGCTGGTACTCGGCACCAGCCGCCGCGGCCGGGTCAACCGCTTCCTCACCGGCCCCGGCACCGGGCAGACCACCGTGGACGCCTCCGAGGACATCGACGTCCACATGGTCACCCACGAGTTCACCGGCCGCGGCCGGCTGCCCTCGCTCGGCCGCCGCCACTCCCGGCGCCGCACCGTCGCCGGCTACCTGGCCGGTCTCGTGCTGCCCTGGCTGCTCACCGCCGTGCTCTCCCAGGCGCACGACACCATCAACCTCACCACCGACGCCCTGATCTTCCAGCTCGGCGTGGTCATCGTCGCCCTGCTCGGCGGCGCCATGTCCGCCCTGCTGGCCGCCTTCATCGCCTCGGTGCTGCTGAACTACTACTTCATCCCGCCGGTGCACAGCCTCACCATCGGCGAGACCAACAACATCGTCGCCCTGGTGGTCTTCGCCGCCATCGCGCTCGCCGTCTCCACCGTGGTCGACCACGCGGGCCGGCTCACCACCCGGGCCGCCCGCGCCACCGCCGAGGCCGAGACCCTCTCCACCCTGGCGGGCAGCGTGCTGCGCGGCGCCGACGCGCTGCCCGCCCTGCTGGAGAAGTCCCGTACGGCCTTCGGCATGCAGGCCGTCGCGCTGCTCTCCCGCACCGGCGGCGAGGTGCTCGCCCACAGCGAGGCCGAGCACCCGGACGACGGCCACGGGCAGCACGAGACCACCGAGGTCCCGGTCGGCGTCGACGCCCTGCTGGTCCTCACCGGCCGTCGGCTGCCCGCCGCCGACCAGCGGGTGCTCACCGCCTTCGCCGCGCACGTCGCCGCCGCGCTGGAGCGCGACCGGCTGGCCGTGGTCGCCGCCGAGGTCGAGCCGATCAAGGCCGCCGACCGGATGCGCACCGCCCTGCTCGCCGCCGTCAGCCACGACCTGCGCACCCCGCTCGCCGCCGCCCGCGCCTCGGTCGGCTCGCTGCGCAGCCCCGACGTCGAGTTCTCGCCCGAGGACCAGGCCGAACTCCTCGCCACCGCCGACGAGTCACTGGTCAAGCTCACCCGCCTGGTCGACAACCTGCTCGACATGAGCCGGCTCCAGGCCGGCGCGCTCACCCTGCACCTCACCGAGACCCACCTGGACGAGATCCTGCCCAGGGCGCTCGACAGCCTCCCCGACCCGTACGCGCCGATCCAGCCGCTCGACCTGGACAGCGCCCCGCCGGTGCTCGCCGACCCGCCGCTGCTGGAACGCGTCCTCGCCAACGTGATCACCAACGCGTTGCGCCACAACGCCCCCGGCGCGCCCGTCCTGGTCACCGCCAGCCACCACGCCGACCAGGTCGAGATCCGGGTGATCGACCGCGGCCCCGGCATCGCCCCCGAGGACCGCGACCGGGTCTTCCTGCCCTTCCAGCGGCTCGGCGACACCGACAACACCACCGGCGTCGGCCTCGGCCTCGCGCTCTCCCGCGGCCTCGCCGAGGCGATGGGCGGCAGCCTGGAGGTCGAGGACACCCCCGGCGGCGGCACCACCATGCTGCTCACCCTGCCCGCCGCCACCGAGTCAGCCATCACCGAGCCAGCCGTCACCGAGCCAGCCGTCCCTGGGGAGGAACCACCGCATGAGTGATCGAAGTGAACGAATCACCGAGAGGTGCGAGGTCCTGATCGTCGACGACGAACCGGCCCTGCTGCGCACCCTGCGGATCAACCTCAGCGCCCGCCAGTACGCCGTGCGCACCGCCGCCAGCGGCGGCGAGGCGCTCGACCGGGCCGCACACTCCGTCCCGGACGCCGTCCTGCTCGACCTCGGCCTGCCCGACGTCGACGGCATGGACGTGCTGCGCGGACTGCGCACCCGCAGCTCGGTGCCGATCATCGTGCTCTCCGGCCGGACCGACGCCGCCGACAAGATCGGCGCCCTGGACGCGGGCGCCGACGACTACCTCACCAAGCCGTTCCTGATGGACGAACTGCTGGCCCGGCTGCGCGCGGTGCTGCGCCGGCCGTTAGGCGGGGTCCCGCTGGGCCGGCCGGTGATCGGCGACCACACCGTCGACCTCGCGGCCACCACGGTGACCGGCCCGGGCGGCCAGGTGCGGCTCACCCCGACCGAGTGGCGGATCCTCAGCCTGCTGCTCGCCAACCCCGGCCGGCTGGTGCCCGGGCGGCAGATCCTGCGCGAGGTGTGGGGCCCGGCCCAGGAGGCGCGCGGCAACTACCTGCGGGTCTACCTCGCCGGGCTGCGCCGCAAGTTGGAGCGGGACCCGGCCCGCCCGCGCCATCTGGTCACCGAACCGGGGATCGGGTACCGCTACGTGCCCTGAGGACGTCAACGAACCGTCAAGGGCGCCTCGGCGGACGACAGGAGAGTGTCAAGGCCGGTCGGCGGCGGTGTTCCGTGGGCGTAGCGTCAGTGCTGGAACGAGCGGGCCCTGCTCCGTGTGGGGGTAGTCCGGGGCCGCTCTCCAGCCGCCGCCAAGGCGGCCAGCAGGTGGGGGAGGGGCGCGCGACGCACGTCGCGCGCCCCTTTGATTCCGCCGCTACGCGACGTCCCGGGGTGCGTGCTCTCCCCGGTGCGGGCCTCAGCCGTCCGCGCCGTCGGACTGCCGGGGCAGCGCCAGCGCCACGGTGTCCGCGAACTCCCGCACCGCACTGGTCCGGCTGACCACCCGGCCGCTGTGCACCACCAGTCGGCTGTGCCCGCCCGCGAGCGCCCCGGCCAGGCTGTCCCCGCGCACCGCCAGCAGCTCCGCCGGGAAGCCCGCGTCCACCCGGACCGGCGGCAGCCCGAGCGCCGCCCGGGCCTGGTTCGCCACCGCGTCGTACGCCGCGTCCGGGTCCAACTCCCCGCCCGCGGCGAGCAGATAGGCCGACTCCAGCGGATCGGCCCGGCCGACCGGGTTGGACGGGTCCCGCAGCGCGCCGCTGCCCGCCGCCAGCGGCACCCCGGCCGAGGCCAACTCCCGTACCAGGCCCGGCCGTAGTCCGGTCACCCGGCCCTCCAGTCCGGTGCACCCGCCGTTCTGCGGCAGGCAGACCACCCGCACCCCGCTGGTCGCCAGCACGGTGGAGGCGCCCCGGGCCAGCGCCCCGCACGGCCCGAGCGACACCCGCGGTCGAAGTGGGGCCAACGCACCGGCCAGACGGGCCAGTTGGGCCGCGTCGGCGGCGGTGGTGTGCAGGTCCACCGGGCAGTCCGCCTCCCGGGCGGCCTCCAGCAGCAGTTGCACGTACCCGGCCGGGTCCGGGTCCAGCTCCGGGCAGCCGCCGGCCGCGGTGGCGCCGAGCTTGAGCGCCTCGCGCAGCTGCGCCCGCCCGTCGGCGCCGGTGCGGCCGGTGAGCAGCCGGGGCATCGCCACCGCCTGGAGCTCGGCGAGGCCCCGCAGCGCCTGCCGGGCGGTGAGCACCGCCTCCAGCCGGCGCAGCCCGTGCACGTCGCCGATCCGGACGTGGGTGCGCTGGGCGGTGGCGCCGTAGCCGAGCGAGGTGAGCGCGGCCTCGGTGATCCGGCGGGTGAGGTCGGTGGGGGTCTCCGGCGGCGGGGCGGGCAGGGCGGCGGAGAAGGCGGCGTCGTAGTGGGCGTGCGCCTCGGCGGGGGCCGGGAGCAGCAGGTAGCCCTTGAGGTCGATCCGGGCGCCGGTGGTGACGGTGGGCGCGCCGGGCAGGGCGGGCAGTGGGCCGAGGCTGCCGACGGTGCCGACGGCCTGGATCCGGTCGCCGCTGATCCGGACGTCCACCACCCGTCCGTCGGCCAGCCGGGCGTTGGCGAGCAGCAGGACCGGGCCGTGCCCGAGCGGGTTGGCCGCCGGGCCGGGCCCGGAGTGCGGCCCGTCGGCGGCTGCGCTGTCCATCGCCGGCTCCTTCTCGCGCTGCCCAGTGGGGACCAGTGGGGACCGGTGGGGGCCGGTCGGGATCGGCTCCGGGGAGATCGGCCGGTGTCCCGGTCAATGAGGGTCGAGCCTATGGCGCGCGGGGGCGGGGCGCCGGGAGGCGGGCAATAGTCGTATCGGGTCGGGGCGCACGGCCCGCGGGCCCGTCGAACGCCCTGCCTTGGATCGGTCGTCCGTCCACCTCGCCGACCTGCGGTCTTCGCCTCGGGATGCGGATTTCACCTCTGGGCGCGGAACGTGTAATCTCTTCCTCGTTCGCCCCTATAGCTCAGTCGGTAGAGCGTCTCCATGGTAAGGAGAAGGTCTGCGGTTCGATTCCGCATGGGGGCTCTGGTGAGAAGCAGTCAGCTCAGGCTGTTCTGCGGATCACTGTGGCGGTGTAGCTCAGTTGGTAGAGCAAGCGGCTCATAATCGCTGTGTCACCGGTTCAAGTCCGGTCACCGCTACCCCGCGTAGTCGGTCGGGAGATCGCACTCCCGGTCGGCTACTCTTGTTGTGTTCTTATTCGTTGTCCAAGGAAGGCACTCCCGTGGCTGCCACCGACGTCCGCCCGAAGATCACGCTGGCCTGCGTGGAGTGCAAGGAGCGGAACTACATCACCAAGAAGAACCGGCGTAACGACCCGGACCGTCTTGAGATGAAGAAGCACTGCCCCCGCTGCAACTCGCACACTGCGCACCGCGAGACCCGCTGACCCTGTCACAGGGCGTCGGGCCTGTGTGAATTCAGGTCTTCTACTCCGGGCCGCATCCCTCAAGGGGGGTGCGGCCCGGAGTTTTTTCGTATCCACCCGCGTTTCGAGGAGCTGCCATGGCGCTCGACCCCTCCTTCATCGGGCGTAGCTACCCGCCCACCGAGCCGTACGAGGTCGGCCGGGAGAAGATCCGCGAGTTCGCGATCGCGATCGGGGACGCCAACCCGGCGTACACCGACGCGGAGGCGGCGAAGGCCTTCGGCCACCGGGACGTGATCGCCCCGCCGACCTTCCCGTTCGTGATCACCTACCGCGCGGCCGGCCAGGTGGTCGAGGACCCGGACCTGGGCCTGGACTACAGCCGGGTGGTGCACGGCGACCAGAAGTTCGTCTACACCCGTCCGGTGCAGGCCGGCGACCGGCTGACGGTCGCGATCACCATCGACAACATCAAGTCGCTGGCGGGCAACGACGTGCTCACCGTGCGCGGCGAGGTGGCGGACGAGAGCGGCGAGCACGTGGTGACGTCGATCATGACGCTGGTGGCCCGGGCCGCCGACGAGTCGGGGGAGTGAGCGGCATGACGGTCAACTACGACGAGGTCGAGGTCGGCACCGAGCTCCCGGCGCAGTCCTTCCCGGTGACCCGCGCCACGCTGGTGCAGTACGCGGGTGCCTCCGGCGACTTCAACCCGATCCACTGGAACGAGAAGTTCGCGCTGGAGGTCGGCCTGCCGGACGTCATCGCGCACGGCATGTTCACCATGGCCGAGGCGATCCGGGTGGTCACCGACTGGGCCGGCGACCCGGCCGCGGTGGTCGAGTACGGCGTCCGCTTCGTCCGTCCGGTGCCGGTGCCGAACGACGGGGTCGGCGCGGTGGTCGAGGTCTCCGCCAAGGTCGCCAAGAAGCTGGACGACCGCAAGGTGCAGGTCGACCTGCTGGCCACCACCGGCGGGCAGAAGGTGCTCGGGATGTCCAAGGCGGTCGTCCGGCTCGCCTGAGCCGCAGCCCTTTCGTCGACCGGGCTGCCGCTGATCGGCCGCCCCGGAGGCCCGCTCGACGGGCCTCCGGGGCGGTTTTCGTCCTTGTGGACGCCGCCGAGTCCGCCAGGGCCTGAGCACGGGGGGGGCTCCGGCCACGGGGGCGGCGGGTCGGCCGCCCCCGCACCCGTACGCTGGTGGGCGTGCTGGTAGAAAACGACGCCCCCCTCGCCCCGCTGACCACGCTCCGGCTCGGCGGCCCGGCCCGCCGCCTGGTGACCGCCCACACCGACGACGAGGTGATCGCCGCCGTCCGCGAGGCCGACGCGGCCGGCGAGCCGCTGCTGGTCCTGGGCGGCGGCTCCAACCTGGTGATCGGCGACGCCGGCTTCCCCGGCACGGTGCTGCGGATCGCCACCACCGGTTTCGCCCTGGACGGCGTGGTGCTGGAGCTGGCGGCCGGCGAGGTGTGGTCGGAGGCGGTCACCCGTGCGGTGCGCGAGCACGGCCTGGCCGGCGTCGAGTTCCTGGCCGGCATCCCCGGTTCGGCCGGCGCGACCCCGGTGCAGAACGTCGGCGCCTACGGCCAGGAGGTCGCCCAGACGATCACCGAGGTGGTCGCGTACGACCGCGTCGACGACCAGGTGGTCACCCTGACGAACGCCGAGTGCGCGTTCTCCTACCGCCACAGCCGATTCAAGGCCGAGCCGGACCGCTATGTGGTGCTGCGGGTGCGGTTCGCCCTGACGGACCACGCGGGCCTCTCCACCCCGGTCAAGTACGCCGAGGTGGCCAAGCACTTCGGCGTCGAGCAGGGCGAGCGGGTGCCGCTGGGGGAGGCGTACGAGGCGGTGCTGAAGCTGCGCTCCGGCAAGGGCATGGTGCTGGACCCGGCGGACCACGACACCTGGTCGGCCGGCTCCTTCTTCACCAACCCGGTGCTCACGGCCGCGCAGTACGAGTCCTTCCGCACCCGCCCGGGCGCCGAGAACGCCCCCGCCTACCCGGCCCAGGAGGGCTGCACCAAGACCTCGGCGGCCTGGCTGATCGACAAGGCGGGCTTCGGCAAGGGCTACGGCAGTGGCCCGGCGACCCTCTCCACCAAGCACACCCTGGCGCTCACCAACCGCGGCTCGGCCACCGCCGAGGACCTGCTGGCGCTGGCCCGGGAGATCCGGGACGGGGTCAGGGAGGTCTTCGGGGTGGAGCTCGTGAACGAGCCGGTGATGGTGGGCGTCAAGCTCTAAGCGGCGCCGCGCCCGTCCACCAGCCAGGCGTCGATGTCCGCCAGCAGTTCCTTGCGGACGGCCTCCGGCGCGCACGAGCCGCGCACCGACTGCCGCGCCAGCTCGGCGAGTTCGGCGTCGCTGAAGCCCAGCACATCGCGGACCAGGTCGTACTGGGCGGCGAGCCGGCTGCCGAACAGCAGCGGGTCGTCCGCGCCGAGCGCCAGCGGCACCCCGGCGTCGAACAGCTTGCGCAGCGGGACGTCCTCGGGGCGCTCGTAGACGCCGAGCGAGACGTTGGAGGACGGGCAGACCTCGCAGGTGACCTGGCGGTCCGCGAGCCGGGCCATCAGCCGCGGGTCCTCGGCGGCCCGCACGCCGTGGCCGAT
Organism: Kitasatospora sp. NPDC101155; assembly: GCF_044768305.1. Taxonomy (NCBI): domain Bacteria; kingdom Bacillati; phylum Actinomycetota; class Actinomycetes; order Kitasatosporales; family Streptomycetaceae; genus Kitasatospora; species Kitasatospora sp. NPDC101155. The sequence goes on along the minus strand of NZ_JBIWPN010000005.1, from coordinate 104,031 downwards.
CCGGCCGGCGCCCAGGTCGTCCAGGCAGTCCCGGACGGACTCCGGCCCGGCCAGCTCACCGCCGTGCGGGGCGGCCAGCAGCCCGCCCTTGCGGGCGATCGCGAAGGCCCGGTCGAAGTCCCGGGCCAGGCCGCGGCGCTCGTCGTTGGAGAGGCCGAAGCCGACCACGCCGTGGTCGGCGTACCGGACGGCGAGCCGGGCCAGCGTCCGGGCGTCCATCGGGGACTTCATCCGGTTGGCCGCGACCAGCACCCGGATGCCCACCCCGGTGGCCCCGGCGGCGTGCTCCACCGCGTCCAGGATCAGCTCCAGCGCGGGGATCAGCCCGCCCAGCCGGGGCGCGTAGGAGGTCGGGTCGACCTGGATCTCCAGCCAGCGGGAGCCGTCCCGCTTCTCGTCCTCGGCCGTCTCCAGGACCAGCCGACGGATGTCCGACTCGTCCCGGAGCACCGAGCGGGCGGTGTCGTAGAGGCGCTGGAAGCGGAACCAGCCGCGTTCGTCGGTGGCCCGCAGTCGGGGCGGTTCGCCGGAGCTGAGCGCCTCCGGCAGCCGGACGCCGTGCTTGTCGGCCAGCTCAAGCAGGGTGGCGGGCCGCATCGAGCCGGTGAAGTGCAGGTGCAGGTGGGCCTTCGGGAGGCCCCTGACGTCTCGCGGGTTCAACAGGCGTTCCATTCGCCGATACTGCCGTATACGGCCCCCAAACGGGAACCGCCCCCTTTCCGTCCCCCGAAGGGGTGAAAGAGGGCGGTGCTGCTACTCGCCCGCTCGCCTCCGGGCGCTCCTGACCCGGCGCCGACGTTCCTCGCTCCGGCGCTCGTTCCTCGCTGGTCGCTCGTCGCTTTCGGCGCTGGCGCGCCCTTCGGCTCGGGGCGGTGGGTGAATCCCGTACGTCGGATTGACGTCCGTACCGGAACTACCTCGGGGTTGGGTCTCAGTCGCGGGCCTCGCCGAGCAGCTTCTGGATCCGGCTGATGCCCTCGACCAGGTCCTCGTCGCCGAGCGCGTAGGAGAACCGCAGGTAGCCGGGGGTGCCGAAGGCCTCACCCGGGACGGCGGCGACCTCGACCTCGTCCAGGATCAGGCTCGCCAGCTCGCCGGAGGTCTGCGGGCGCCGGCCGCGGATCTCCTTGCCCAGCAGGCCCTTGACCGACGGGTAGGCGTAGAAGGCGCCCTCGGGCTCGGGGCAGACGACGCCCTCGATCTCGTTGAGCATCCGCACGATGGTCTTGCGGCGGCGGTCGAAGGCGGTGCGCATCTCGTGCACCGCGGACAGGTCGCCGGAGACGGCGGCGATCGCGGCGCGCTGGGCGACGTTGGAGACGTTCGAGGTGGCGTGCGACTGCAGGTTGGTCGCGGCCTTGATCACGTCCTGGGGGCCGATCGCCCAGCCCACCCGCCAGCCGGTCATCGCGTAGGTCTTGGCGACACCGTTGACCACGATGCACTTGTCGGCCAGCTCGGGCAGCAGGGCCGGCAGCGAGGTGAACTCCGCGTCGCCGTAGACCAGGTGCTCGTAGATCTCGTCGGTGAGCACCCACAGGCCGTGCTCCAGCGCCCAGCGGCCGATCGCCTCGGCCTCGGCCCGGGTGTACACCGCGCCGGTCGGGTTGGACGGCGAGACGAAGAGCACCACCTTGGTGTTCTCGGTGCGGGCGGCCTCCAGCTGCTCGACCGAGACCTTGTAGCCGGTGGTCTCGTCGGCGACGACCTCCACCGGGACACCGCCGGCCAGCTGGATCGACTCCGGGTAGGTGGTCCAGTACGGGGCCGGGACGATGACCTCGTCGCCCGGGTCCAGGATCGCCGCGAAGGCCTCGTAGATCGCCTGCTTGCCGCCGTTGGTGACCAGCACCTGGGACGCGTCCACCTGGTAGCCGGAGTCGCGCAGCGTCTTCGCGGCGATCGCGGCCTTCAGCTCGGGCAGGCCACCCGCCGGGGTGTAACGGTGGTTCTTCGGGTCGCGGCAGGCCTCGACGGCCGCCTCGACGATGTAGTCCGGCGTGGGGAAGTCGGGCTCGCCGGCACCGAAGCCGATCACCGGGCGGCCGGCGGCCTTGAGGGCCTTGGCCTTGGCGTCCACGGCGAGGGTCGCGGACTCGGCGATCGCGCCGATCCGGGCGGAGACCCGGCGGTCGGCGGGGCGGATGGACTGGTCGGGCTGCGGGGTGGAAGCGCTCATGCCTGCATCGTCGCAGAACCGGGACGGACCGGGCCTCGCGGTTTCAGTATCCGTACGGCTTCGTCCGCATCACGGCTCCCGCCGATCCGCCGGTGATCGCCGCGCCGGGCCGGACATCTGCCGGGCGGCCGGTGGACTCGGAAGAAGAGGTTCGACCAAACACCCCTCGACCACGTACACTCGCTCCTCGACGGCCACCGAAAAAGACCGGAGCTTTCACCGCCTGTGCAGACAGCGGGGGGAGATGCGGTAAGTTGGTCGCCACCAGGAGCCGCAAGGCTCCGTAGGGCAATAGCTCAATTGGTAGAGCACCGGTCTCCAAAACCGGCGGTTGGGGGTTCGAGTCCCTCTTGCCCTGCTGCTCGATCCGTTCATCAGCCCGTTCGCTCCACAGAGCGAGCGGGCTTGATGCGGAGAGGGCACCGATCAGCACCGCTTAAGCCGACCGCTCGTGCCTCAAACGGGTACGCAGGTGATGTTCGGCCGGACCCGGATTCAGGTGAGGACGAGTGACGGAGACCACGGGCTCCACCGCAACGCCTGAGAGCGGCAACCCCGAGGGGGCCGACGGCGCTGCCGAGACCACGTCTGCCGAGGGCGACAAGAAGTCCGGCAAGAAGAAGTCCGGCAAGCGGGCCAAGAAGGGTCTGTTCGCGCGGATGGGTCTGTTCTACCGGCAGATCATCGCCGAGCTGCGCAAGGTCGTCTGGCCCTCCCGGAACGAGCTGACCAACTACACCACTGTCGTGGTGACCTTCGTCGTGGTCGTGATGGCCTTCGTCGCCGGCCTGGACTACGGCCTCTCCAAGCTGAGCCTTCTGGTCTTCGGCTGACCGGCCGCCCCACCTCCGGAACCACCTCCCGACCCGGGCCGAATTCTCGGCCCGGGTCGAGCTGTCTGCGGCGGACGTACGCGCGCGTACCGTGGACTCGGTACTGTTGAAGTCTCCGAGACCTCTCCTGGCGCCCGCGCGAGCGGCCGCGCGCCGGTCCGGTTTCGGAGCGCGCCACCTTCACCATCTCCAGGAAAGAAGCAGCCACCGTGTCTGAGTCCCCCCTGTACGACGCCGACGAGACCGTCCGCGAGGCGGATGTCGCCGCCGAGCTGGACGCGGCCGAGCTGGCTGACGACACTGAGACCGCCGAGCAGATCGTGGACGCCTCGGACAGTGACGAGGACGAGGTCGAGGCCTTCGACGAGGCCGAGGCCGGCGAGCCCGCCGAGGAGGCCGCGCTGCACGTGGAGGGCGACGAGGAGCTCGCCGCCGACGAGGACGTCGTCGAGGAGTCCGTCGAGGAGTCCGTCGAGGACGCCGCCGAGGTCGACCCGGTCGCCAAGTTCCGCGAGGACCTGCGCTTCATGCCGGGTGAGTGGTACGTGATCCACACCTACGCCGGCTACGAGAACCGGGTGAAGCAGAACCTGGAGCAGCGCGCCGTCTCGCTGAACGTCGAGGAGTACATCTTCCAGGCCGAGGTGCCGCAGGAGGAGGTCGTCCAGATCAAGAACGGCGACCGCAAGACCATCCGCCAGAACAAGCTCCCCGGCTACGTCCTGGTGCGCATGGACCTCACCCCCGAGTCCTGGGGCGTCGTGCGCAACACCCCCGGTGTCACCGGCTTCGTCGGCAACGCCTACGACCCGTACCCGCTGACCCTGGACGAGGTCGTCAAGATGCTCGCCCCGGACGTCGAGCGCCAGGCCGCCAAGGAGGCCGGCAAGCCCTCGCCGGTCAAGCCGACCGAGATCCAGGTGCTGGACTTCGAGGTGGGCGACTCGGTCACCGTCACCGACGGCCCGTTCGCGACCCTGCAGGCGACCATCAACGAGATCAACCCCGACTCGAAGAAGGTCAAGGGCCTGGTCGAGATCTTCGGCCGGGAGACCCCGGTCGAGCTCTCCTTCGACCAGATCCAGAAGAACTAGTCATACGGTCTTCGGATTCGGGGCGGGGCCGACGGCCCCGCCCCGAATCCGTTTTGGTCCAGCGGCGCGGACGCGTTAGCCTGGTCCGATGTGTGTGCTGGCGGCCGGGTGTCGCCCCGGTTCCGCACGCACCAGCAATCACCTCTCGGAAGGACCCGGAGAGACATGCCTCCCAAGAAGAAGAAGATCACGGGGCTTATCAAGCTCCAGATCAACGCCGGTGCGGCCAACCCGGCGCCGCCGGTCGGCCCCGCGCTGGGCCAGCACGGCGTCAACATCATGGAGTTCTGCAAGGCCTACAACGCTGCGACCGAGTCGCAGCGCGGCATGATCGTGCCGGTGGAGATCACGGTCTACGAGGACCGTTCCTTCACCTTCATCACGAAGACGCCGCCGGCCGCGCGCCTCATCCTGAAGGCCGCCGGTATCGAGAAGGGCTCCAGCGAGCCGCACAAGACCAAGGTCGCCAAGCTCACCAGCGCCCAGGTCCGCGAGATCGCCACCACCAAGATGCCCGACCTGAACGCCAACGACCTGGACGCGGCGGAGAAGATCATCGCCGGCACCGCCCGGTCGATGGGCATCACCGTCGAGGGCTGATCACCTTCTCGTCCCTTGTGGTAGGGCCTGCGCAGGCCCGAGACACCACAACTCCAATCACCATTCAGGAGCAGCAGTGAAGCGCAGCAAGGCTCTGAAGGCCGCGGACGCCAAGGTCGACCGCGAGCGCCTTTACGCCCCCCTCGAGGCCGTCCGCCTCGCCAAGGCGACCAGCACCACCAAGTTCGACGGCACCGTTGAGGTCGCCATGCGTCTGGGCGTCGACCCGCGCAAGGCCGACCAGATGGTCCGCAGCACCGTGATCCTCCCGCACGGCACCGGTAAGACCGCTCGGGTCCTGGTCTTCGCGACCGGCGAGCGTGCCGAGGCCGCGCGTGCTGCGGGTGCCGACATCGTCGGTGCCGACGAGCTGATCGACGAGGTCGCGAAGGGCAAGCTGGACTTCGACGCCGTCGTCGCCACCCCGGACCTCATGGGCAAGGTCGGCCGCCTGGGCCGCGTGCTCGGTCCCCGTGGTCTGATGCCGAACCCGAAGACCGGCACCGTGACCCCGGACGTCGCCAAGGCTGTCAACGACATCAAGGGCGGCAAGATCGAGTTCCGCGTCGACAAGCACTCGAACCTGCACTTCATCATCGGTAAGGCCTCCTTCACCGACGAGCAGCTGGTCGAGAACTACGCCGCCGCGCTGGACGAGGTGCTCCGCGCCAAGCCGTCCGCCGCCAAGGGCCGCTACATCAAGAAGACCGCGTTCTCGACCACCATGGGCCCCGGCATCCAGGTGGACCCGAACCGCACCCGCAACCTCCTCGTCGAGGAGGACCCGGCCGCGGTCTGAGCCTCAGCGCTCTAGAGCAGTCCGTACGGCGGGCCCGTACCCCCTTCACCGGGGGTGCGGGCCCGCCGTCGTTCGTCGGTGCGGAAGGGACCGTCGGAAGGGGCCCAGGAAGGGCCGCCGAAACGGTTGCCGGATCGGGACACGGGCGGATGGGAACGTGTGCCCGAAGCGTCGTACGCTCTGCCGGTCAGATCATGTGGAGAACCTGTGACCGCAGGAGTGTGCCGTGCCGCCCGCCCTTCGCCCCGCCGCGCTCGCGGCGGCCCTGCTGCTGCTCGGCGCCGTCACCGGCTGCAGCGTCCTGGCCGCCCCCGGCACCCGCGTCCCCGGTGAGCCGGCACCGGTGCCGCCCAAGCAGGTGGTGCTCACGGCCGCCCAGGGGCTGGACGACACCGGCGGCGCCCGGATCGACGTGGTGCGGGAGAGCGCGTCCGGCAAGCGCACCGCGAGCGGCACGTTGGCCTGGGGCGACCGGGACGAGGCCGCGCTGACCGTCACCGACGAACTGGGCACCGGGCAGCTGACCCTCCGGGACGGCGCCATCGACCTCGCCTACCAGGGCGGCGTGGCCAAGCGCGCGGACCGCGCCACCGCCGAGTCGCTCGACCCGAAGGCCGGGGCCGACCCGGCCGACTACGCGGGCGGCTGGACCACCGACCTGGTCACCAATCCGGGCAGCCGGGCGTACGCGATGGCCCAGACCGACCGGCTCGGCTCGCTCGGCGGCGAGCAGCTCGCCGGACTGACCGTCGCGCACTACCAGGGCTCCGCGCCGGTGGCCGACTACTTCGGCGCGGACCGGGAGTTGAGCCCGCAGCAGCTCGCAGTGGTGGTCGACTGGTACCGCCGGCAAGGGGTGGCGGAGATCGGCTACGACGTCTGGGTCGGCCCCGGCCAGCGGTTGTTGAGGTTGCGTGAGACGGCCCGGGGGAGCGCCGGAACCACGGTGACCACGACGGACGTCTCAGCCTCCGGCGCGGGGGACACGACAGCCGCCGCAGCCGGGTGACGGGAAGGGGATATTCGGTGCGGAACGGATCCGGCGATCCGTTAGAGTCCGCGTGAGAAGAAGCTGAGGATCGGCTCTTCCGAAGAACCTACGGGGGTACCTCCATGCGCGCTGTGCGCCTCGCCTCGACCGTCGCGACCGCCGCCGTCCTGCTGGCCGCCCTCACCGCCTGCGGCAGCAAGGGCGGCAGCGACGCCAAGAGCAGCGACGCCAAGAGCGCCTCCGCCCAGGACCCGGGCTCGCTCGCGGGCGCGCTGACCGGGGACCCGAAGGCCGCGCTGGCCGCCTCCGCCCTGGTGATGCAGAAGGCCGGCAACGGCAAGGTCGCCATGACCTCCGCGGACACCTCCAACCCCGGTGGCGGCGGCACCGCCGACTGGAAGGACCCGGGCAAGGTGGCCGCGGACGTGGCCATGGACATGTCGGGAAAGAAGCTCAAGGTCCGGGTGGTCGGGACGGACGCCTACGTCGGCGGCGACGACGCCAGCACCCCGGCCCTGGGCGGCAAGCACTGGGTCAAGGTGCCCGCCTCGGAGGAGATGGGCGGTGCCTTCCTCGTGATGGGCCAGATGATGAACCCGGTCGCCCAGCTCACCGTCGCCGCCCAGAGCGGCAAGCTGACCAAGGTCGGCCAGGAGACCGTGGACGGCGTCCAGACCACCCACCTGCGGGCGGTCGAGGACACCTCGGTCCTGGTGGCCGGGATGACCGCGCTCACGCCGGACCAGCGCCAGTCCGTCCAGAAGAAGCTGGAGGAGGACGGCAAAACCCTCACCATCGACTTCTGGCTGAACGGCAAGCAGGAGCTCGTCAAGTACCAGGAGTACGGCGACACGAACGGCGAGTCGCAGGCCGTCACCGTCAAGTACTCCGACCTGGGCAAGGGCGACAAGATCGAGGCGCCCGCCGCCGGCGACCTCGGCTCCCAGGCCGACCTGCTCAAGCTGTTCGGCTGAGCAGGTCCCGCACCTGCTCGATCCGCACCAACCACCGGCTACCGCCCCGGGCGCACCACGCGCCCGGGGGTTCTCAAGGGGGGAACCAATGGCTGGAACCCGCAAGGCCGCCGTCGCCGTCGTCCTCGCCGCCCTGGCGCTGACCGCGACCGCCTGCAACAACAACGACGACAGCAAGAACGCCGCCCCGGCCGCGCCGACCACCGCCGCGCCGACCACCGCCGCGGCGGCCACCCCGTCCGCCGCCGCCACCCCGACCAAGGTGAGCCCGGCGGTCTACCTCGAACAGGTCTCCCAGAAGACCAGCGCCGCCAAGTCGGCCAAGGTCGACGAGACGATCACGATCGGCCAGGTCACCATGAAGGGCCAGGGGGCGATGGACTGGTCCGACGGCCTGGAGGCCGACCTGACCATGGACCTGACCGGCTCCCCGATGGCCAAGGTCCTGGAGCCGCTCACCGGCGGGCCGAAGGTGCACTACCTGTACACCAAGGACGCGATGTTCATGGGCCTGGGCGGTCAGCTGGTCCAGAGCGGCGGCGGCCCGCGCTGGCTCCGTTACGACAAGGCCGAGATGTCCAAGGCCAGCGGCGGCTCGACCGACCAGCTTCAGAGCGCGGACCCGGTCCAGGGGGTCCGGACGCTGATCGCCAGCGGCAAGGTCACCGAGGTCGGCCCGGAGACGGTGAACGGCAAGGCGACCACCCACTACTCGGGCGAGCTCGCCGCCGCCGACCTGGTCAAAGCGAGTGGCCCGGGCGTGACCCAGGAGCAGGCCGAGCGGATCAAGCAGAACCTGGACAAGGCCGGTGTCACCAGCGAGCAGGTCGACGTCTGGGTCGACGCCGACCAGCTGGTCGTCAAGCGGATGGAGCAGGCCGACACCAAGGCCGGACCGATGAACGTCGCCGTGAGCTACTCGGACTACGGCACCCCGGTCATCGCCTCCACCCCGGGTGACTTCCTCACCCTCGCCGACCTGGCGAAGCTCGCCGACAGCGGCTCCGGCAGCTGATCCCCTCCTGCGCTCCGGCGCCCGACTCGTCCGACCCGGTGGATGAGTCGGGGCTGGTGGAGTTCGACGAGGGGGCCGCCACCGGTTGATCCCGGTCCGGATGGCAAGGTGGCCCGGGTGAGAGAGGAACGGACGATGGCGGGACGGCAGCGGTTGGCGGCGCTGGCCGCGGTCGCCGTGCTCGCGAGCGGGCTGACCGGCTGCGGCGGGGGCGACGACGCCGCCGACACGCCGTCCGGCAGTCCGACGTCCGCCAGTGCCCCGTCGACCAGCGCGACCCCGACCGGTCCGGCCAAGCCGACCGACCGGTCGCCGCACGGCGTGCTGCTCTCCGCCGAGCTGGCCGCGCAGACCGCCCGCCGGGCCAAGGTCAGCTACCGGCTGGGCGCCGACGCCGGCTCCGGCTCGCTGTTCTGGGCGCCCAAGACGGCGCTGCAGATCAAGCGCTCCACCCCGGCCGAGGCCGAGCAGCTGATCGTCGTGGACACCGTCGCCTACCAGGGCGGCGACGCCGCGACCGCGGCCCGCAACGGCGGCAAGCACTGGGAGCGCTTCACCGTCCCGCCCGGACCGGACGGTCACAAGGAGGTCCCGTACGCGGGGCTGATCGACCAGCTGAACCCGGTCGAGGCGCTGGCCGCGGCCACCGCCGACGGGGTGGACCCGACCTTCGTCGGCGAGGAGAAGTACGAGGACTCGGCCGTCGAGCACTACCGGGTGACCACCACCGCCGAGAAGTACGCGGCCGCCCAGACCCAGCTGAGCCAGGCCCGCCGGGACGGCCTGCGGGCGGCCCTGGCGCTCGGCGGCTCGCTCTCGCTCACCGTGGACCTCTGGCTCAACGACAAGGACCAGCTGGTCCGGCTGCAGCGCACCGGTACCGGGGACAGCGGGCGGGCGGACGACTCGGTGCTCTACTCGGACTTCGCCGGGCCGCTGCTCTCGGCCCAGGCCCCGGCCGAGACGGACACCGTGGACACCGGGGTCCGGACGATCTCCCCGCTGGCCCGCTGAGCCGCTCCCGGGCCTTCACCCGCCCGGGGGCTCGGGGGGCGATTTGCGCCGTACGAACGGTCCGGTTACTGTTGCCGAAGCCAAAGACCGCTGGTTGTCGCCGATCGCCCGTGAGGGAGTCGGTGGCCGAAGGATCTGCGCTTCGCGCAGGCAGCCCGCGCAGGTGTGTCTGGAGCTTCGATTTCCGGGTCCGCGTTCGCGCGGGTCGCCCGTTGAGGTCGTTTCGAGCCCCGTGCGCCTGCGCACCGGGGCTCATTGCGTTTCCGCAGGAGCTTTCCTTCCGTCCGGTCGGTTCGAGGTGTGAATGGTCGACTTCACGGTCGGCCGGACTTCGACATCACGGAAGGAGGCGTAAGCCTATGGCCAGGCCCGACAAGGCTGCTGCCGTTGCCGAGATCACGGACAAGTTCCGTGGCTCCTCCGCGGCGCTGCTGACCGAGTACCGCGGTCTCTCGGTGAAGCAGGTCAAGACCCTGCGTCGCTCGCTCGGCGACAACGCCGAGTACGCCGTGGTGAAGAACACGCTGACCAAGATCGCGGCCAACGAGGCCGGGATCTCCGAGCTCGACGACCTGTTCAACGGTCCGACGGCTGTCGCCTTCGTCACCGGTGACCCGGTGGAGTCGGCGAAGGCTCTGCGTGACTTCGCCAAGGAGAACCCCGCTCTCATCATCAAGGGCGGTGTCCTTGACGGCAAGGCGCTGTCCGCCGATGAGATCAAGAAGCTCGCGGACCTCGAGTCCCGCGAGGTGCTGCTCGCCAAGCTGGCGGGTGCCCTGAAGGCCAAGCAGTCCCAGGCTGCCGCGCTCTTCCAGGCCCTGCCGTCGAAGCTCGTCCGCACCGTGGACGCGCTGCGCGACAAGGTCGAGCAGGGCGGTGCCGGTACGCCGGCTCCCGCCGCCGAGGACGAGGCCGCGGAGTAATTCCGCAGGCTCACGCCTCGCTGCGGGCCCGTACGCCCGCCAACCCGTACATCCGGCACCACCTGCCGATTTAGTGGAAGGACGCCAATCATGGCGAAGCTGACCCAGGACGAGCTGCTCGCGCAGTTCGAGGAGCTCACCCTCATCGAGCTCGCTGCCTTCGTGAAGGCCTTCGAGGAGAAGTTCGACGTCACCGCTGCCGCCCCGGTCGCCGTTGCCGCCGCCGGCGTTGCCGGCCCGGCCGCCGAGGCCGCTGAGGAGCAGGACGAGTTCGACGTCATCCTCGACGGTGCCGGCGACAAGAAGATCCAGGTCATCAAGGAGGTGCGCACCCTGACCTCCCTCGGCCTGAAGGAGGCCAAGGACCTCGTTGACACCGCTGGTGCCAAGGTCCTGGAGAAGGTTGCCAAGGACGTTGCCGAGAAGGCCAAGGCCGCCCTCGAGGGTGCCGGCGCCAAGGTCACCGTCAAGTGACTTCTCGCCCCCTCTGAGGGGGCCTGAGGCCGGGCCGATCACCCTTGCGGGTGGTCGGCCCGGCCTTTTCGCGTTTCCGGACACGCGGTCCCCTTCCGCTGTCCGGATCGGCACGGCCACCGGTGTGGCCGAACGCCCACTCGGCACTGTCGGCGCCGAGGAGTATGGTGATCACCGTCATCGACGGTGGCCCCCACCACGGCTTCTGTAACGCCGGAGGGGTTCGGGCCGATAGACGGGTCGAGGTCCGCGCCGCCGGCGGGCCCTTGACGAACCCGGCGCGGCGCGCGATTCTCAAGGCGCGAGTCCGCCCGGTTGGTTTGCGGCTGGATGCATAACCAGCGGCTCCGGCGGGAAGTGACTCCACGTGAGTTAGAGCAGTACCCGGTGGGCGCACGCGTCCGCCGGCTACCGGGAGGAGTCTCCGATTCGGTCTCCGAATCAGAGCTGGACAGCAGTGTGGCCTTTGGCTACACTGTCCCTTTGCGCTGCCTGTTAGCTTCTCCGTGACTCGTCGCCCGGAGTTTGCGTTGCCCTGAAGGGGTCTGGCACCGCCTCCGCAAAGCGGCTCTGACCTGGGGTTTCGACTCCGACAGAGGCCGGTGGCGGGAGGCGGCACCTAGGCTCAAGCAGGCCCGGCTGGTACGCGCGTAGTGAGCTCCGAGCCCTCGGAAGGACCCCCCTCTTGGCCGCGCCGCGCAACGCCTCGAACAATTCCGCCGCATCCACCGCCCCGCTCCGCGTCTCCTTCGCGAAGATCAAGGAGCCCCTCGAGGTCCCGAACCTCCTGGCCCTGCAGACCGAGAGCTTTGACTGGCTGCTCGGCAACGCGGCCTGGAAGACCCGGGTCGAGCAGGCGCTGGAGTCCGGTCAGGACGTCCCCACCAAGTCCGGTCTGGAGGAGATCTTCGAGGAGATCTCCCCGATCGAGGACTTCAGCGGGTCGATGTCCCTGACCTTCCGCGACCACCGTTTCGAGCCGCCGAAGAACTCCATTGACGAGTGCAAGGACCGCGACTTCACGTTCGCGGCTCCGCTCTTCGTCACGGCCGAGTTCACCAACAACGAGACCGGTGAGATCAAGTCTCAGACGGTCTTCATGGGCGATTTCCCGCTCATGACCCACAAGGGCACGTTCGTGATCAACGGCACCGAGCGTGTCGTCGTGTCGCAGCTGGTCCGCTCCCCGGGTGTGTACTTCGACTCCACCCTGGACAAGGTGTCCGACAAGGACATCTACTCCTGCAAGGTCATCCCCTCGCGTGGTGCCTGGCTGGAGATGGAGATCGACAAGCGCGACATGGTCGGCGTCCGCATCGACCGCAAGCGCAAGCAGTCCGTCACCGTGCTGCTCAAGGCTCTCGGCTGGACCAACGAGATGATTCTCGAGGAGTTCGGCGAGTACGAGTCGATGCGCAACACCCTGGAGAAGGACCACACCCAGGGCCAGGACGACGCGCTGCTGGACATCTACCGCAAGCTGCGTCCGGGCGAGCCGCCGACGCGCGAGGCCGCGCAGACGCTTCTGGAGAACCTGTACTTCAACCCGAAGCGCTACGACCTGGCGAAGGTCGGCCGGTACAAGCTCAACCGCAAGCTGGGCAACGCCGAGTCGCTGGACTCCGGCGTGCTCACCGAGCCCGACATCATCGGTGCGATCAAGTACCTGGTGAAGCTGCACGCCGGTGAGACCGAGTGGCGCGACGAGACCGGCCGCGACATCGTGGTCGAGGTCGACGACATCGACCACTTCGGCAACCGCCGCCTGCGCAACGTCGGCGAGCTCATCCAGAACCAGGTCCGTACGGGTCTCGCCCGTATGGAGCGCGTCGTGCGCGAGCGCATGACCACCCAGGACGTCGAGGCGATCACGCCGCAGACCCTGATCAACATCCGGCCGGTCGTCGCCTCCATCAAGGAGTTCTTCGGCACCAGCCAGCTGTCGCAGTTCATGGACCAGACGAACCCGCTGTCGGGCCTGACCCACAAGCGTCGTCTGTCCGCCCTCGGCCCCGGTGGTCTCTCCCGTGAGCGCGCCGGCTTCGAGGTCCGTGACGTGCACCCCTCGCACTACGGCCGCATGTGTCCGATCGAGACCCCGGAAGGCCCGAACATCGGTCTGATCGGGTCGCTGGCCTCGTACGGCCGGGTCAACGCCTTCGGCTTCATCGAGACCCCGTACCGCAAGGTCGTCGACGGTGTGGTCACCGAGCAGGTGGACTACCTCACCGCCGACGAGGAGGACCGCTACGTCATCGCCCAGGCGAACGCGCCGCTGACCGCGGACCTGCACTTCGCCGAGCCGCGCGTCCTGGTCCGCCGCCGTGGTGGCGAGATCGACTACATCCCGGGCTCCGAGATCGACTACATGGACGTCTCGCCGCGCCAGATGGTGTCGGTCGCGACCGCCATGATCCCGTTCCTCGAGCACGACGACGCCAACCGCGCGCTCATGGGCTCGAACATGATGCGCCAGGCGGTGCCGCTGCTGAAGAGCGAGGCCCCGCTGGTCGGTACCGGCATGGAGTACCGCTGCGCCGTCGACGCCGCCGACGTGATCACCGCCGAGAAGGCCGGTGTCGTCCAGGAGGTCTCGGCCGACTACGTCACCGTGGCCAACGACGACGGCACGTACACCACGTACCGCGCCGCCAAGTTCACCCGCTCCAACCAGGGCACCGCCTTCAACCAGAAGGTGCTCGTGGACGAGGGCGCCCGGGTCGAGTCCGGCCAGGTGCTGGCCGACGGCCCCTGCACCGACGCGGGCGAGATGGCCCTCGGCAAGAACCTGCTCGTGGCGTTCATGTCGTGGGAGGGTCACAACTACGAGGACGCGATCATCCTGTCGCAGCGCCTCGTGCAGGACGACGTCCTCTCCTCGATTCACATCGAGGAGCACGAGGTCGACGCCCGTGACACCAAGCTCGGCCCCGAGGAGATCACCCGGGACATCCCGAACGTCTCCGAGGAGGTCCTCGCCGACCTCGACGAGCGCGGCATCATCCGGATCGGCGCCGACGTCGTCACCGGTGACATCCTCGTCGGCAAGGTCACCCCGAAGGGTGAGACCGAGCTGACCCCCGAGGAGCGCCTGCTCCGCGCGATCTTCGGTGAGAAGGCCCGTGAGGTCCGCGACACCTCGCTGAAGGTCCCGCACGGTGAGTCCGGCAAGGTCATCGGCGTCCGCGTCTTCGACCGCGAGGAGGGCGACGAGCTTCCCCCGGGCGTGAACCAGCTGGTCCGCGTCTACGTGGCCCAGAAGCGCAAGATCACCAACGGTGACAAGCTCGCCGGCCGCCACGGCAACAAGGGTGTCATCTCCAAGATCCTGCCGGTCGAGGACATGCCCTTCCTCGAGGACGGCACCCCGGTCGACATCATCCTCAACCCGCTGGGTGTCCCGTCCCGAATGAACCCGGGACAGGTCCTGGAGATCCACCTCGGGTGGCTCGCCAAGCAGGGCTGGGACGTCTCCGGTCTCGCCGACGAGTGGGCCCAGCGCCTGCAGGCGATCGGCGCCGACCAGGTCGAGGGTGGGACCAACCTCGCCACCCCGGTCTTCGACGGCGCCCGCGAGGACGAGATCACCGGCCTGCTGGACAACACCACCCTCACCCGTGACGGTGAGCGCCTGGTGAACTCCACCGGCAAGGCCCGCCTGTTCGACGGCCGCTCCGGCGAGCCGTTCCCGATGCCGGTCTCGGTCGGCTACATGTACATCCTCAAGCTGCACCACCTGGTCGACGACAAGCTGCACGCCCGTTCGACCGGTCCGTACTCGATGATCACCCAGCAGCCGCTCGGTGGTAAGGCGCAGTTCGGTGGTCAGCGCTTCGGTGAGATGGAGGTGTGGGCCCTGGAGGCGTACGGCGCTGCGTACGCACTGCAGGAGCTGCTCACCATCAAGTCCGACGACGTCCTCGGCCGAGTCAAGGTCTACGAGGCCATCGTCAAGGGCGAGAACATCCCCGAGCCCGGCATTCCCGAGTCCTTCAAGGTTCTCATCAAGGAAATGCAGTCGCTCTGCCTCAACGTGGAGGTGCTGTCCTCGGACGGCCAGTCCATCGAGATGCGGGACTCCGACGAGGACGTGTTCCGCGCCGCCGAGGAGCTCGGCATCGACCTGTCCCGGCGCGAGCCGAGCAGCGTCGAAGAGGTCTGACGGAGGTCGGGCCGGCTGCCCCGAGCAGCCGGCCCGCCCCCAGGCCCCCCTCAGACCACAGATAAGACTCTCGAATTACGAAAGAGGGCTTGACGACCAGTGCTTGACGTCAACTTCTTCGACGAGCTCCGCATCGGCCTGGCCACCGCCGACGACATCCGCCAGTGGTCGCACGGCGAGGTCAAGAAGCCGGAGACCATCAACTACCGCACCCTGAAGCCCGAAAAGGACGGCCTCTTCTGCGAGAAGATCTTCGGCCCGACCCGGGACTGGGAGTGCTACTGCGGTAAGTACAAGCGCGTCCGCTTCAAGGGCATCATCTGTGAGCGCTGCGGCGTCGAGGTGACCCGCGCCAAGGTGCGCCGCGAGCGGATGGGCCACATCGAGCTGGCCGCCCCGGTGACCCACATCTGGTACTTCAAGGGTGTGCCGTCCCGCCTCGGCTACCTGCTCGACCTGGCGCCGAAGGACCTCGAGAAGGTCATCTACTTCGCCGCCTACATGATCACCTGGGTCGACGACGAGCGCCGCCAGCGCGACCTGCCGTCCCTGGAGGCGCACGTCTCGGTCGAGCGCCAGCAGATCGAGAACCGTCGCGACTCCGACCTCGAAGGCCGCGCCAAGAAGGCCGAGAACGACCTGGCCGAGCTGGAGGCCGAGGGCGCCAAGGCCGACGTGCGCCGCAAGGTGCGCGAGGGCGCCGAGCGCGAGATGAAGCAGCTGCGCGACCGTGCGCAGCGCGAGCTCGACCGCCTCGACGAGGTGTGGGCCCGCTTCAAGAACCTCAAGGTCCAGGACCTCGAGGGCGACGAGCTGCTCTACCGCGAGCTGCGCGACCGCTTCGGCACCTACTTCTCCGGCTCGATGGGCGCGGCGGCCCTCAAGGACCGCCTGGAGACCTTCGACCTGGCCGAAGAGGCCGAGCGCCTGCGCGAGATCATCCGCACCGGCAAGGGCCAGAAGAAGACCCGTGCGCTGAAGCGCCTCAAGGTCGTCTCCGCGTTCCTGCAGACCAGCAACAAGCCCAACGGCATGGTGCTGGACTGCGTCCCGGTCATCCCGCCGGACCTGCGTCCGATGGTGCAGCTGGACGGTGGCCGCTTCGCGACCTCCGACCTGAACGACCTGTACCGCCGCGTGATCAACCGCAACAACCGCCTGAAGCGCCTGCTCGACCTCGGTGCCCCCGAGATCATCGTGAACAACGAGAAGCGCATGCTCCAGGAGGCCGTCGACGCGCTGTTCGACAACGGCCGCCGCGGCCGTCCGGTCACCGGTCCGGGCAACCGCCCGCTGAAGTCCCTCAGCGACATGCTGAAGGGTAAGCAGGGTCGTTTCCGCCAGAACCTGCTCGGCAAGCGAGTCGACTACTCGGCCCGTTCGGTCATCGTCGTCGGCCCGCAGCTCAAGCTGCACCAGTGCGGTCTGCCGAAGGCCATGGCGCTGGAGCTCTTCAAGCCGTTCGTGATGAAGCGCCTGGTCGACCTGAACCACGCGCAGAACATCAAGTCGGCCAAGCGCATGGTCGAGCGTGCCCGCCCGGTCGTGTGGGACGTGCTCGAAGAGGTCATCGCCGAGCACCCGGTCCTGCTGAACCGTGCGCCCACCCTGCACCGCCTCGGCATCCAGGCCTTCGAGCCGCAGCTGGTCGAGGGCAAGGCCATCCAGATCCACCCGCTCGTCTGCACCGCGTTCAACGCGGACTTCGACGGTGACCAGATGGCCGTCCACCTGCCGCTCTCCGCGGAGGCGCAGGCCGAGGCCCGCATCCTGATGCTGTCCTCGAACAACATCCTGAAGCCGGCCGACGGTCGCCCCGTCACCATGCCGACCCAGGACATGGTGCTCGGTCTGTTCTTCCTGACCTCGGACCGCGACAACGTGAAGGGCGCCGGCCGCAGCTTCTCGTCGACCGCCGAGGCGATCATGGCCTTCGACGCCCGCGAGCTGGACGTCCAGGCCCCGATCGAGCTGCGCCTCGGCGCCGGCACCGTCCCGCCGCGCGGCTGGACCGCTCCGGTGGACGAGGACGGCCAGCAGACCTGGTTCGAGGGCGAGCCCTTCCGCCTGAGCACCACCCTGGGCCGCGCGCTCTTCAACGAGCTGCTGCCCGAGGACTACCCGTTCGTCGACTACGAGGTGGGCAAGAAGCAGCTCTCCGCGATCGTCAACGACCTGGCGGAGCGCTACCCCAAGGTCGTCGTCGCGGCGACCCTGGACAACCTGAAGGCGGCCGGCTTCCACTGGTCGACCCGCTCGGGTGTCACCGTCTCGATCTCGGACGTCATCGTCCCGCCGAGCAAGCCCCAGATCCTGGAGGGCTTCGAGGCGAAGGCGGAGAAGGTCCAGAAGCAGTACGAGCGCGGTCTGATCACCAACGACGAGCGCAAGCAGGAGCTCGTCGGCATCTGGACCCAGGCGACCAACGAGGTCGCGGACGCCATGGCCGCGAACTTCCCGAAGACGAACCCCATCTTCATGATGGTCGACTCGGGTGCTCGTGGAAACATGATGCAGATGCGTCAGATCGCCGGTATGCGTGGTCTGGTGTCGAACGCCAAGAACGAGACCATCCCGCGACCCATCAAGGCGTCGTTCCGTGAGGGTCTCACCGTGCTGGAGTACTTCATCTCCACCCACGGTGCCCGTAAGGGTCTGGCCGACACCGCCCTCCGTACCGCCGACTCCGGTTACCTCACCCGTCGTCTGGTCGACGTCTCCCAGGACGTCATCATTCGCGAGGAGGACTGCGGCACCGAGCGCGGCCTGAAGCTGTCGATCGGTTCCGTGGGCGCCGACGGCGTGCTGCGCAAGGCCGACGACGTCGAGACCAGCGTGTACGCCCGCATGCTCGCCGAGGACATCACCGTCGACGGCAAGCTCCTCGCCACGGCCAACACCGACCTCGGTGACGTGCTGATCGACGAGCTGATCCGCCACGGCGTGTCCGAGGTCAAGGTCCGCTCGATCCTGACCTGTGAGTCGGCCGTCGGCACCTGTGCCTTCTGCTACGGCCGCTCGCTGGCCACCGGCAAGCTGGTCGACATCGGTGAGGCGGTCGGCATCATCGCCGCCCAGTCCATCGGTGAGCCCGGTACCCAGCTGACCATGCGTACCTTCCACACCGGTGGTGTGGCCGGTGACGACATCACCCAGGGTCTGCCGCGTGTCGTCGAGCTCTTCGAGGCCCGTACCCCCAAGGGTGTGGCCCCGATCTCGGAGGCCACCGGCCGGGCGCGGATCGAGGACACCGAGAAGACCCGCAAGATCGTCATCACGCCGGACGACGGCACCGACGAGATCGCCTACCCGGTCTCGAAGCGTGTGAAGCTGCTCGTCAGCGAGGGCGAGGCGGTCGAGGTCGGCCAGAAGCTGACCATGGGTGCCACCAACCCGCACGACGTCCTGCGCATCATGGGCCAGCGTGCCGTCCAGGTCCACCTGGTCGCCGAGGTCCAGAAGGTCTACAACTCGCAGGGTGTGTCGATCCACGACAAGCACATCGAGATCATCATCCGGCAGATGCTCCGCCGCGTGACGATCATCGAGTCGGGCGACGCCGAGCTGCTCCCGGGCGAGCTCGTCGAGCGCGGCCGGTTCGAGACCGAGAACCGTCGCGTGGTCTCCGAGGGCGGTCACCCCGCTTCCGGTCGTCCGCAGCTGATGGGTATCACCAAGGCCTCGCTGGCCACCGAGTCCTGGCTGTCGGCCGCCTCCTTCCAGGAGACGACCCGGGTCCTCACCGACGCGGCGATCCACGCCAAGTCGGACCCGCTGCTGGGCCTCAAGGAGAACGTCATCCTCGGTAAGCTCATCCCGGCCGGTACGGGTCTGCCCCGCTACCGCAACATCCGGGTCGAGCCGACCGAGGAGGCCAAGGCCGCGATGTACTCGGCCGTCGGCTACGACGACTACGACCTGTCGCCCTTCGGCGCCGGCTCCGGCCAGGCGGTTCCGCTGGACGACTACGACTACGGCCCGTACACCGGCTGAGTCGCGCGTCACTGATCGCAGGGCGGTCACCCCTCACGGGGTGGCCGCCCTGCGGCGTTTCCGGCTACCGGGCGTGGTCAGCAGGCCTGCTCGGCGGGCGGGTTCAGCGCGCGCCGGTGGCCGCCGCCGCGCGCCAGTCCTCCAGGCGGCGGATCCGGGTGTGGGTGTCGGGGTGGGTGGACAGCAGCCGCTGACCGAGGCCCGGGCGGACGGCCCGGCCGCCGTTCTCCCGCGCGGCGACCGCCAGCGCCGCCTCCTCGTCCCGCAGGAAACCGTGGAAGACCTCGATCAGGGCGTCGGCGAAGCCGAGCTCGGCCGCCTGGACGTCGGCCCGCAGCTCGGAGCGGCGGCCGACCGCGGCGAGCAGGTAGGGCGTGACGAGGAGCAGCAGCAGCGGCGGGAAGGCGAAGGCCACGGCCACCACCAGGACCACCGAGACCAGCCCCACCACCAGTGCGCCGAGCAGCGAGAAGATCGCGGCGATCCGGAACGCGATCACGGCGACGAAGCGGAACAGCGCCCAGCTGAACCGGGCCGGCAGCGAGTACCAGTAGCCGAGCAGGCTCGCCCAGGCGTGGCCGCCGCGGTGGTGGCCGAGCTCGTGCGCCAGCACACCCGCCAGCTGCGCGGCGGGGAGGGTGTCCAGCGCGTACCGGGTGACCGCGACGATGTGCCCGGCGGCCGCCGTCGCGTTGATGCTCTTGTGGTCCTCGATCCACAGGTCGTAAGACTCCGGGTTCACCCCGGCCTTGGCGGTCACCTGGTGCCAGATCGGCTCCAGGCGGGTCAGCTCGGAGTGCAGCGCCGGGCGCATCCGGAACAGGTAGCGGGCGAGGATCTTCTCGGTGGGGCGGTGGAAGACCAGTGCGCCCGAGGCGATCCAGAGACCGATCAGCAGCAGGTTGGCGGGGGAGGGGAGGAACAGCGAGACGATCGCGACGACCACCAGGCTGCAGAGGAAGTGCGGGAGCTGGAAGAGCAGTTGACCGATCGTGGTGGCGTCGGCGCCGCGCTGGCGGGCGGCCAGGTGGATCCGGCCGGTGTGCGGGTCGATGTCGACCGTGGGGTCGAGAACGGGCGGCTGCGGCGGTGCGGGCGGCGGGGCGAAGCCCTGGGCGGGGACGCGGGGCGGCTGCTGCTGAGGCGGGGGCGGGGGTGCGTACTGCGGCGGGGGTGCGGTGGGGTACTGCGGTGCGGCGGTGGGGTACTGGGGCGGGGCCGCGGTGGGGTGCTGAGGAGCCGCGGCCGGGTACTCCGGTGCGGCGGTGGGGTACTGCGGCGGGGCCGCGGCCGGGTGCTGGGGAGCGCCGTGCGGGTGCTGCGGCGGGACGGTCGGGTACGGCGGTGGGGACGTCGGGTACTGCGGCGGCGGAGCGTCCGGATAGGTCGGTTCGGTCATGACGGAGTCCTTGGGACGGGACGCGCGCGACAGCGGCGTCCGTACGGCGGTGGACGGGTGCGGACGGGTGCGGACGGGTGTGCGGAACCGGGTCAGCCCAGCAGCAGGGCGGTGACCGGCGGGAACAGGTCGGCGCCTACGGGTTCCCCGGGTTCACCGGGGGAGCGGCGGGTTCGGGCCCTTGTCGAGCCGGGGCGCCCCCGGGGCGCCGGGCCGGGCGCGCAGGATGGCCTCGAACGCGGCCTTGGCGTCCCGGCGCGGGCCCTCCAGTTCGAAGTCCTCCAGGGCGTCCTGGTCGAGCAGCCGCTGGATCACCGAGAGCTGCCCCTGGACCAGCTCCTGCTGCTCGTCCTTCAGGTAGCCGAGCGCCCGCGGCAGGTCTTCCGGGTGGGCGGCGACCTGGAGGGCCCAGGCGGCCACCCCGCCCTGCTCCAGGTGGTACTGGTAGAACTTCGCCTTCGCGGCCAGGATCTCGTTCGCCTCCTGGACCTGCCGGAGGGCGTGCGGATGTGCCTGGGTGTCGAAGTGGTACCCGCGTAGCCGCTCCTTCTGGTCGCGGGCGGCCTGGTCGATGTCGAGCTGGACGGCGCAGCCCACCCGCAGGCCCTCGGCCTCGGCGACCGGGTACTCGTCCAGCGCCTGCTGGACGGCGAGTTCGGCCTCGCCGCTCCGGTCGGTGGTGAGGGTGCGGGTGACCGCGCGCATCCGCTGCCGGATGCGGGGGACGAGCACGGCCGGGACGTCACCGATCCGGCTGGTCACCACCAGTTCCGGGACCGTGACCTGCCAGTCGATCTCCACCACGGCCTCAAAGGCGCCGACGTCGTCCCGACCGGGCAGCCGCTCCACCATCCGCAGGTGGTGCAGGCCGAGGTCGATCTCGTACGCGGCCTGGTAGCCGCGGCCGACCAGATCGCTGAAGCCGGGGCGGTGCGGCGGGAGGAAGACCTGGTGCTCGCCGGAGGGCGAGGTCAGCACCAGCGCGGAGTCGGCGCGGGCGGCCGGCCGCTTGGGCAGGCCGAGCGAGCGGCCCAACGGGTGGACCTTCAGGACCGGGTCGCTGAGGTCCCCGGTGGGGAGGTCGGGGCGGTGTCGTGCCGACATGCGCGGATGCTCCAGGATCGGGACGGGTCGGGTGGGCTTCGGCTTCAGCCGCTGGACGGGGACGGCGCGGGCGGCAGGGTGGCCGGGCCGCCGTCGCGGACGGTGCGGACGAGGTGGTCGAGCCGCTGGCGGTCGCGCTCGGTGACCGCCAGGTCGTCGAACAGCTCGCTGAGTCGGGAGTCCGTCTCGGGCTGGTCGGTGGCGCCGATCAGCCAGCCGCGCAGCACGCCCAGGGCGACGGTGCCGTAGAGGCGGTCGGTGAGGGCCGTACGCCACAGGAGGGCCAGCAGGGACCGGACCGGCGGCGGCTCCTCGGGGGTCGACAGCACCGTGACGCTGACCACGCCCCCCGGTTCGGGGCGCGGGCTCCGGGCGTACCAGTCGAGCAGCAGCGGCCGGCCCACGACGGTGTCCTCGGTGCGCTGCGCGGCGGTCAGGAAGGTGGCCAGGGCGAGCTGCCGCAGGCCGGCCGGGCCGGAGAGCCAGTGGACCAGGGCGCGCAGGGCCTCCTCGGCCTCGGGGGAGAGCAGCAGCAGTTCGGCGGCCTCGACCAGGCCGAGCGCCTGGTAGCGGTTGGGCTGGTCGACGGCCGGGGCCTGGTTGCCGAGCCGGAGCTTGGCGGCGAGCTGGTCGAGTTCCGCGGCGGTGAGCCGGTCGGCGGCCAGTGCGAAGGCCTCCAGCGCCTGGGCCGGGAGCAGCGGGCCGAGCAGGGCGTAGCAGCGGATGGCGGTCCAGCGGCGGTGGGCGTTGTCGTCGGCCGCCCAGCTGCGCAGGATGCGCGGGACGGCGCCGGTGCCCGCGTGGTACGCGAGGGCGAGGCTGTTGGCGGCCTGGACGCACAGCCGGAAGTCCTTGGCGCCGGACCACGGGCCGAGCAGAGCGCTCATCGTGGCGGAGAGGTCGACGGAGGCGAGCAGGGCGGTGGCGGAGGCCACCCGGGTGCGGACCAGGGCGCGGGAGTCGGTGGCCAGCGCGTTCAGCCAGCCGGTGATCGCGGGGCGGGCGGAGGGATGGCTCGCCCAGACCTCGCGCAGCAGCGTGTGCGAGGTGCGGGGGTCGAGGAAGGAGGCCATCCGCTGCGGGACCGGGCCCCACGGGGTCTGCTCGGTCTCCTCGGTGAGTTCGGCCCGGGCGAGGGTCATCCGCTCCTCGATCGAGCTGCCGAAGGGCGGGATGCCGTCCAGCTCGCCGGCGGTACGGATGGTCTCCAGGCGGCGGAAGAGGAGGTCGGCGCCCTCGGCGGCGAGCGTGTAGGGGGCGTGGTCGAAGACGGCCAGGGAGAGCAGGAACGCCTTTTCGCGGAGCGGGAGTTCGGGGTCGCCGAACCAGCGGCCGACCTGTTCCTGGACGACGCCGTGGCCGAAGTCGGCGAGGTTCGAGGGTGCGCCCGTCTCCGGCGAGTACTCGGCCAGCTCGACGGCGAACTCGGCCAACTCCCGCATCGGCCGGGCCTGCGCCAGGAACTCCCGGACCGGGGCCAGGGCGAGTAACTCCTCGATCCGTTCGGCCGGTTGGTCCTCCAGCAAGGTGAGGAGGTGTTCGGCGAGCACAGCGCGGGGGTCGGGCGGCTCCCAGCTGACAGTGGGCAGTTCGCGCATCGCCGCCGAGCGGACGGTGGTGATGACCAGGTAGCTGTCCTGCTTGGTGAGGGTCTCGCGGAGGCGGTCGAGGTCGGGGCGGCGCAGTGGGCGGGAGCGGGGAGTCGCGTAGTCGGCGAGCAGGTAGCCCTTGGCCTGCTCGACGCCGGTGAGCAGGTCGGCTGGGGAGACATCGGGGTCGAGGTTGCGGATCCTGCGGATGCCCAGATAGGCCAACAGCATCAGTCCGGCGGAGCGGCGGCCCGTGTCGGCCCGGCCGGTGAGGATCAGGAGCCGTTGTTCGCGCAGCTTGTGGACGGCCTGGTCGAAGAGCAGACCACCGTGGAAGACCGGGATCAGAGCGTCGAGTTCCTCCGCCGGGACCTCGCCCGAGGCGTGCAGCGGCGCGCCGAAGGCGGAGCCGAGCTGGTAGACGGTGGTCTTGTGGCCGGTGACGACGTCGCCGTGGACCTGCCCGCCGGAGACGGTGTGCTGGTCGCCGCCGACGAGGTCGCCGCCGAAGCGGGGGTTGCCGCCGGCGAAGAGGAAACCGTGGCCGGCGAAGGCGTCCGGGACGTGCTCCAGCAGTTCCTGGGCGGCCTCCCAGGCGTTCTGGGGTTCCTCGGGCGGGGCCTCCTGGAGTTCGGCGCCGTCCTGGTCGGGGTCGGCCGGCTGCTGGGAGGCCTCCTGCTCGGGGGTGGCGGTCATCGGTCGCCGCCGACGGTGTTGCCGGTGTTGACGTCGCCGTGGACCTCGCCGCCGGAGACGACGTGCTGGTCGCCGCCGATCAGGTTGCCGCCGAAGGACGGTGAGCCGCCGAGGAACTGGAAGGTGGCGGGGGTCCGGCTCGGGGCCGGGGCGGCGGCGGGGACCGGGGCAGGGCCGGCCGAAGGGGCGGCGGATGGGGAGGCGGAAGGGGCGGCGGCCGCGATGGGAATGCCCTGGGGGGCCGGAGGGACGGCGACCGGCGTCGGCGCCGGTTCGCCGTGCAGCCAGGCGGGGAAGTCGCCCTCCTTGCCCTGGACGGTGATCCGGTGGAAGGCGTCCGTCGGCAGCCCGCCGTGGCCGTGCCGGACGATGCCCTGGTAGACCGCGTCGGAGACGCTGAGCACGCACGGGCCGTCCCGGTGCTTCAGCGCCTCCTGCAGGGCCGTCGAGTCGAGCAGCCGGAAGGCCTGGTTGAGGTCCCAGCCGACCGCGCCGCCGAGCGCTCCGCCCAGCTCCTGGACGGCGACCTCGCCGGCGGCGAGCACGATCCGCAGCCGCACCCGGGCGCTGTCGGCGGCGAGGCGGTTGTTGGCGTGCAGCAGGGTGGGGGTTTCGTTGATCAGGGCGTGCAGCAGTTTGGGTTTGGGGACGGTGGGGCTGATCAGGGCCATCACCGAGTCACCGCGGTCCTCCAAGCGCTGTTCGGCGGGTTCGATGCCGGCGCTGCGCAGCGTCTCGTGCAGGACGGAGTAGAGCATCCGGCGCATGAAGGCCTGCTCGACGTCGTCCCGTCGGCCGAACTGCTCGATGTCCAGCAGCAGGATGGTGTGGTTCACCGGCTCGGTCATGGTCACCTCTCGGTTCGTCATCGGGCCTCAGCCTGCCCGGTGCGGGCACGGTGGCGTGAGCGCGGGTGAGGCATTCGTTCTGTGACGGTGTGCACAGAACCTCTGTACGGATCAACGGAGTTGACCGGGCCTCCGGAGCAGGTCGGGGCGCGCGATGACCAGCGAGCGGCGGCTGGTGGCGACGATGCCGCGGTCCCGCAGGGACTTGAGCAGCCGGGCGACGGCCTCCCGGGAGGCGCCCACCGAGCCGGCCAGCTCCTGCTGGCTGAGCGGGACCGAGATGACGATGCCCTCGTCCGTCCGGCGCCCGTGGGTGCGGGCCAGTTCCAGCAGGAGGTCGGCGAGGCGCTCGCTGACGCTGAGCGAGGCGAACTTCAGCCGGTGGTGGTCGGCCGCGCGCAGCCGGTCGGTGGAGAGTGCCAGCAGCTGCATCGAGGCCGCGGGGGTGCGTTGCAGGTAGTCGGTGAAGGTGGCCCGGTCGACGGCGGCGGCCTCGACCTGCTCCAGCGCGGTGACGGTGGCCGCCCGGGGCCGTCCGCTGAGGGCGGCGGACTCGCCGACGATGTCGCCCGGTCCGCGCAGCGCGAGCAGTGCCTCGTACCCGTTCTCGGCGGCGGCGGTCACCTTCAGCCAGCCGTGCAGGACGAGCAGGACGTGGTCGGAGGGTTCGCCCTCGCGCAGCGCGGTGGACCGCGCGGGGTAGCTGAGCCGGCGGCCGAGGGCGAGCAGTGCGCTGCGATCGGCGTGGTCCAGCCTGGCCAGGAAGGGCACGCGGTCGTCGAGGCCGTGGCCGGTCGCGGGACCGGGTCCGCCGGACGGCGTGTTGGCCATGGCTGATCAGCCCTCGTTGTGTTCGCCTCGGCAGGGGTGGGCGCGGGTGGTTGAGCGCGGGCAAACAAGCTACTCGCGAACGGGCCGCGCCGTCGGCGATTCCGCGAATTCGGCTCCCCCTCGCGGGGGAGCCGAGGGAACCGCTCCGGTGGGGGAGGTGGCGGAGGGGCCGCTGCGGGAGGCTTCTCGGTGTCGGGATGACGGGGCTTGTGAAGGGGCCGGAAATGAAGCGAGTGCTGGGCGCGATGGCGATCACCGCTGGGGTGCTGGTCGGGATGTCGGGTTGTCTGCCGATCGGGGACGACCAGGAGCACCGGACGGTCAGCTACGGGGTGGCCGACCAGGTCAAGGAGCTGGTGGTCGAGGGGCAGAACGGCGGCGTGGTGGTGACCGGCGGCGGCGACGCGGTGCACGTGGTCGAGGACCAGAACTACAAGGGGGACGCGCCGAAGAGCACCCACGAGGTGAAGGACGGCGTGCTCCGGCTGACGTACGACTGCGACTCCTGCGGGATCGGGTACACCGTGCGGGTGCCGGCCGGGACCAAGGTGCGGGTCAAGGAGGGCAACGGCGGCATCAAGCTGTCCGGGCTGGCCGCCGAGGTCGACGCCGACGTGAAGAACGGCGGGGTCGAGGCCAGCGGTCTGACCTCCCCGCAGGTGCGGCTGAGCGCCGTGAACGGGGGAGTGCGGGCCACCTTCGCCGGCGCGCCGTCGAAGGTGGAGGCGACGACCTCGAACGGCGGGGTGAACCTGAAGGTGCCATCCGGGGAGACGTACACGGTGGACGCGCGGGCCACGACGGGCGGGACGGACGTGAGCATCCCCTCCCAGCCGGGCGCGGCGCACAGCATCACCGCGCGGGCGGAGACCGGCGGTGTGACGGTCAGCGGTGCCTGACCGGGCGGTGCCGGAGGTTCTGCCGGTAGGGCATGATCTTCTCCGCGGGGGCGGGGCCCCCGGGTACGGGGGAGGTACGACGGTGGAGCGCGTGGCGCGCTGGCGGACACGGACGACCGGGCCGAGCCCGTACGTGCTGGACACCTTCCTGGCGGTCTGCTCGGCCGGGGTGTCGGTCTGGGCGGTCTACAACGACGACACGGACTGGCCCTGGTGGGTCTACCTGCTGGCGGTGTCCACCGCGCTGTACCTGCCCTGGCGGCGCCGCGTCTCGCTGACCGCCCTGATCGTCGGCAGTGTGCCGTCGCTGGTGCTGTCGGTGGTGGCGCACTCGGCGAACCCGCAGGTGCCGCTGTACGCCGTGATCGGGATGTACACGGTGGCGGAGCGCTTCCCCGACCGGCAGCGCTGGCCGGTGCTGGCGGTGGTGGTGGTCGCCAACGTGATCGGCACCCACTCGCCGAACGGCGCGCTGTTCAGCGTGCTCACCTCGGGCGGTTCCTTCGTCTTCGGCGCCTTGGTGCGCACCCAGCGGGAGTTGGCCCGGATCCAGGCGGAGCGGGCGCGGGAGGCCGGCGAGCGGGCGGCCACCGAGGCGGCCCGGGCGGTCGCCGAGGAACGGGCCCGGATCGCCCGGGAGATGCACGACATCCTGGCGCACGCCGTGTCGTTGATGGTGATCCAGGCCGAGGCCGGGCCGCTGGTGGTGCACAACAAGCCGGAGCGGGCGATCCGCGCCTTCGACACCATCGCCGATTCGGGCCGTGACGCGATGGTCCAACTCCGGCGGGTGCTCGGGGTGTTGAAGGATCCGGAGGCGGGGCGGGAGCTGGCGCCGCAGCCCCGGCTGGCCGAACTCGCCGACGTGGCCGAGCGGGTGCGTGGGGCCGGCCTGCGGGTGGAGTTCGAACTCGCGGACGGGCTGGGCGCGGTGCCCGCCGACGTGGAGGCGGCGGCGTACCGGATCGTGCAGGAGGCGCTGACCAACACCGTCAAGCACTCCGGGGCCGACCGGGTCGCGATCCGGGTGCGGCGCACCGGTGACGTGCTGGAGGTCGTGGTGTCCGACAACGGGCGCGGCGTGCCGCTGAAGGCCGACCGTACGGTGGCCGGCTGGTCCGGCGGGCGCGGGCTGGTCGGCATCCGCGAGCGGGCGGCGGCCTGCGGCGGCCGGGCCGAGGCCGGTCCGGGGCCGGAGGGCAAGGGGTTCCTGGTGAGTGTCCGACTGCCGCTGGGGCCGGCGGGCGTGGTGGAGAGGGTGGGCGGATGACGTCGATACGGGTGGTGGTCGCGGACGACCAGGAGCTGGTGCGAGCCGGGTTCGGGATGATCCTGGACGCGCAGCCGGACATCGAGGTGGTGGCCGAGGCGTGCGACGGCGCCGAGGCGGTCGAGGCGGTGCGCGCCCACAACCCGGACGTGCTGCTGCTGGACGTCCGGATGCCGGTGATGGACGGGCTGGAGGCGGCCCGCCGGGTGTGCGCCGAGTTCCCGTCCACCAAGGTGATCATGCTGACCACCTTCGACATCGACGACTACGTCTTCGACGCGCTGTACGCGGGCGCCAGCGGCTTCCTGCTCAAGGACGTCCGCCGGGACGACCTGGCGCACGGGGTGCGGATGGTCGCCTCGGGGGAGGCGCTGCTCGCGCCCTCGGTGACCAAGCGGCTGATCGGCGAGTTCGCCGCCCGCCGTCCGGGGGCGCCGGACCGGGCGCAGCGGCCGCCGTCCAAGCTGCTGGAGCAGCTGACCCTGCGCGAGCAGGAGACGCTGCGGCTGATCGCGCGCGGGCTGTCCAACGCGGAGATCGCGGCCGAACTGGTGGTCAGCGAGCACACCGTGAAGACGCACGTCAGCAATGTGCTGAGCAAGCTCGGGCTGCGCGACCGGGTGCACGCGGTGGTGTTCGCGTACGAGGCCGGGGCGGTGGTGGCGGGGGAGCCCTGACGTCCGGCAGGGGAGGCCCGACGTCCGGCAGGGGAGGCCTGAGCGGCTTTCCGGCAGGGCGGTCCTGACCGGCTCCCCCCAGCGGGGGAGGCCGGGAGTTCGCCGGTGCGGGCGATCCACGACGAGGGCCCCGGCCGGGAGGCTCTGGGGTGTCGCAACGGATCACGGACACCACGGGAGAACCTCGCATGAACGCCCTCCGGAACAGCCGCCTCACCTGCTACGCCGCCGTCGGTGCCCCCGCGCTGATGGCCCTCTACGGCGGCATCCGCCTGGTGCCCGGCTCCCGCGCCCCGGGCCTCGGCTGGACCGCCGGGCACACCGCGATGTTCGCGGGTCTGCTGCTGTTCGCCCCGGTCCTCCTCGCCCTGCGCCGGCTGCTCGCCCCGCGCGGCACCACGGTCGGGCGGCTGGCCGCGAACACCGCGCTGGGAACGGCGCTCATCGGCCTGGCGGCCGCGCTGACGCAGATCGGGATCGACCTCTACGTCGGCCTGGCCTCGGCCACCAAGGACGAGCAGGCGCGCCTCTTCGAGCGGGTCCAGGACGTCCCCGGGGTGCTGCCCGCCGTGTACAAGGTCGGCCCGCTGCTCTTCTACGTCGGCCTGCTGGCCCTGCTGGTCGCCGCCTCGGTGGGCGCGGCCCGGACGCTGCGCTGGTGGAGCCCGGTGCTGATGCTGCTCGGTACCGTCGCCTCGGCCGCCGACCTGGCCTTCATCCCGCTCGCCGCCGCCTGCTACCTCGGCGCGCTCTCCCCGCTCACCCGCCCGGCCCCCGCGCTCCGCGCGGCGCTGGCCTGACGGGGCGGTTATATCGGTGGCCGGGGGCGGTGCGGCGGCCGTACCGTCCCGGGTATGAACGCCAAGCGTCCTCTGATCGCCGTGCTCACCGGCGCGGGCATCTCGACCGACTCCGGCATCCCCGACTACCGCGGCCCGCAGGGGTTGTGGCAGAAGGACCTGTCGGCCCAGCGGCTCGTGACCATCGGCCCGTACCTGGCCGATCCGGAGGTGCGCGCGCGGGCCTGGCTGATGCGCCGCGATGCCGGCGCGCTGGCCGCCGAGCCGAACGCCGGGCACCGCGCGCTGGTGGACCTGGAACGTTCCGGGCTGCCGGTGCGGGTGCTCACCCAGAACGTGGACGGGCTGCACCAGCGGGCCGGCCTGCCCGCCCGCAAGGTACTCGAACTGCACGGCACCGCCCGGGAGGTGCAGTGCGTGGGCTGTCGGACCATCGGGACGATGGAGGAGGCGCTGGCGCGGGTCGAGGCGGGCGAGCCGGACCCGGCGTGCCGGGACTGCGGCGGCATCCTCAAGCCGCGCACGGTGATGTTCGGGGAGAACCTGGACCCGGTGGTGCTGGACCAGGCCGACGCGATCGCCAAGGCCTGCGACATCTTCGTCGCGGTGGGCACCAGCCTCCAGGTCTACCCGGTGGCCGCGCTGCCGCAGATCGCGGTGGAGGGCGGTGCCCGGCTGATCGTCATGAACGGCGAGCCGACCCCCTTCGACGAGGCCGCGGCCGAGGTGATCCGGGAGCCGATCTCCCAGGCGCTGCCCGAGCTGGTGCGGCGGCTGGTGCTGGAACGGGTGTGAGAAAAGGGCGGTCGGAAGGGGCTATTTGCGGACGTACCGCGTGCGTACGATGATCCTTCCGGCTTCCCCTCACGGCCTGGAGTGAACGACCGATGACGACGACGGCGAAGTTCGACCCCTGGTCGGCGGCTTTCGTGGCCCACCCGTACGACGCGTACGCCGAGCTGCGCGAGCACGCGCCGGTGACGTACTTCGAGCCGACGAACCAGTGGCTCGTCTCCCGCCACGAGGACGTCAGCGCCCTGCTGCGCGACCGTCGACTCGGCCGCACCTACACCCACCGCTTCAGCCACCAGGAGTTCGGCCGCCCCGAGCCCGACCCGGCGCACGAGCCCTTCCACACCCTCAACGACCACGGGCTGCTCGACCTGGAGGCGCCCGACCACACCCGGATCCGCCGCCTGGTCTCCAAGGCGTTCACCCCGCGCATGGTCGAGGGGCTGCGGCCGACCGTCCAGCGCCTCGCGGGCGAACTGGTCGACGGGCTGCTCGCCGCCGGCGGCGGCGACCTGATCGCCACCGTCGCCGAGCCGCTGCCGGTCGCCGTGATCGCCGAGATGCTCGGGGTCCCGGAGGGCGACCGGCACCTGCTGCGCCCCTGGTCCGCCGACATCACCGGGATGTTCGAACTCAACCCGAGCGAGGAGACCGCCCGCCGGGCCGTCACCGCGAGCATTGAGTTCTCCGACTACCTGCGCACCCTGATCCGCGAGCGCCGCACCGCCCCCGGCGCCGACCTGATCAGCGCCCTGATCCAGGCTCAGGAGGGCTCCGACGCGCTCAGCGAGCAGGAGATGGTCTCCACCTGCGTGCTGCTGCTCAACGCCGGCCACGAGGCGACCGTCAACACCACCGGCAACGGCTGGTGGGCGCTGTTCCGTAACCCCGGGGAACTCGCCCGGCTGCGCGGCTCGGTGGACGAACTGCTGCCCACCGCCGTCGAGGAACTGATGCGCTGGGACACCCCGCTGCAGATGTTCGAGCGCTGGGTGCTGGAGGACATCGAGGTCCGCGGCGTCACCATCCCGCGCGGCGCCGAGATCGCGCTCCTCTTCGGCTCCGCCAACCGCGACCCCGAGCGCTTCGCCGACCCCGACCGGCTCGACCTCGCCCGCGCCGACAACCCGCACATCACCTTCGGCGCCGGAATCCACTTCTGTCTCGGCGCCCCGCTTGCCAGACTGGAGCTCACCGAGTCCTACGGCACCCTGCTGCGCCGGGCCCCGGGCCTGCGGCTGGTCCGCGAGCCCGAGTGGAACCCGGGCTATGTGATCCGAGGACTCAAGGAGCTGCTGGTCGAAGTGTGACGAAGAGGGGGGAGCTGCCGTGGGCAAGGCGACGGGGGCACTGCTGGGGCTGGCGATCGGGGACGCGATCGGCCGGGTGACCGAGTTCAAGAGCGTCGAGGCGATCGCCGCCGACCATCCCGATTGGCGGCAACTCCCGCTGCCACAGCGGGCGCTGGTCACCGACGACACCCAGATGACCCTCGCCCTCGGTCGCGGCCTGCGCACCGCCCTGGAGCGCGGGCCGCTGACGCCGCTGCGGCTGGAGCGGCCGGTGCGCGAGGAGTTCGTCGACTGGTGGCGCTCCCCGGAGAACAACCGCGCCCCCGGCATGACCTGCCTGCGCGCCTGCGAACGGCTGAGCCACCCCGAGTACCGCTGGCAGCAGGCGAGCGACGTCGGCTCCAAGGGCTGCGGCGCCAACATGCGGGTCGCCCCGATCGGGCTGATCCGCGACCTGGACGCCCGACAGCTCTCCGGCGCCGCCCAGCTGCAGTCCGCGCTCACCCACGGCCACCCGACCGCGCTCGCCGCCAGTGACCTCACCGCCTACGCCGTCCGCAAGCTGGCCGAGGGCCTCCCGCCCGCCGGACTGCCCGCGGTGCTGCGGGCGTACGCGCTGGCGAGCCGCGAGCGGTACGACGAGTTCTGGCTCGGCGACCTCGCCGACCGCTGGTACGGCAGCTCCCCGCAGGCCGTCATCGCCCGCGGCTGGGACGACTGCCTCAAGGTGCTCGACCAGCTGGAGGCCGCGCTCGCCGCGCCCGACCTGGAGGCCGACCCCTGCCTGGCCACCGGTGAGGGCTGGGTCGCCGAGGAGGCCTTCGGCACCGGCCTGCTCTGCTTCCTGCTGCTGCCAGACGACCCGGTCGCCGCCGTGCGCCGGGCCGCCTACTCCAGCGGCGACTCCGACTCCCTCGCCTGCCTGACCGGCGCCTTCGCGGGCGCCCACCACGGCGAGGCGGTCTGGCCGGGGGAGTGGGTCGAGCGGATCGAGTACCGGGACGAGCTGCTGGCACTCGGGGCCCTCTGGGACTGAGCGGTCAAGGCCCGGTCTCGCGGCCGAAGATCCGCCGGAACAGCGCCGCCTCGTTCAGGCCGGCCAGCGGGTCGTCAACTCCCGCGTGTTCCCGCCAGATCCGTCGCATCAACTGCATCCGGTAGCTGTCGAGATACCCAGGCTCGCCGCACCACCGCGTCACCTCGCGGTGGGCGGCACGTCTACTCGGCGAGATGGCCCGGATCGGTCGCATGAACTGACCGTCCAACCACCACCACGTGCGGAAACGATCGAGTCGGGCCCGCAGGCGGCGCCGCTTCACCGGGGCGATCCGGGGGCGGCCGGGTACAGCTTGACCAGGTGGGGCGTCAGGCCGAGGAACGCCAGCGACCGCACCTCGCCGTAGGTCGCGAGCCGGTGGCCGATGCGCTGCGCGGAGTCCGGCCCGAACAGCTCCTCGAAGTAGTCCAGTTGCTCGACGGTGAGCGGCAGCGCCCGCAGCGAGGCGAGGAGCGCCGACAGCGCGTCCGGCAGCTTGGAGAACTGCGCGGGCTCCGTGACCCCCTTGACCTCCACCACTACCGGGAACGGGTACGGCGCAGCCTCCCCGGACGTCCTCACGAGCCTCATCGCGCACCACCTTCCGGGCCCACCAGGGCCCAAATGATCTTTCCAATGCCTTCCGGCCGGGGCTCGCATCCCCACTCCATGGACAGGGCCTCCACCAGACACAACCCACGCCCCGAGAGGTCATCCGGGCCGGCTGCGCGCCGGATCACCGGCTTCTCGCTGCTCGCGTCGTGCACTTCGATCCGGAGATGGCCGCACAGCAACTCGAAGCGGATGGCGATGCGTCGCCTCCGAGACACCCGGCCGTGCACAACCGCGTTGGTCACCAACTCCGTGAGTACGACCTCACCGTCACTCAGGAGGGCGGGACCGTAGGGAACCTGGGCGAGGAAGTCGCGCAGGTGGTTCCTGGCGGTCCGGACAGACCGCCGGTGTCGCGTGAGCATCGTTTCGAACGCGGAGATCTCGACGGTCGACATCTCGCCCCTCCTCTGACGGCAATTCCCTGCGCACAGAAGAGGATTCAAGTGAGGGGGCCGCAGCCGCTCCCCCGTGGTGGGTATACCCGCGATGGGTACACTTGGTGATCACCGCGCGACTCGGCGTCAGATCGACACATGGGACGTGGTCATGTCTGAAGCTCCAACGCCTGCAGCACTGCCACCGCACGTCCTTGAGCGCGCCGACGTGCGCGATGCCCTGAACCGTCGCGACCTGGGCGAAGTCTTCGCCCTTGCCCGGAAGTGGGGCGGCATCAGCTTCACCAAGATCGGCGAGGCCATCGACGTGAAGGCCGAACGAGTCGGCAGGTTGGCCCGTGATGAAGGCGCGATCACCACCATGGAGAAGATCATCCAGGTTGCCGACGGACTGCGGATTCCTGGTCATCTCCTCGGCTTGGCTGCCCGGCCCTGGGAACGCGGTGCTGTGGTAGGAGTGGTCGCACAACCGCCAGCCGCCGTTGCCCTGCCGCCCACAGGGAGCTTCGGCCTGTGGGAGGTGGCCGAGATGGTGCGACGTATCGAGCAGTCCGACATAAACCCGGCGTCGATGGAGTCGATCGAGGCCGCGATCTACCAGCTCTGCCGGGCGTATCCGTACGCGCCGGCGGCCGACCTCCACCAGAAGACCCGTGAGGGGATCAACTTCGTGACCCGGCAGTTGGAGCGCCGGATCTCGCTCAAGCAGCACCGTGACCTACTGGTCGATGCCGGATGGCTTTTCCTGCTCGGTGGATGCCTCGAATACGACCTGGGCCAGGTCGAGGCCGCGAACCTCAGCAGGGCCGCAGCCCTTCGCGTCGGAGCCGAGAGCGGCCACGGAGAGATCGTCGCGTGGGCATGGGAGCTTGAGGCGTGGTTCGCCCTCACGCAGGGGCGATTTGTCGACGTGATCACCGCCGTAGAGGCCGGCCACGCCGCAGACGCCAGCCACTCCATCGGGGCTCAGCTCTACGGGCAGGCCGCCAAGGCGTACGGGCGCATGGGCGACGGCCGAGGTGTGCGAGACGCCCTTGAGGCTGGGCGGGCGAGGCTGGAACGCCTTCCCAAGCCGGAGCACCCGGACCACCACTTCGTCATCGATCCCGACAAGTGGGACTTCTACGCGATGGACGCGTACCGGCTGCTCGGCGACGACGACCGCGCCTCGGTCCACGCCCGCGAGGTCATCCGAGTGGGCACAGCGCCAGACGGGTCCGAGCGCTCACCCATGCGCATGGCGGAGGCTAGGCTTACGCTCGGTGTCGCTGCGGCCCGCCGAGGTGAGCTTGAGGAGGCCGTTTCCGTCGCCGGGCGAGCCTTCGAGGCCGAGCGGAAGTCACTACCGTCCCTCCTCATGATCGCCGGAGAGCTGGATCAGGAGCTCCAGGCGAACTACCCGAAGGAGATACTGACCCGGCAGTTCCATGAGCAGCTGGTCACCATTGGGGCGGAGAGCAAGCCCGCTCTGCCGTTCTAAGGCCTCCGAGGTCGTTCAGGGGGCGGGGGCGGAACATCTGGGAGGCGACGGAGCATGGCCAGGCGTGACTACGAAGACGACCCGAATGCCCCTGAGCCCAACAGTCTGGTTCCGGCTGCTTCCGTGGTCGTGGTGGACAAGGTAGGCCGAGTTCTGTTGCAGCGGCGCACCGACAACGGCATGTGGGCACTGCCGGGCGGAAAGATGGAACTGGGTGAATCCCTCGCTGGATGCGGGATTCGCGAGACCCTCGAAGAGACGGGTATCGAGATCGAGATCACCGGGATCGTCGGCACCTATACGAACCCGGGCCACGTCCTCGCGTACGACGACGGGGAGGTCCGCCAGGAGTTCTCCATCTGTCTCCTCGGACGGGCTGTCGGCGGCACCCTTCGCACCTCGGACGAGTCCTTCGAAACCGCCTGGTTCAACCCGGACGAGGTGGACGCGCTGCCCATGGTCGCGAGCATCCGTAAGCGGCTCGATGACTGGCGAAGCGGTCGGATTCCTGTCGTCCGGTAGCCGAGGCGGAACCCGGAGGCGGGGTGCCGCGTCGAAGGGCCATGACGAACAGCAGCACCGGAACCCGTCGCCGCGCCATCCGCCGCCCGGCGGCGCTGCTCCTCGCCGCCGCGCTCGCCACGCCGCTGATCGCCGGCTGCGGCAGCACTGGGGCCGCCGGTACCTCGGAGCTGAAGGCCTCCGCGCCGGCCAGCCGGCCCGCGGTGGACCCGGCCCAGGCGGCCGCCACCGCGCAGGGCACCGACGCCTTCGGCCTGGACCTCCTGCACACCCTCACCGCGACGCCGGACAGCGCCGGGCGCAACCTGGTGGTCTCCCCGTCCGGGCTGTCCACCGTGCTCGGGATGCTGTTGCCCGGCGCCCGCGGCGCGACCGCCCAGGAACTCGCCAAGGCCCTGCACACCGGCCTCGACCCGAAGCAGTATGCCCTCGTCGCCGGCGCGCTGAACCGGCCCGTCCCGACCACCGACGGGCTCACCCTGCACCAGGCTGACGAGGTCTGGACGCAGCAGGGCTTCCCGGTGGAGCCCGACTACCTGGCCACCCTCGCCACCGCCTTCGACGCCGGAGTGCACACCACCGACTTCAAGAAGGACCCGGAGGGCAGCCGCAAGGCCGTCAACGCGGCCGTGGAGAAGGCCACCGAGGGGCGGATCAAGGACCTCTTCGCGCCGAACGCGATCAACGGAGGCACTCGGCTGGTCCTCACCGACGCGCTCTACCTCAAGGCGAAGTGGGCCTCCGCGTTCAAGCCCGCGCACACCGAGGACCGCCCGTTCCACAAGCTCGACGGTGCCACCCCGAACGTCTCAACGATGAGCCAGACCGGCGAGTTCAAGTACGCGGACGGCTCCGGCGGGATCGTCGGCGAACCGTGGCAGGCCGTCGAACTCCCATACGCGAACGGCAACTTGGCGATGGACCTGATCGTCCCCGCGCAGGGTGGCTTCGCGGCCTTCACCAAGGGGCTGGACCAACCGCAGCTGGACCGGATCCTCGGCGCCCTCAGCGCGCAGCCCGTCGACCTGCAGCTGCCGCGCTTCCACTTCGACACGTCCAACGAACTCACCCCCGCGCTGCGCTCACTCGGCGTCAACGCGGCCTTCGACCACGCCGACCTGTCCGGCATCGCCAAGGAGCCGCTCGCCGTCAGCACGGTGGTGCAGAAGGCCACCGTCGAGGTCGACGAGGACGGCACGGTCGCGGCGGCGGGCAGCGGCGTCGGGGTCGGAGCGGCGGCCGCGCCCGCCCCGCGCCAGCCCGCCCAGCTGCACATCGACCGGCCGTTCCTGTTCCTGATCCGGGACACCTCGAACGGACGGCCGCTGTTCCTCGGCCAGGTCACCGACCCGCAGGCCGAGTAAGGCCGTTCACCAGGCCGGGTAGCGCCCGCCGAGCGCCGGGTGGTGGGGGTCGCGGCTGCCGAACAGCACCAGCAGGTCGTCCGCGACGGTCAGCAGCTCGGCCCGCCCCTCGACCGCCCCGGCCCACTCGGCGGGCAGCGCCGAGGCGCCGTACGCGGCCCCGACCAGGTTGCCGCAGACCGCGCCGGTGGAGTCGCTGTCCCCGGAGTGGTTCACCGACAGCAGCAGCGCGGTGCGCACCGGGTCGGGGTCGAGGGTGGCCGCCAGCAGCGAGTACACCGCGATGGCCAGGCACTCCTCGGCGATCCAGCCCAGCCCGACCCGCTCCACCGTGTCCGCCGAGGGCTCGGCCTCCTGGGCGAGCCGCACCGCCCGGGCCAGCGCCTGGACGGTCTCCTTGGACTTCGGCAGCTCGCGGATCTGCTCCACCGTCTCGCCGACCGCCGCCCACGGCTCAGTCCCGGCCGCCAGCCGCTCGACCAGCGCCGCGAAGGTGCCCGCCGCGAGGTAGCCGGTCGGGTGTCCGTGGGTGAGCTGGGCGCACTGCACGGCCAGTCCGAAGGACTGCTCGACGCCCAGGCGGGCCAGCCCGAACGGCGCCGAGCGCATCACCGTGCCGCAGCCCTTGGACCCGGGGTTGATCGGCCCAGGGTGCCCGATCGCGGACGGCGCCTCGAACACCGGGTGCTCGGACGTCCCGCTCAGGCACGCGTTGCCCGGCGCCCGCCGCGCGTACAGGAAGGGCCGGCCCAGCAGCCAGCCGTCGTACGGCCGGGGCTGCGGCTCGGTGTCCGGCTCGCCCTGGTACTGGGTGCGCAGCCAGCGCCGGTAGGCGCCGTGCACGGCCTCCGGCACCGAGCCGCCGCCGCCCGTCCAACCGCGGACGAAGCCGCGGATCAGGCCCTCGGCGGTGAACAGCGTCATCTGGGTGTCGTCGGTGACCTCCACCGGACCGCCGCCCCCGGACGGCAGCGCGGTCACGCCCTGCGGCCCGAACCGGTCCTGGATCTGGTGGAGTTGCTGGAACTCCACCGGCCAGCCCAGCGCATCGCCGATCGCGCCGCCGAGCAGCGCTCCGCGCACCCGGTCCCGGTAACCCGACTCCGCCGCCGACTCCGTCAAGTCGAATCCCCCTTCGTTCGTGGCGGGGTCGTTTCTATCAGGCACGACGTCAGTTGTGGATCTCGCCCCGCCCGTGGAGCGCGGCGCGGTCGGCGGCGGCGCGTCCGGCCGCCCAACCCTCGCCGTCGCTGACCCGCACCCGCTGCGAGACCAGCTTCGGGAACAGCCGGCCCACCTCCTCGTCCACCTGCGCCGAGCGGGCGGCCAGCGCGGGCAGCAGCCGCTCGTCCGGCAGCAGCTGCTCCTCGGTGCCGTCCTCGCGCAGGTGGCGGCCGGCCGCGGCGGCGCTGGTGGTCCGCTCGGTGGCGGCGGTCAGCCGCTCGCGGATCCGCGCCGCGTACGCGACCAGGAAGGACTGCCGGAACGCCTTGCTGCGGGAGTCCTTGCCGGAGCCGGCCTTGTTGAGCGCGTGGGTGGCCTGCACCAGCAGCGAGGTGTAGAGCAGCTCGACGCCGTCCAGGTCGCCGTCGAAGCCGATCACGGTGCAGAAGCCGTACTCCTTCGCCCACACCACCCGGCACCGGTTCGCCGCCGCGACCGCGTCCAGCAGCATCGTCTTGGGGCCCTCGTACGGGTTGTCCACGCCGATCCGCAGCGCCGCCGGGGCGTCCCGGTCGGCACCGGCCGCGGCCAGCAGGGCCTCGTCGATGCTGTGCTGGGCCATCAGCTGCTGGGCCTTGGCAGTCAGCGCCTCGGCCTCCTCCGGGTACTCGGTGGACTCGGCCTTGGCCAGCAGTGCCCGGATCCGCGCCAGCATCCGCGGTTCCCCGGTCACCGGCCCGGTGGCGTGCTGCGCCCGTACGGACTGTCCGGGCACCGGGCCGACCGGGGCGATCGGGGGCAGCCGGCCCCAGCTGCGCAGCAGCTCCAGGACGGTGGTGGCGAGCGCGAAGCGGTCCAGCCGGTGCCGGTGGGCGAAGGCGTCGAGGTACTGCTCGTCGGCCGGCCACCAGACCTCGGTCTCCAGCTCGCGAAGCTGCTCCTGCCAGCGCCGGTCCAGGCCTGCGGCGGGGTGGCGGCGGCCCTCGGCGGCGATCAGGTCCACCGCGAGCGCCAGGTGGACGGGCTTCAGCTGGCGCCGCACCACCCGCACCAGGTCGGCCGGGCGCCAGCCCGCCGACCAGCAGCGGCCCACGGCGGTGTCCACGTACCCCAGCAGCGCCCGGCTGACCGCCGACCACTGCCCGGCCGAGGCGGCCAGCAGGGAGGCCCCGGTGTCCAGAGCGAGGTCCAGCCCCTCGTCCGGGGCGGTGAGCACCGACCGCACCGCCTGCTCCAGCAGCGGCCCGGCGTTCCCGCCCTGCTGCGTGCGCTTGCCCACGGTGTGTCCCTGCTCTCCTCGACGGCCCGGCCTCTCCGGCCCATGATGCCGGAGCGGACGAGCCGACCGACGAGGCGGCGGGATCCGGGGGCGTACCCGGAGCCTGTCCGGCCTCAGCGCTCGATCGCCCTGGCCAGGATCTCCGGGGTGCGCTCCAGCAGCCGGGCGGCCGCCAGCCGGATGCCCAGGGTGGCGATCAGGCCGCCGTAGAGCGGGCCGACCAGCAGCACCGGCCAGGTCGGCCCGTCCGAGGTCAGCGCCCAGAGCAGGTAGCCGCCGACCGGCAGGGCGAGCAGCGCGACGCCGAACATCGAGCCGAACTGGTTGAGCAGGATCAGCCCGCCCTGCCCGGGGGCCGCGTTGCGCATCGGGTTGCTGTCGGCCGGCATGGTGTACGGCGCGAGCACGCTGAACACCGAGCCGAGCGCGACGCCGCAGCCGAGCATCGCCAGCGCGAGGCCGAGTGCGGAGGGCAGCCCGGCCCAGTCGCCGGTGACGGCGGCCAGCACCAGCCCGAGCACCGCCGCGACCGGCACGGCGTACGACAGCACCGCGTACGCCCGGCCGCGCAGCTCGTCCCGGGCGTCGGCCGGGGTGCGCAGGGTGGCGGCGACCATCCAGAACGCCGAGCCGTCCATGCCGAACAGGTTGAGCATCTGCAGCCCGAGGAAGGTCCCGGTCATCGCCAGCAGGTAGACGCTGGACCAGCCCTGGACCACCGACAGCACACAGATCACCAGCGTCATCCCGATGCTGGTGAACAGCGCCGCCTTGGCCCGCGGCTCACGCCAGGCGTACCGCAGGTGGCGCTGCATCACCGCGCCGGTCCGGCCCCGGGGCAGGAAGCGCCAGCCGCGCGACGCCTGCACCCCGCGGGCCACCTCCAGGGTGGAGGAGTCGGCGGTGACCATCAGCTCCTGCAGGCTGCTTTGCCACCAGCGCAGCAGCAGGGCCAGCAGAGCCCCGGCCGCGGCCAGCTGCAGCAGCGCCAGCGCGTACCGGCCCTGGCCGGCGGTGTGGGTGGCGTCGGCCGCGCTGATCGGCGGGATCCAGCGCAGCACCGAGGCGATCGGCTTCAGCGGGCTGAGGTCGATCGGCCCGCCCCGGCGGCCGAAGATGCTCTGCGAGCCGACGTTGGCGGCCTGGACCAGCAGCGCGAAGGCCAGCCCGCCGAAGATCGCGAAGTCCTTGCCGCGCCGGCTGGACAGCATCCGGGCGTTGCCGGCCGCGACCGCCCGGGAGAGCGTGACCAGGCAGAGCACCGCGAGCGGCACCCCGACCACCGCAGCCGCGGCCGAGGCACCCCCCTCGGCGCCGGACAGCGCCGCGCCGGTCACCAGCACCAGGCTGATCAGCGGACCGGGCCCGATCAGCGCGGCCAGCAGCGAGCCGCGCAGCAGCGGTCCGGGCCGCAGCGGCAGCATGGTGAGCCGGGTCGGGTCGGAGCTCTCGTCGCTGGAGAACAGGAACAGCGGCAGCGCGGCCCAGCCCAGGGTGAGCACGCCGAGCAGCACCACGCCGGCGTTCGCGGAGCCGGCGTAGCGCCCGTTGAGCATCGCCAGCGCGAAGGCGATACCGCCCGCGAAGGCCAGCCCGACGACGCCGCCGATCAGGTACACGGCGGTACGGCCGGGGCTGCGGCGCAGCCCGTTGCGCAGCAGCCGCAGCTTGAGCGCCACCAGGGCGCGGACCACCGTCCGCCCGTCGGGCACGGAGGCCGCGGTCACTGCCCACCGCCGAGCCGCTCGCCGCCGAGCCGCTCGCTTCCGGCGTGTCCGCCGCCGAGCCAGCCGAGCGCCTGGCCGTCGTCCTCGCGGACGCCGATCAGGTCGAGGAAGGCCGCGTGCAGGCCGCGCTCGCCGCGGACGGCGTCCAGCGGGCCGTGGGCGATCACCCGGCCGGCGTTGACCACCGCGACCCAGTCGCAGAGCTGCTCGACCAGTTCCATCACATGGCTGGAGAAGACCACCGTGGAGCCCGCCGCCGCGTACCGCTTGAGCACGCCGCGGATCGTCTGGGCGGAGACCGGGTCGACGCCCTCGAAGGGCTCGTCGAGGAACAGCACGTCGGGGTTGTGCAACAGCGCGGCGGCCAGCCCGATCTTCTTGCGCATGCCGGTGGAGTAGTCGGCGACCAGCTTGTCGGCGTCCCGGCCGAGGTCCAGGACGGTCAGCAGCTCCTCGGCGCGGCGGTCCACCTCGGCGCCGGGCAGGCCGCGCAGCCGGCCGGTGTACTGGAGCAGTTCGCGCCCGCTGAGCCGCTCGAACATCCGCAGGCCCTCGGGCAGGATGCCGATCCGGGCCTTGACCGTGACCGGGTCGGCCCACACGTCGGCGCCGTGCACCAGCACGGTGCCCTGGTCGGGCCGGAGCAGGCCGGTGACCATGGACAGCGTGGTGGTCTTGCCCGCGCCGTTCGGCCCGACCAGGCCGATGAAGGCCCCGGCGGGCAGTTCGAGGCTGAGCCCGGCCACGGCGGCCTGGCTGCCGAAGTGCTTCCACAGTCCCTGGATACTGACGGCGGACGGGGTGCCCGGTCCGGGGTGCCCGGAGGGCGACGGTACTGACGCCTGCATGGCGGCCTTCTGTCTCTACTCGTGAGCGGGTGGCTGAACGGTTGTCCGGGCCCCAGCCTGTCACTGCCCGAACGGACTGTCGTCGGCTTTGAGCATCCCCTGAGCGTGTCCGCCGAACGGGTGAGGCGCGCCGCCCGGAAACCGCGCCGCCGCGGTGGGCGGGCCGATTTGGCAACTACTCAGCTCCACCGTTCGTCCTGCACTATGAGGAACAGTGAGCACGCGCGGGGGTGCCGCGTTGCCGGGAGGTGGCGGATGTCCGTTCAACCGTGGGGCGAGTCCCGTCCCGTGCATCCGCACGGCCATCGGCCCGCGGTGCCGGGCTGGCAGCCCGCGCCCTCCCCGCAGGCGGCGATGCGGGCGAGCCACGCGGACCGGGACCGGACGGTGGACGTGCTGAAGGCCGGCTTCGCCGAGGGCCGGCTCTCCGCCGAGGAGTACGAGCAGCGCCACGAGGCGGCCGCCCTGGCGCGCACCTACGGCGAGCTGGCCGCGCTGGTGGCAGACCTGCCGGCCGGGCCGATGGTGACGCCGCCGCTCCAGGCCGCGCAGCCGGTCCCGGCGACCTTCCTGCCGCCTCCCGTGCCGCAGGTCCGCCCCACCAACGTGCTGGCAGTGGTCTCCGTGGTCTGCGGCCTGACCGGCTTCATGGCGCTTCCGGCGGTGGGCGCGGTGGTCGCCGGCCACATCGCCCGGGCGCAGATCCGCGAGCGCAACATGAACGGGGACGGGGCGGCCGTCCTCGGGCTGGTCCTCGGCTACCTGGGCACGACCTTCTGGGCCCTGATGATCCTGCTGGGCACGGCCGCGTAGCTCGCCCGCTGTCCGCCGCTCGCCGTCCTCCGCTCGCGGAGCGCCGCCCGTTCCGACCGAGGGCCAGGACACCGGAGGCCGCTCCGGCGTGGTGATCTTCGTCGCACTGGGAGCCGCTCGCGGGCCGGGCATCCGCGGGCCGTCGGCTTTGCCAATGCGCTGCATGCCACCGGTGTCCGGGGCTGCGGACGGTCATCGCCCGGTACGTCGCCGTCACCGGAGTGCCGTCCGCTCCGCTGCTCCGGTTCGGTACGGTCTCCTCGGCGATGCCAGTTCCCGCGTGACGCCGAACTGACCCGAGGGCCCCGGATCCAGATGATGAACACTGCCGTCAAAAGTCTCGCTGACCGGCTCGTCGCCTCACCGAGACGGCTGTGGGCCGTCGCTTTCGCGATCTTCTTCGTGTTGAGCGCGTCCTGGTCGATCGCCACGCCGATCGGCGCTTCACCGGACGAGCACGCACACATCATCCGGGCGGCGACGGTTGCCCGCGGCCAGGTCGAGGGCCGGGAGGTGATGGTCCCGCACGTGGTCGCCTCCATCGAGGGGAAGTTCGCCGAGACCGGTGTCCAGCTGCCGCACATCTACCAGGACCTGAAGGACGTCAACACCTGTTACGTCTTCAAGCCCTGGAAGTCGGCCAAGTGCGCCCCGGCGCTCAAGGAGACGCCCGGGACGACCCTGGTGACCACGGCGGCGGGCCGCTACCACCCGGCGTACTACTTCGCCGTGGGCTGGCCCGGCCTGTTCGTCCACGGCGAGACGGCCTTCTACCTGATGCGCCTGATGTCGGCGCTGATCTGCTCCGCCCTGGTGGCGAGCGCGGTGGTCTCGGCGGCGGAGTGGCGGCGGCGGTCCTTCACCCTGCTCGGCGTGGTCACTGCGGCCACTCCGATGGCGCTCTTCATGTTCGGTGTGGTCAACCCGAGCGGCCCGGAGATCGCCGCGGGCATCCTGGTCTGGAGCGCCGGGCTGCCGATGCTGATGAACCCGGACCCGCACCTGCTGACCCGTCGGCTGGCCCGGCTGGGTGCCGGCGCGGTGGTGCTGATCTGCATCCGGCCGCTGGGGCTGGTCTGGTTCGCCGGGGCCCTCTTCTTCGGGCTGCTGCTGGGGCGGAAGGGCGCACTGCGCGAGGTGTTGCGGCGACGGTCGACCTGGCTCTGGGGCCTGCTGGCGGTGGCGGCGGCCGGGTCGGCGCTCGCCTGGTCGTCGAGCCACCCGGACAACTCGGTCATCGACACCCCGAGCAACCTCACCCCGCTGGTCGCGGGCCGGAAAACCTTCGACAACGGCCTGCTGTACATGAAGCAAATGATCGGCTACTTCGGCTGGTTGGACGCGCAGGCGCCGGCCGCGACGCTGCTGGTCTGGTGCGCCGTGGTGATCGCCCTGGCGCTGTTCGCGCTGTGCTACGCCCGGTTCCGGGACGTCCTGGCCATCGTGGGGGTGATGGCCGGGATCGTGGTGATACCGATAGCGGCCCAGGCCATGCAGGCGCGCCAGCTGGGCATGATCTGGCAGGGCCGCTACCTGCTGCCGTTCGCCGTCGGGCTGCCGATCATCTGCGCCGCGCTCTGCCACGAGCGACTGCCGTGGGGCGGTTTCGCCTGGCGGCGGCTGCTGGTGCTCTCCGGCTTCTCGCTCGCCCTGGTCAATGTCGTCGCCTTCGTCTGGGCGCTGCGCCGCAACGCGGTCGGCACCGACGGTGCGCTGCTGATCAGCC
Organism: Kitasatospora sp. NPDC101155; assembly: GCF_044768305.1. Classification (NCBI taxonomy): domain Bacteria; kingdom Bacillati; phylum Actinomycetota; class Actinomycetes; order Kitasatosporales; family Streptomycetaceae; genus Kitasatospora; species Kitasatospora sp. NPDC101155. The sequence continues at coordinate 59,814 of NZ_JBIWPN010000005.1, read as the reverse complement.
CGGCCGCCTGGGGGCCGCCCGGCGGCTGGCCGATCTGGGTCGCGGTGTACTCGGTGGCGGCGCTCGCGACGGGTCTGCTCACCGCGGTGTCGGACCACCGTGGGCGGGCCCTGCCGCCGTTGTCCGACGGGCCCGGGAGCAGCGTCGCGGAGGACCGCGCCCGGCTCGCCGGGGCCCGTTCGGAGGCGTAGGGTTTCGCAGTGCGGGCGGTGCTCGGTTGTGGTAAGGAGTTCCGCCCCGGACCGGTTCCCGCCCCGGTTCCGGCGAGAACCCCACGACCTGCGGCGTTGCATTTGTTTTGACCGCGCCCCATGCGCTAGGTACGCTCTGACCTTGTGCCTGGGGTGTCCCCGGGTCCTTGTGCGTGCATGCACACCGGTCGCCGCGCCGAGCCGGAGCGCCTCCCAGCGCGCCGCGCGTAGAGCGCCGTCGCTGTACATCAGCTCATGGGATTCCGTGTCGGAATAGCCCAACACACCCGACCGCGTGGGTCGACCACGGGGTCGTGTGCGAGGGAACACCGCAGGTTAGTTCCACCAAGCCTTGGCACACAGAAAACGGAGAAACGGTGCCTACGATCCAGCAGCTGGTCCGAAAGGGCCGGCAGGACAAGGTCGAGAAGAACAAGACTCCCGCGCTGAAGGGCTCCCCGCAGCGCCGTGGGGTCTGCACGCGTGTGTACACGACCACCCCGAAGAAGCCGAACTCGGCGCTTCGCAAGGTCGCCCGTGTGCGCCTCACCAGCGGGATCGAGGTCACCGCTTACATCCCGGGCGAGGGCCACAACCTGCAGGAGCACTCCATCGTGCTGGTGCGCGGTGGTCGTGTGAAGGACCTTCCTGGTGTCCGCTACAAGATCATCCGCGGTTCGCTCGACACCCAGGGTGTCAAGAACCGCAAGCAGGCCCGCAGCCGCTACGGCGCCAAGAAGGAGAAGTAAGAATGCCTCGTAAGGGCCCCGCCCCGAAGCGCCCGGTCATCATCGACCCGGTCTACGGCTCCCCGGTCGTCACCCAGCTGGTCAACAAGATCCTGCTGCACGGCAAGCGCTCCACCGCCGAGCGGATCGTGTACGGCGCCCTTGAGGGCGTCCGTGAGAAGACCGGCTCGGACCCGGTCGTCGCGCTGAAGCGCGCGCTGGAGAACGTCAAGCCGGCCCTCGAGGTCAAGTCCCGCCGTGTCGGTGGCGCGACCTACCAGGTTCCGGTCGAGGTCCGTCCGGGCCGCGCCAGCACCCTGGCGCTGCGCTGGATGGTCGGTTACTCCCGCGCCCGTCGCGAGAAGACCATGACCGAGCGTCTGATGAACGAGATCCTCGACGCCAGCAACGGCCTGGGCGCTTCCGTGAAGCGTCGCGAGGACACCCACAAGATGGCCGAGTCCAACAAGGCCTTCGCGCACTACCGCTGGTAGTCCGTACCCCGTCACTAGACAGAGAGAGAACGAGCCACCATGGCTGCAACCTCCCTTGACCTCGCCAGGGTCCGCAACATCGGGATCATGGCGCACATCGACGCGGGCAAGACCACCACCACCGAGCGGATCCTGTTCTACACCGGCGTGTCGTACAAGATCGGTGAGGTCCACGATGGCGCTGCCACCATGGACTGGATGGAGCAGGAGCAGGAGCGCGGCATCACGATCACGTCGGCCGCGACGACCTGCCACTGGACCGTCGACGGCGTCGACAACACCATCAACATCATCGACACCCCGGGTCACGTCGACTTCACCGTCGAGGTGGAGCGTTCGCTGCGCGTCCTCGACGGTGCCGTGACGGTGTTCGACGGTGTCGCCGGTGTCGAGCCCCAGTCCGAGACCGTGTGGCGGCAGGCTGACCGCTACGGCGTCCCGCGCATCTGCTTCATCAACAAGCTGGACCGCACGGGCGCGAACTTCTTCTTCTGCGTCGACACCATCGTGGAGCGCCTCGGCGCCACCCCGCTGGTGATGCAGCTCCCGATCGGTGCCGAGGCGGACTTCCAGGGCGTTGTCGACCTGGTCCGCATGAAGGCTCTGGTCTGGTCCGCCGAGGCCGCCAAGGGCGAGATGTACGACGTCGTCGACATCCCGGCCGAGCTGCAGGAGCAGGCGAACGACTACCGCACCCAGCTGATCGACACCGTCTCGAACGTCAGCGACGAGATCATGGAGCTCGCCCTCGAAGAGGCCGAGATCCCGGTCGAGCTGCTGCAGGACGCGATCCGCAAGGGCACCCTGAACTCGGACTTCACTCCGATCTTCTGTGGTACCGCCTTCAAGAACAAGGGCGTTCAGCCCCTGCTCGACGCGGTCGTCAAGTACCTGCCGTCGCCGCTGGACATCGAGTCCATCGAGGGCACCAAGCCGAACGACCCGGAGACCAAGATCTCCCGTAAGGCTTCGGACGACGAGCCGCTGGCCGCGCTGGCGTTCAAGATCATGTCCGACCCGCACCTGGGCAAGCTCACCTTCGTCCGGATCTACTCCGGTCGCCTGGAGTCCGGCACCTCCGTGCTGAACGCCGTGAAGGGCAAGAAGGAGCGCATCGGCAAGATCTACCGCATGCACGCGAACAAGCGTGAGGAGATCGAGTCGGTGGGCGCCGGCGACATCGTCGCCGTCATGGGCCTGAAGCAGACCACCACCGGTGAGACGCTGGCCGACGAGAAGAACCCGGTCATCCTGGAGTCCATGGACTTCCCGGCCCCGGTCATCCGCGTCGCCATCGAGCCCAAGTCCAAGGGTGACCAGGAGAAGCTGGGTGTCGCCATCCAGCGTCTCGCCGAGGAGGACCCGTCCTTCCAGGTCAACACGGACGAGGAGACCGGCCAGACCATCATCGCGGGTATGGGCGAGCTGCACCTCGAGGTGCTCGTCGACCGTATGCGCCGTGAGTTCAAGGTCGAGGCCAACGTCGGCAAGCCGCAGGTCGCGTACCGCGAGACGATCCGTCAGGCCGTCGAGCGCATCGACTACACCCACAAGAAGCAGACCGGTGGTTCCGGTCAGTTCGCCAAGGTGCAGATCGCGATCGAGCCGCTCGAGCAGGCCGAGGGCTACGAGTTCGTCAACAAGGTCACCGGTGGCCGCGTGCCGCGGGAGTACATCCCGTCGGTCGACGCCGGCTGCCAGGAGGCCATGGAGTTCGGTGTTCTCGCCGGCTACCCGCTGCAGGGTGTCCGCGTGAGCCTGCTCGACGGCCAGTCGCACGACGTCGACTCCTCCGAGCTCGCGTTCAAGATCGCCGGTTCGATGGCCTTCAAGGAAGGCGCCCGGAAGGCCAAGCCGGTCCTCCTGGAGCCGATGATGGCCGTCGAGGTCACCACGCCCGAGGACTACATGGGCGACGTGATCGGTGACATCAACTCTCGCCGTGGCCAGATCCGGTCCATGGACGAGCGTCACGGTGCCCGCGTCGTCACGGCGCTGGTGCCCCTCTCCGAGATGTTCGGCTACGTCGGTGACCTGCGCAGCAAGACCTCTGGTCGCGCGAGCTACTCGATGCAGTTCGACTCGTACGCCGAGGTCCCCAAGGCCGTGGCTGAGGAGATCATCGCCAAGTCCAAGGGCGAGTGAGGTCCGGCACTGCCGGCTTCAGAATCAGTCCGACATTCGGGATGATTCCGACCCCTTAGGCTATTAGGAGGCGACCCGGGAGGATCCTGACGGATCCTCCCGGGGCCTCCGGCCCCCACCCCGCGGGACGGTGCGAGGTGCTTCCGGCACCACGGACCCAGCCCGATCAAGACCAACTGACGTCAGCACGGCGTACAGGAACTGTCCTCAGGAGGACTGCAGTGGCGAAGGCGAAGTTCGAGCGGACGAAGCCCCACGTCAACATCGGCACCATCGGTCACATCGACCACGGTAAGACGACCCTTACCGCGGCCATCACCAAGGTGCTGCACGACGCGTACCCGGAGATCAACCCCTTCACGCCGTTCGACCAGATCGACAAGGCGCCGGAGGAGCGGCAGCGCGGTATCACCATCTCGATCGCGCACGTCGAGTACCAGACCGAGGCGCGTCACTACGCCCACGTCGACTGCCCGGGTCACGCGGACTACATCAAGAACATGATCACCGGTGCGGCCCAGATGGACGGTGCGATCCTCGTCGTCGCCGCCACCGACGGCCCGATGCCGCAGACCAAGGAGCACGTCCTCCTGGCCCGCCAGGTCGGCGTCCCCTACATCGTCGTCGCCCTGAACAAGGCCGACATGGTGGACGACGAGGAGATCCTGGAGCTCGTCGAGCTCGAGGTCCGTGAGCTGCTCTCCGAGTACGAGTTCCCGGGCGACGACCTGCCGGTCGTCCGCGTCTCCGCGCTGAAGGCGCTGGAGGGCGACAAGGAGTGGGGCGAGAAGCTCCTCGGCCTCATGCACGCGGTCGACGAGAGCATCCCGACCCCGGCCCGTGCCGTGGACCAGCCGTTCCTGATGCCGATCGAGGACGTCTTCACGATCACCGGTCGTGGCACCGTCGTCACCGGTCGTATCGAGCGTGGCATCCTCAAGGTCAACGAGACTGTCGACATCATCGGCATCAAGGAGACCAAGACCACCACCACGGTCACCGGCATCGAGATGTTCCGCAAGCTGCTCGACGAGGGCCAGGCCGGTGAGAACGTCGGTCTGCTGCTCCGTGGCATCAAGCGCGAGGACGTCGAGCGCGGCCAGGTCATCATCAAGCCGGGTTCGGTTACCCCGCACACCGACTTCGAGGCCCAGTCCTACATCCTGTCGAAGGACGAGGGTGGCCGTCACACCCCGTTCTTCAACAACTACCGCCCGCAGTTCTACTTCCGTACCACGGACGTGACCGGCGTCGTGACCCTCCCCGAGGGCACCGAGATGGTCATGCCGGGCGACAACACCGCCATGACCGTCGCGCTGATCCAGCCGATCGCCATGGAGGAGGGCCTGAAGTTCGCCATCCGTGAGGGTGGCCGCACCGTCGGCGCCGGCCAGGTCACCAAGATCATCAAGTAATTGATGCTCTGACCTGCCTGCCTCGTCAGGCTAGTCCGAAGGGTCCCGCGCACTACGTGTGCGTGGGGCCCTTCGGCGTCTCACCCTGCGCTCACCTGCGAGCCCTTCCTCTCACGGGCAGCTCATGGCTGACTGTTATGGTCGGCTCACCATCCAGCCCCGCCGTCGCGGAAAGTGGGACCCAACGCATGTCTACGGCACCGCTGCTGTCGGTCGTGATGCCGATCTACAACGAGCAGGAGGCGCTCCCGCTGACCGTCCAGCGGCTGCGTCCGATCCTGGACGGGCTGGGGGTCGACTACGAGGTCGTGGGCGTCGACGACGGCAGCCGGGACGCCACGCCCGTCCTCATGCAGAAGATCCGGCAGGACTGGCCGGAGTTCCGCATCGTCCGCTTCGCCCGCAACTCCGGGCACCAGGCCGCGCTCACCGCGGGCATCCACCGGGCCCTCGGCGACTACGTGGTGAGCATCGACGCCGACCTGCAGGACCCGCCGGAGAAGATCCCGGAGATGCTCGACCTGGCGCGCGAGCAGAGCCTCGACGTCGTCTACGGCGTGCGCGGCGACCGCGGCACCGACACCGCCTTCAAGCGCCGCACGGCCGGCGGGTACTACTGGCTGATGCGCAAGCTGGTCGGCAAGCGGATGCCCAACCAGGCCGGCGACTTCCGGCTGCTCAGCCGCGCGGCGGTGGACGCCCTCAAGCAGCTGCCCGAGCACCAGCCGGTCTACCGGCTGCTGGTGCCGTGGCTCGGCTTCCCCAGCGGCGAGGTGGTCTACGTCCGCGAGGAGCGGGTGGCCGGCGGCACCCATTACCCGCTGTCCAAGATGGTGCGGCTCGCCCTGGACAGCATCACCAACTTCTCCGCCGCCCCGCTGCGGCTGGCCACCTACCTCGGCCTGGTGAGCTTCGTGGTCTGCATCGGGCTCGCGATCCACGCCACCGTCGCGTACGCGCTCGGGTCGACCGTGCCCGGCTGGTCCTCGCTGTTCATCGGGATGCTGTTCCTCGGCGGCGTGCAGCTGATCTGCGTCGGACTGCTGGGGGAGTACGTCGGCCGGATCTACTCGGCGGTGCAGGCCCGCCCGGCCTACTTCGTCGGGTACGACTCGGCCGAGGACGACGAGCGGGGCCCCGGCCGGTGACCTTGACCGAGGAGCCCGCGGAGCCCACCCCGCAGACCCGGCGGCAGCTGCCGTCCTTCCTGGTCATCGGCGTCCTCAGCACCCTCTTCTACCTGGGGCTGTTCGTCGCCGCGCGCTGGTTCACCAACCCGCAGGCGGCCAACCTGATCGCGCTGGCGGTCAGCGCGGTGGCCAACACGGCGGCCAACCGCCGGTTCACCTTCGGCGTGGTCGGCTCGCAGGGCGTGGTCCGCCACCAGCTGCAGGGCGCGGTGGCCTTCCTGATCGGGCTCGGCCTCAGCAGCGGTGCCCTGGCGCTTCTCGACGTGGCGGTGCCGCACGCGTCCCGGGTGGTGGAGGTGACCGGGCTCGTGGCGGCGAACGGTCTCGCCACCGTGGCCCGGTTCGTCCTCCTCAAAGTGTGGGTCTTCAGGACTCGCTGACGGAGGCCTGTCGCTCCTGCCGCGCGGCCTCGGCCCGACGGCCGGTGCTGGTCCACGCCCAGAACCCGAGCACGACGCAGCCGGCCACGGCGGTCAGCAGCGCTGTCGCCGAGCCCGCCGGTGGGTGCCAGGTGCCGGCCAGGGGGTTGAGCGGGGTGTACGTGAGCGAGGTGCCCACGCCTGCCTGCCAACGGATCATGGTGTAGGCGAGGAAGGCGAGCTGGAGCGGGAGCACAACCACGGCGATCGTCCGGACCAGCCGCGCGGAGCGGGCCCGGTCGAGCACGTCGCGGCGGCCGAGCAGGTAGGCCGCCAGCACCGGCACACCGATGGCGACCGGCAGCAGGTAACGGCCCTGAGCCCCGAAGCCGTACTTGTGGGCGCCGATCGCGTCCGACAGCGATATCACACCGAACGGCACGATGAAGAAGAGGAACAGCCGCCAGCGGTCGCTCCACCGGCCGAATGCGAAGGCCGGCAGGATCAGCGAGCCGAGCGCCAGGTACCAGGCGTCGTAGGCGGTGTTCGGAAGGTAGGTGTCCAGCCACGAGGGCACACCGATCAGCTCGGTGAAGTAGTTGGGCCAGCGCACGATCACCTCATGCCGCAGGCCCTGGGCCAGGGTGAGCTCCGGCGGTGCGCCCACGGGCGCCAGCTCGCTGGCCTTCATCACCACGGTCCACAGGGCGCCCGCCGCGCCCGTGACGAACAGTGCGGCGGCGGCCCACCAGGTCGGCCGGAAGCGCAGCAGGGCGCGCAGCCGTTCGCGCGTGGCCGGGACCAGCATGATGCCGATGATGGCCGCGCACCACAGCGGGCCGAGGGCACGGACCGTCATCAGGACGGAGCCCGCGATGCCGATCTGGACCATCGCGGCCCGGCGCAGCGGCTGCTCCGGTTCCAGCATGGTCGGGATGAGCGCCGCGATCAGCGCCAGGCCTGCGGCGATCTCGACACCGTTGGGGTTGACCGAGCCTGCCAGGTGGGCGGTGATCGGGGTCACCGCCGCGAGCACACCGGCGGCCGCGATGCGGTGCCTGGTCCAGGCGACCATGCTGTGCGCGGCGCAGGCCAGCAGCGCGGACACCAGCCCGGCGCTGATCAGCCGGGCCAGCGTGACACCCAGCCAGTTCGGCCAGAGCGCCAGCGGCCAGCCGACCACGGCGTAGAAGACCGGGTTGTAGCGCCCGGCCCGGGTCGCCACCTTCTCCACGTGCTCGTCCCCGCCGGGCGCCTTGGCGCAGGCCGCCGACTTGTCCGGGTGGAACGCCCAGCAGTTGTCCCGCACCAGGGAGACCGGGATGTGCTGGTAGGCCCCGGTGCCGCCACCCGCCGCCTCGGGCTTCGGCGCGAACTCGCCGCGCGCGACGCCGGCGGCCCGGATGATGTGCTGGGCCTCGTCCGGGCTCGCGTCGTACGGCGCGGCGAGCGCCCACCCCGCGCACAGGAGGAAGAACCCGATGAAGGCGGTCCACCAGGTCCGCCGGAACAGCGGACGGCTCGAGCGGCCGGATCTGCTCACGGCGGGAGCGGGGGGAGAGGTCACGGCGGGGGAGTATGAGGACACGCGACCAAGATAACGGGCGTCCGAATTCGCTTGCCCGGGCGGCTGTGTGGCCGCGGGGCTTTGCACTTACGATACCCTCCGTGACTCAACTGGAACTGCCCGCGGAAGTGCCCGGATCCTCCGCGAAGGGCCGAATTGCCGGACTGCTGGGCCATAGCGCGGTACGGTTCCTGGCTGCGGGTGTTACCAGCACCACGGTCGACATGGGCCTGCTCTACGTCCTGCACGGGGTGCTCAAGCTGCCGCTGGCCCCGTCCACTCTGGTCGCGGTGCTGGCCGGCTTCACCACGAACTTCGTGCTGAACCGGATATGGGCGTTCGAGAGCTCCTCCCCGGTCGGCAAGCAGACGGCCCGTTACCTCGTGATGGCGGGGGGGAACTGGATCAGCACCGTGCTGGTGGTCGGCGGGCTCGTGAAGCTCGGCCTGTTCTACCTGCTCGCCCGCGCGGTCGCGCTGGTGGCCCTCTCGGTCGTGAACTACTTCGGCTACAAGTACTGGGTGTTCCGGGACAAGTGACCAGGATGCGCGAAGGCCCGGCCGGTGCGAACCGGCCGGGCCTTCGCGCATCCTGAGGGGGCCTCAGCCCTGCTCGGTGCGCAGGCTCTCGGTGAACGCCTTGCAGGACTCGTACGTCGGCAGCAGGCCGGAGGAGATCGCCTCCGCCAGCGACGGCGCGGCCTCGTCGCGGGCCGACAGCAGCGGCTGCTCGGCCGGCCACTTGATGTCCAGGTCCGGGTCGAGCGGGTGCACGGAGTGCTCGCCGGTCGGGTTGTACGTCTCGGAGCAGAGATACGAGAGCGTGGCGTCGTCGGTCAGCGAGCAGAAGCCGTGGCCGAGGCCCTCCGGGATGTAGACCGCGCGGCGGTCCACGTCGTCGAGTCGGACGCTCTCCCAGCGGCCGAAGGTCGGCGAGCCGACCCGCAGGTCCACGATGACGTCGAGCACGGCGCCGCGTACGCAGGTCACGTACTTGGCCTGGCCGGGCGGCACGTCGGCGAAGTGGATGCCGCGGACCACGCCGCGCGAGGAGACCGAGAGGTTGGCCTGGGCCAGCCGCAGCGGGTGGCCGACGACCTCGGCCAGCCGGTCGAAGCGGTACCACTCGGTGAACAGCCCGCGGGGGTCGCCGTGCAGCTGCGGGGTGATCTCGATCAGGCCGTCGATGGTCAGTTCGCGGAACTTCACCGGGTGTTCTCCTCGTCCAGCAGGGCCAGCAGGTACTGTCCGTAACCGCTCTTCAGCAGCGGTTCGGCGAGCTCGCGCAGCTGGTCGTCGCTGATCAGGCCGGCTCGCCAGACGGCCTCCTCGATGCAGCCGATCTTGAGGCCCTGACGCTCCTCGATGACCCGGACGAACTCGGAGGCCTGGACCATCGAGACGAAGGTGCCGGTGTCCAGCCAGGCGGTCCCGCGGTCCAGGATGGTGACGTTCAGCTCGCCCTGACGCAGGTAGGCGTCGTTGACCGCGGTGATCTCCAGCTCGCCGCGCGCGCTGGGCTTCAGACCGCGGGCGATCTCCACGACCTGGTTGTCGTAGAAGTACAGGCCGGGGACGGCGTAGCGGGACTTGGGCTTGGTGGGCTTCTCCTCGATGGAGATCGCGTGGCCGTGCTCGTCGAACTCGACCACGCCGTACGCGGTCGGGTCGGCCACCGGGTAGGCGAAGACCCGGCCGCCGGGGGTGTCGGTGTCCTTGGCCAGCCGGGTACCGAGGCCGCTGCCGTGGAAGATGTTGTCGCCGAGGATGAGGGCGACCGACTCGTCGCCGATGAAGTCCGCGCCGAGTACGAAGGCCTGGGCGATGCCCTCGGGCTTCTCCTGGACGGCGTACTCCAGCTTCAGGCCCAGCTGCGAGCCGTCGCCCAGCAGGCGCTCGAACTGGTCGCGGTCGGCGGGGGTGGTGATGATCAGGATCTCGCTGATGCCTGCCATCACCAGGGTGGACAGCGGGTAGTAGATCATCGGCTTGTCGAAGACCGGGAGGAGCTGCTTCGACACCGCTCGGGTCAGCGGCCAGAGCCGCGAGCCGGTGCCGCCGGCCAGAAGGATTCCACGCATGGGGTGCACCTTATTCGAGTCCGACGAGGTCAGTGAGGCCCGGGTCGGCGGCTCCCCGGCGCGCCGGTAGACTACGGCGTACTATGCGCATCCTCGTGACCGGCGGTGCCGGCTTCATCGGTTCTGAATTCGTCCGCCAGCTGCTGGGCGCCGACTCCACCGACCAGATCACGGTCTTCGACAAGCTCACCTACTCGGGTGTCGAGGCCAACCTGGCGCCCGTGGCGGGTCACAGCGGCTACTCCTTCGTCCAGGGCGACATCTGCGACGCCGACGCCGTCGACCAGGTGATGCCCGGTCACGACGTCGTGGTGCACTTCGCGGCGGAGTCCCACGTGGACCGCTCGATCGCGGGCGCCGGCCCGTTCGTGCTGACCAACGTCGTCGGCACCCAGGTCCTGCTGGACGCCGCCCGCAAGCACGGCGTGGGCCGCTTCGTGCACGTCTCCACCGACGAGGTGTACGGCTCGATCAGCGAGGGCTCGTGGACCGAGACCTGGCCGCTGGCCCCGAACTCCCCGTACTCGGCCTCCAAGGCCGGCTCCGACCTGCTCGCCCTGGCCTACCACCGCACCCACGGCATGGACGTCGTGGTGACGCGCTGCTCCAACAACTACGGGCACTACCAGTTCCCCGAGAAGGTCATCCCGCTCTTCACCACCAACCTGATCGACGGCAAGAAGGTCCCGCTGTACGGCGACGGCGGCAACATCCGTGACTGGCTGCACGTCTCGGACCACTGCCGCGGCATCGAGCTGGTCATGCGCGGCGGCCGCTCCGGCGAGGTCTACAACATCGGCGGCGGCACCGAGGTCACCAACAAGGAGCTGACCGGCCTGCTGCTGGATGCCGCCGGCGCCGGCTGGGACATGGTCGAGCACGTGGAGGACCGCAAGGGCCACGACCTGCGCTACTCGCTGGACATCAGCAAGATCCGCGAGGAGCTCGGCTACGAGCCGCAGGTCCGCTTCGAGGACGGCCTCGCCGCGACCATCACCTGGTACCGCGAGAACCGCGCCTGGTGGGAGCCGCTGAAGCAGAAGGCGGCGCTGCAGAAGTGAGCGCCACTTCCCCGGGCCGGGTCCGCTGGCTCGTCACCGGCGCGGCCGGCATGCTCGGCCGGGACCTGCTGACGGTGCTCGCCGGTGACCCGACGGCCGAGGTGACCGCCCTCGGCCGCGCCGACCTCGACATCACCGACGCGGCAGCCGTGCTGGCCGCCGTCGAGGGCCACGACGTCGTCGTCAACTGCGCCGCCTGGACCGCCGTCGACGCGGCCGAGACCGAGGAGGAGGCCGCCACCGCCGTCAACGGCACCGGTGTGCGCCACCTCGCCGCCGCCTGTGCCAAGACCGGCGCCCGGCTGCTCCAGGTGTCGACCGACTACGTGCTGCCCGGGGACGCCGCCGAGCCGTACGCCGAGACCGCGCCGACCGGCCCGGTCAACGCGTACGGCCGCGGCAAGCTGGTCGGCGAGCAGGCCGTGGCGGAACTCCTCCCGCAGCACGGTTACGTGGTGCGCACCGCCTGGCTGTACGGCGAACACGGCAAGAACTTCGTCGCCACCATGCTGCGGCTCGCCGCCCAGCGCGAGACGCTGGACGTCGTGGACGACCAGCAGGGCCAGCCGACCTGGTCGCTGGCCCTGGCCCGGCAGCTCGTCGAGCTCGGCACCGCCGCGCTCGCCGGGCGGGCCCCGGCCGGGGTCTACCACGGCACCGCGGCCGGCCGGACGACCTGGTGCGGGCTGGCGCGCGAGGCCTACCGGCTGAGCGGCCTCGACCCGGAGCGGATCCGTCCGACCACCTCCGCGGCGTACGTCACGCCCGCCGTCCGGCCCGCGTTCAGCGTGCTGGGCCACGACCGGTGGACCGCGGCGGGCCTCAGCCCGCAGCCGGACTGGCGCGAGCAGCTCGCCGAGGCGCTCGGCACTCCCGTCTTCACCGAGCTGGCCGTCAAGGCCCGGACGACCGAGAGCGACAGACCGCAGTGAGGAATCCGCTGACCAAGGTGGCCGCCGCGCTACCGCCGGGAACCCTGGCGGTGGCGGGCGGCACTGTCGTGCTCGGCGCGGCTTCGTACATCCACCTCGGTGTGGCGGGCCACAGCCTCTCCGTCGACGACATGGCGAACGTGTCCCTGCTGTGGACCATCGTGATGTCCGTCGGCATCGGAGTCTTCTTCCCGATCGAGCAGGAGCTGACCCGGATCGTCGCGGCCCGCGCCGCGCTCGGGCACGGCGCCGCCCCGGTGCTGCGCCGCGCGACCCTGCTGACCGGCGGGATCCTCGCCACCGTGCTGCTGGTGCTCGGGGTCGGCTCGCGCCAGATCGCCGACGCCATGTTCCACGGCGACCGCTCGCTGGTGCTGGCACTGGGCGGCGCGTTCCTAGGCATGGCGGTCTGCTACCTCACCCGCGGCGTGCTGGCCGGCCTCGGCCGGTTCGGCGCGTACGGCACTCAGCTCGGCCTCGACGGCGGCCTGCGGATCGGGCTCGCCTTCGGCGCCGCGGTCGGCGGGGTGCACTCGGCGCTGGCGTTCAGCCTGATCCTGGCTGTCGCGCCGGTCGCGGCCACCCTGCTGACCCTGCCGCCGCTGTTCCGGGCCGTCCGGCCCGGCCCGCGGGTGCCCTGGTCGGAGCTCTGCTCCGGGCTGGGCCTGCTGATCTGCTCGACCCTGCTGTCCCAGGTCGTGGTGAACGCCGCCGTGGTGAGCACCAAGCTGCTCGCCCCCTCGGACTCCGCCCTGATCGCCGCGCTGCTCAACGCGCTGGTGCTGGCCCGGGTCCCGCTCTTCGTGTTCGGCTCGCTCCAGGCCTCGCTGCTCAGCGGGCTGTCCTCGGCGATCGCGGTCGGCGACCGTGCGGCCTTCACCGGTATGCTCCGGCGGATCGGCCTCGTGGTCGGCGGACTCGGCGTGGTCGGCGGGATCCCGGCGGTGGCCCTCGGCCCCTGGCTGATCCAGGTGCTCTTCGGCGCCAAGCCGGTGCTCGGCTGCCTCGACTTCTTCTGGATGTCCGCCGGCACCGTGGCGTACATGTTCGCGATGGTGCTCGGTCAGGCGCTGATGGTATTCAAGCGGCACAACCTGCAGCTGCTCTGCTGGGCGGTCGGGACTGCGGTCCTCGCCGGGGTCACCTTCCTGCCGGGCGACGTGTCCACCCGTGTGGTCGTGGCCTACACGGCCGGATCGGTGGTCGCCGTGCTGGGTATGCTGGCCGCTCTCAGGCGCAGCTTCCCCGGTTCGACCGGGAACCGGGCCGGTACCGCGCTGAGCACGTCGGAGCAGGCCGCGCCCACCATGCCTGCCGGGGTGGTCGGCGAATGACCGCACCGCCCCACGCCATACAGATTGCCGCGCACGAGCGCGGGAGACACCCCGAACATGGAGCCCCCGTGTCCCAGTACGACGATGTCTGGCTGGTGATCCCGGCCTACAACGAAGGCCAGGTGATCGCTGACGTTGTGGAGGAAGCGCGCAAGACGTTCCCGAACATCGTTGTGGTCGATGACGGCAGTGCGGACGACTCGGCCAAGCACATCATGACGACGGGTGCCCACCTGGTGCGGCACCCGGTGAACCTCGGTCAGGGCGCCGCGCTGCAGACCGGCCTCGCCTACGCGCTCGACCAGCCCGACGCCAAGTACTTCGCCACCTTCGACGCGGACGGCCAGCACCAGACCGCCGACGTCGAGAAGATGGTCGCCCTGCTCCGCACGGGCGAGGCCGACGTGGTCCTCGGCTCGCGCTTCATCGAGCAGAACGGCCAGGTGCCGTGGATCAAGCGCGTCGTGCTGCGGACCGCCGCGACGGTCAGCCCGACCGCGCGCAAGCTCAAGCTCACCGACTCGCACAACGGCCTGCGTGTGCTCAACCGCGAGGCCGCGAGCCGGATCCGGATCACCATGAACGGCATGGCCCACGCCTCGGAGATCGTCAGCTTCCTGGCCGGCGCCGACCTTCGGGTGGCCGAACTCCCGGTGGACATCCTCTACACCGACTACTCACGCGCCAAGGGTCAGTCCCTGATCAACGGCGTGAACATCATCTTCGACATTTCGCTTCGGGAGCGTGGCCGCCGATGAACTACTTCTGGATCCAGCTGGTGCTGATCGTGGGCGCGGTCACCCTCGCGTTCATGTTCATCCGGCGTTGGGACGCCGCGAACACCCGCGCCTGGAAGCGCATCGCGTTCTCCGTCTTCGTGATCGCGAACATCTACGCGATCCTGCGTCCGAGTGACGTCACCTGGGTGGCCCACAAGCTCGGCGTCGGCCGCGGCACCGACCTGGTGCTGTACGTCATGGTCCTGGCCATGGGCTTCCTGACCCTGAACACCTTCCTGCGCTTCCGCTCGCTGGAGAAGAAGCTCACGGACCTGGCCCGCACCGTCGCGATCAACGAGGGCTCCCGGCTGAACGGGGAGCGCTTCGACCTCGACCTGCCGATCTCGGCCCCGGTGAAGAGCAACGGAGCCTGAGTCCCATGGCGACCTTCGAGTTCATGCTGCCGTACTACGGCGACGTGGCGTTGATGCAGGCCGCCGTGCGCAGCATCCTGGGGCAGACCGACCCGGACCTCCGGCTGACCGTCATCGACGACGGCAAGGAGCCGGACGTCCCGGGCTGGTTCGCCGAACTCGGCGACGAGCGGGTCCGCTACCTGCGCAACGAGCAGAACCTGGGGATCACCAAGAACTTCCAGAAGTGCGTGGAGCTGTCCACCGCGGACCACGTGGTGATCATGGGCTGCGACGACCTCCTGCACCCGCACTACCTGGAGACCGTCCGGGCGATCCTCAACGCCAACCCGGACCTGGGCATGGTGCAGCCGGGCGTCGAGGTGATCGACGGTGACGGCGTGGTCAGCTACGGCCTGGCCGACAACGTGAAGGGCAAGCTGTACGCCCCGAACGTCAAGGGCCGGCGCCTGATGGGCGGCGAGGAGCTCGCGGCCAGCGTGCTGCGCGGCAACTGGCTGTACTTCCCGTCGATCTGCTGGCGGGGCGAGGCCCTGCGCCAGGTCAACTTCCGCGACGAGTACTCGGTGATCCAGGACCTGGCACTGGTGGTCGACCTGCTGGAGCGGGGTGAGTCGATGATGATCGACAACACCACGGTGGTCTTCCAGTACCGCCGCCACGCGGTCAGTGAGTCATCGGTGCAGGCCTTCTCCGGCACCCGCTTCACCGAGGCGGAGCGCTACTTCAACGCGGTGGCCGAGCGGATGGACGCCCGCGGCTGGCCCAAGGCCGCCCGCGCGGCCCGGGTCCGCAGCGCCTCCCGCTTCCACGCGCTCACGATGCTCCCCGGCGCCCTGCGCCGCGGCCAGTCGGACGGTGCCAAGGTGCTGCTCCGGCACGCGCTGACGGCGGGCCAGAAGCACTGACCGCCTCGATCGGTCGCAGCACGGCAGTGGGCCGGTAGTCCGACTCGGACTACCGGCCCACTGCCGTGTGCGGAGGGCTTCCGGCGTGACCGTCAGTCCAGGATCGCGGCCAGTCGGCCGAACGCTCCGGCACCTTGCGCCGGGTACGGGTTGACCGTCGGGCAGTTGAGCTTGCCCGGGTCCACCGATGGCGTGAGCAGCGGCTTGAGGTCCTTCGGCTTGCCGCACTTGCCCCCGGGCGCGTAGCGGGAGCAGTGGCCGTCGAAGTCCGCGGTGCCCTGCGCGGTCCAGGCCAGCGCGCCGGTGCCCCAGCGCGGGTCGGGCATGTACTTGCTGGCGGTGGCGGAGCCGGCCATGCCGAACAGCAGGCCCAGCGCGCAGATGGTGCCGACGGCCACGGCGCGCGGGTTGAACCGGGACGGGAGCCGCCAGCCGGTGGTCCACGGCGCCCCGCCGGCCAGGTCGGCCGCGGTGGAGCGGCGGCGGGCGGCCAGGTAGAAAGCGAAGCCGGTGAGGACCAGGAAGCAGTAGAGCAGCTGGGCGCTGGTCCGCGGGTAGAGCATGACGGCCTGGTCCTGCTCCATGTGGGAGGCGTACCAGTAGCGCATCAGCAGGGCACTCGCGGAGCAGGCGGCGGCGGTCAGGACGACGGCCCGGTTGACCCCGAGGGCCAGCGCGATCCCGAGTCCGACCAGCAGGAGGATCGAGAAGAGGCCGACTCCGCCGAGTTCGCCGGGGATCGGCCAGGTGCTCTGCGCGTCGGTGCCGGGCAGGTCGTCGCGCCACATGGCGAAGTACGTCGGCTCGACGTAGGTGTCGAAGTAGCAGTAGCGGTCGACGGTGCTGCCGGCCGATCCGAGCAGGCGGGTCAGATACGTGCCGGCCACGGCGAGGAAGACCCCACCCGCGGCGCCCACCGTGCACAGGGCGGTGAGCAGTGCCGGCGTGCCGGCGCTGCGGCGGGTGCGCAGCAGCAGGACCACCGCGAGGACGACCGCTCCGACGGCGGACCAGACGAACCAGCCGGAGTAGAGCAGGAACAGCAGGGCGAGCGCGAGGCCGAGGACGGCGCCGCGGACGGCGGCGGTCTTGCGCGAGATCCGCGGCGCCTGCTGGATCACCTGCATCAGCTTCGCCAGGACGGGGATGAAGGCGACCAGCACGAAGTTGGTGTACGGCTTGTAGGGCTGGGCCATCGGCAGCGCGGCCGTGACGCCGATCCCGAGCGCCCAGAGCGGGGGCAGCAGCAGCCGCCAGGAGAGGTAGGCGAGCGGTCCCAGCAGCGCGACGAACAGCAGGTCGACGAGCTTGAGTGCGTAACCGACCTGTCCGTGGGTGAAGTGTTCGGCGACGAAGGCGACGATGTGGGGGAACATCGGCGGGTAGGCGCCGTCGAGCGGCTTGCCGTCCAGCAGGGCGCCGACCCACGCCTGGAGGCTGCCGGAGTCGCCGCCCTGGGCGAACAGCGGCCAGTTGGTGTCGCGCAGCGCCAGCGAGATGCCGGAGGCCAGAATGCCCGAGGACAGGCCCGCGACCGCCGCGGCGGCGAACCGCACCGGGGTGTCCGACCAGCGGCGCATCGCCGGCCAGCAGACCATGACGATGCCGCCGAGCAGGAGGAGGAGTTGCAGCTGGATCGCGGCGAGGCCGCTGACCTGGCCTGTTCGTGATATGGGGTTCAGATTGACGAACCGGGCCAGCCAGGCCATCAGAAGTGCGGCCACGAGCGCGGTCAGGATCTCGGCGGTCCACAGGACGACGGGGACCCGACCAGCGGTGGCTGGTCTGCCCCGAGTGGACCGGGTGCGCTGGGTCTCGCCCGCGACGGATGCGGGGTACAGGTTCGTCACTGTTTGATCCTCGTTGAGCTGTCGCAAGCGGAATGATGCGCGGGCAGTGTGCGCTCCCGGGCACCCGGTCGTCACAGGTGCCCCGTGCGATTCTGCCAGGGCCGCAGGCGGCCTCCCCGGGCGGTGGCCGTTTTCGAAACGTCGGGTAAAGGGCGGAACGTCGAAATGCGACAAGAAGGTTGATATGGCGTTCCAAAAGCCATTCCTAATTCGTATGCATGCGATTCGTTGAATGATCGCGCTGGCCCCCACATCGGGCCGCGTGGCAGACTTCCGGTGCGATCCGACGAGTGGGGGAGCGCGCCGGGAGCGCCCGGCGTACCTATGAGCCGGACATGACGAGTACTGGTTCGACAAGTAGGGAAGTGTCTCGGTGCAGCCGCTGATCGACTCTGCCCATGCGTCCGACGGGCGGAGACGGGGGGAGGGCGACGGCGAGAGCGTGGCCGGGTCCGCCGCCACGACGCCGCCCTCGGCCGCTCGGATCCGACTACGGGCCCTCGCTGCGCACCGGTGGTTCTGGCCGGCGGCGCTGCTGGTCGGCTACCTCGCGCAGACGCTGTTCCGGTTCGTGCTGTCGATGCACAACTACTACCCGTCGGTGCACGCGGACGAGGACTCGTACCTCGTGATCGCCCGGGTGCTGGCCGGCCGGCCGACCACCGAGATGCCCGTTGGCGTCGTCATCCCCGGCGGGTACCCGCTGCTGCTGGCGCCGGCGCTACGGATCGCCGACAACCCCAACACCGCGTACCACTTGATCATGGGCATCAACGCGGTGCTCAACGCGCTGGTCTTCCCGCTGGTCTTCGTGGCCGCACGGCGCCTGGCCCTGTCCCGGCCGCACGCCTACCTGACGGCGGCCGCCGTGGCCCTGATGCCGCCGGTGATCTTCTACTCCCAGTTCGTCATGTCGGACACCGTCCTCCCGGTGCTCCTGCTGGCCTGGCTGATCGCGATGCACGGCTGGCTCTCGCCCGGCTCGCCGCGCCGTCGCGCGCTCTACGCGGCCGGGATGAGCCTGGCGGCCGGGTACTCGATGGCCACCCACGACCGCGGTGGCGTGGTCGTGGCGCTGACCGCGCTGGTCCTGGTCGTGGTGCTGGCCTTCGGCTGGGCGCCGCGGCTCTCCTCGCTGGCCGGCCTCGGCGTGCTCGCCGTGTCGCTGGTGGGCGTCAAGCTGCTGGCGGGCTTCGTCGAGAACCAGTTCAAGGACGTGCCGCCGAGCACGGTTGGCAACAAGGTCTTCGAGAACCTGGAGAACAGCCGGTACATCGGGACCATCGTCGGTCGCACCTTCGGCCAGCTCTGGTACTTCATGACCTCCACGTTCGGCTTCGGCGCGGTCGCCTTCGTGCTGTGCGTGGTGGTCCTCTTCCGCACCCGGTTCTCGGTGGCGGAACGGGTGGTGGCCTTCTGCATGACCGCCATGGTGTTCGGCACGGCGCTGGCCTCCGCCGCCGGCCTGGCGGACACCGACCGGCTGGACAACTGGGTGTACGCCCGGTACTGCGCGGTGCTGGTGCCGCTGTTCATGGTGGTCGGCCTGGCCGCCCTGTTCCGGGCGGGCCTGCGCCCGTTGCTGAAGCTCGCGCTGGTCGGCGCGGTGCTGATCGGGGTCATCCAGGTCTCGGTCTCGGCGTACGCGGGCCGTGAGCTCAAGGGCTGGGCCATACCGTGGACCGTGCCGGACGCGCAGTTCCTCTCGTCGGCCTGGGACGGCCTGCACATGGCCCGTACGACGACCGGCGCGCTGGCGGTGCTGGCCGCCTGCCTGCTGCTGCGGGCGTCGGGCGGCCGCAAGGTGGTCGCGGCCGTGGTGGGCTGCGTGACGCTCTTCGCCGCGTACGCGACGGTCACCATCACCGACAACATCGCCCGGCCGCACTCCACGAGTCGCCAGTACGAGGCCGTCGGCCTGGCCAAGGAGGCCGGCCTGCGCAAGGGCGACAACGTGATCCTGGACTGGGACTTCGACTGGGGCGTCAGGATGGCGCTGGCCTACGAGGTCTACTGGGGCCGGGTCTGGACCGACAACGTGAAGAACGGCAACACTCCGCCGGCGACGGCCACCGCGATGCTGCTCACCCTCGGCAAGAACGCCACGCCGGAGAGCAGCTGGGCGAAGCCGCTGCCAGGCTGGCACGTCGCGAAGTACAGCAAGGACCACGGCTGGGTGCTCTGGCGCAAGGACTGACCGGCGGGACCATCCGATCGGGGCCGGTGAGGTACACCTCACCGGCCCCGATTGGCATCCGGGCTGCTCCATGTGGCAGTATGTCCAAGTTGCTCGGTTGAGTGCCGATGCTGCGCGCCTCCCGCCGGGAGGACCGGAAGCGAGTCCCATGTACTCGTCGTTCCCGTGATGGCCGTCAAGCGTGAGTTCTACGCCACGGCAGCTGCGGGGCGGACGTACGGGAATCTTCCGGGAAGCGTGGGCGGGGCCTCGGCCCGGCTCCCCCCACCCCGAAATTTTGAAACCGACGAGTTCTTCGCCGGTTTTTTGCAAGCGCGAGTGCGACACGCCCGAGCGCGGGGGTCGGAGGGGGAGTCGTGCGGCAACTAAGGACAAAGGACTACTGAGTAGCCATGGCGGGACAGAAGATCCGCATCCGGCTCAAGGCCTACGACCACGAGGTCATCGACTCCTCGGCGAAGAAGATCGTCGAGACGGTGATCCGTACTGGTGCGCAGGTCGCGGGCCCGGTGCCGCTGCCCACTGAGAAGAACGTGTACTGCGTCATCCGCTCGCCGCACAAGTACAAG
Source organism: Kitasatospora sp. NPDC101155 (assembly GCF_044768305.1). Taxonomy (NCBI): domain Bacteria; kingdom Bacillati; phylum Actinomycetota; class Actinomycetes; order Kitasatosporales; family Streptomycetaceae; genus Kitasatospora; species Kitasatospora sp. NPDC101155. The sequence continues at coordinate 39,641 of NZ_JBIWPN010000005.1, read as the reverse complement.
GACTCGCGCGAGCACTTCGAGATGCGTACTCACAAGCGTCTGATCGACATCCTCGACCCCACGCCGAAGACGGTTGACTCGCTGATGCGTCTCGACCTGCCGGCGGGCGTCGACATCGAGATCAAGCTCTGAGAGGCGCACCGAAGATGGCTAAGCAGATTAAGGGCATCCTGGGCGAGAAGCTCGGCATGACCCAGGTCTGGGACGAGAACAACCGGATCGTTCCGGTGACCGTCGTCAAGGCTGGGCCCAATGTCGTGACCCAGGTCCACACCGCCGACAGCCCGGCCGGCTACGACGCCGTCCAGATCGGCTTCGGCGAGATCGACCCCCGCAAGGTGAACAAGCCCCTCGCGGGCCACTTCGCCAAGGCCGGTGTCACCCCCCGTCGCCACCTGGTCGAGCTCCGTACCTCGGACGCTTCCGAGTACACCCTGGGCCAGGAGATCACCGCCGAGCTGTTCGAGGCGGGTGTCAAGGTCGACGTGACCGGCACCTCCAAGGGCAAGGGCTTCGCCGGTGTCATGAAGCGCCACAACTTCCGGGGCCTCGGCGCCGGTCACGGTGTGCAGCGCAAGCACCGCTCGCCCGGCTCGATCGGTGGCTGCGCCACCCCGGGTCGCGTGTTCAAGGGTGTGAGGATGGCCGGCCGGATGGGCCACGAGCGTGTGACCACCCAGAACCTGACCGTCCATGCCGTTGACGCGGAGAAGGGGCTGCTCCTGATCAAGGGCGCAATCCCGGGCCCGAACGGCGGCCTCGTCCTCGTCCGCACCGCGGCGAAGGGGCTGTGAGGATATGAGCACCATTGACATCCTGTCGCCCGCGGGCGACAAGACCGGCAGCCTTGAGCTGCCGGCCGAGATCTTCGACGCGAAGGTCAGCGTTCCGCTGATGCACCAGGTCGTCGTGGCGCAGCTCGCTGCGGCCCGTCAGGGCACCCACAAGACCAAGACTCGTGCCGAGGTCCGCGGTGGCGGCAAGAAGCCGTACCGCCAGAAGGGCACCGGCCGCGCCCGTCAGGGCTCGACCCGTGCGCCGCAGTTCGCCGGTGGTGGCGTCGTGCACGGTCCCGTGCCGCGCGACTACTCGCAGCGGACCCCGAAGAAGATGATCGCCGCCGCCCTGCGCGGTGCGCTCACCGACCGGGCCCGCCACAACCGCATTCACGTCGTCACCGGCGTGACCGCGACCGAGGCGCCGTCGACCAAGGCCGCCAAGGGCCTGTTCGGCAAGATCACCGAGCGCAAGAACATCCTCCTCGTCGTCGAGCGTGCCGACGAGCTGGGTCTGAAGAGCGCCCGCAACCTGCCGCACGTGCACATCCTGGACGCCGGTCAGCTGAACACCTACGACGTGCTCGTCTCCGACGATGTGGTCTTCACCCAGGCCGCCTTCGAGCGTTTCGTGGCCGGTCCGGCCGCGTCCGCCAAGGCCGTTGCCGCTGAGGGCGAGCTCGAAGGGAGCGCCGCCTGATGAGCGACGTTACGAGCAAGACGTTCACGGACCCCCGTGACGTCCTGGTGAAGCCGGTCATCTCCGAGAAGAGCTACAGCCTTCTCGACGAGAACAAGTACACGTTCATCGTGTCGCCGGGCGCCAACAAGACCCAGATCAAGCAGGCCGTCGAGGCGGTCTTCTCGGTCAAGGTCGAGGCTGTCAACACGATCAACCGTCAGGGCAAGCGCAAGCGCTCCAAGACGGGCTTTGGCAAGCGCAAGGACACCAAGCGCGCCATCGTGACGCTGGCCGAAGGCAACCGCATCGACATCTTCGGTGGTCCGGTCTCCTAACGGAGATCGTGATCGTCGATAAGGACGAGGACGAGAGAGCCAAATGGGCATCCGCAAGTACAAGCCGACTACGCCGGGCCGTCGTGGCTCCAGCGTGGCCGACTTCGTAGAGATCACGCGGTCCACGCCGGAGAAGTCGCTGGTTCGCCCCCTGCACAGCAAGGGCGGCCGTAACAACGCCGGTCGGATCACCGTTCGCCACCAGGGTGGCGGTCACAAGCGCGCCTACCGCGTGATCGACTTCCGTCGTCACGACAAGGACGGCGTGCCGGCCAAGGTCGCGCACATCGAGTACGACCCGAACCGCACTGCGCGCATCGCGCTCCTGCACTACGCGGACGGCGAGAAGCGCTACATCATCGCGCCGCGTGGCATCGCGCAGGGTGACCGGATTGAGAACGGCGCTGGCGCCGACATCAAGCCGGGCAACAACCTGCCGCTCCGCAACATCCCGGTCGGTACCACCATCCACGCGGTGGAGCTGCGTCCCGGTGGCGGTGCCAAGATGGCCCGCTCCGCCGGTTCCGGCATCCAGCTGCTGGCGCGTGAGGGCAAGATGGCGCACCTGCGCATGCCCTCCGGCGAGGTTCGCCTGGTGGACGCGCGTTGCCGCGCCACCGTCGGCGAGGTCGGCAACGCCGAGCAGTCGAACATCAACTGGGGCAAGGCCGGCCGTATGCGCTGGAAGGGCGTCCGCCCGACCGTGCGTGGTGTCGCCATGAACCCGATCGACCACCCGCACGGTGGTGGTGAGGGTAAGACCTCTGGTGGCCGCCACCCGGTCTCGCCGTGGGGCCAGAAGGAGGGTCGCACTCGTCGCCCGAAGAAGGCGTCGAACGCTCTCATCGTGCGCCGCCGCAAGACCAACAAGAAGCGCTAGGAGCAGGTCAGATGCCGCGCAGTCTCAAGAAGGGCCCCTTCATCGACGGCCACCTTCTCAAGAAGGTGGACGCGCAGAACGAGGCGGGTACCCAGAACGTCATCAAGACCTGGTCCCGTCGCTCCGTGATCTTCCCGGCCATGCTCGGCCACACGATCGCGGTGCACGATGGCCGTAAGCACGTCCCGGTGTTCGTCACCGAGTCGATGGTCGGCCACAAGCTCGGCGAGTTCGCGCCGACGCGTACCTTCCGCGGTCACGTCAAGGACGACCGCAAGTCGAAGCGTCGCTAGTCGCCAGCGAGATTACCGACTCAATGACTTACACCAGCAAGGGGACAACCATGGAAGCCAGGGCCCAGGCGCGGTACATCCGCGTCACGCCCATGAAGGCCCGCCGCGTGGTGGACCTCATCCGTGGCCTGCCGGCCACGGAGGCCCAGGCCGTCCTGCGTTTCGCTCCGCAGGCCGCCACCGTGCCCGTCGGCAAGGTGCTCGACAGCGCTATTGCCAACGCCGCGCACAACTACAACCACTCCAACGTGGACGACCTCGTCATCAGCGAGGCGTACGTTGACGAGGGTCCGACCCTGAAGCGGTTCCGTCCGCGTGCGCAGGGTCGTGCCTACCGGATCCGCAAGCGGACCAGCCACATCACCGTGGTCGTCAGCAGCAAGGAAGGGACCCGGTAATGGGCCAGAAGGTTAACCCGCACGGGTTCCGCCTCGGCATCAGCACGGACTTCAAGTCCCGCTGGTACGCCGACAAGCTGTACAAGGACTACGTCAAGGAAGACGTTGCCATTCGTCGCATGATGACGAAGGGCATGGAGCGCGCCGGCATCTCCAAGGTCGAGATCGAGCGCACCCGCGACCGCGTCCGCGTCGACATCCACACCGCTCGCCCCGGCATCGTCATCGGTCGCCGTGGCACCGAGGCCGACCGCATCCGCGGCGACCTCGAGAAGCTGACCGGCAAGCAGGTCCAGCTGAACATCCTCGAGGTCAAGAACCCCGAGCTGGACGCCCAGCTCGTGGCTCAGGGCGTCGCGGAGCAGCTGTCCTCCCGCGTCTCCTTCCGTCGTGCCATGCGCAAGTCGATGCAGGGCACCATGAAGTCCGGCGCCAAGGGCATCAAGGTCCAGTGCTCCGGTCGTCTCGGCGGCGCCGAGATGAGCCGTTCGGAGTTCTACCGCGAGGGCCGTGTGCCGCTGCACACCCTGCGCGCGAACGTCGACTACGGCTTCTTCGAGGCCAAGACCACCTTCGGCCGTATCGGCGTGAAGGTCTGGATCTACAAGGGCGACGTCAAGAACATCGCCGAGGTCCGCGCTGAGAACGCCGCTGCCCGCTCGGGCAACCGCCCGGCCCGTCCCGAGGGTGGTCGTCCCGCCCGCGGTGGCGAGCGCCGTGGTGGCGAGCGCGGTGGCCGCGGCCGTCGCCCCGCCGCTGCCGAGGCCACCGCGGCCCCGGTCGCCGAGGCTCCGGCTGCCGAGAACACCGGAACGGAGGCCTGACCCCAATGCTGATCCCCCGTAGGGTCAAGCACCGCAAGCAGCACCACCCGAAGCGCCGTGGCGCTGCCAAGGGTGGCACCGAGCTCGCGTTCGGCGAGTACGGCATCCAGGCCGTCACCCCGGCCTACGTGACGAACCGGCAGATCGAGTCCGCTCGTATCGCCGTCACCCGTCACATCAAGCGTGGCGGCAAGGTCTGGATCAACATCTACCCGGACCGTCCGCTCACCAAGAAGCCGGCCGAGACCCGCATGGGTTCCGGTAAGGGTTCGCCCGAGTGGTGGATCGCGAACGTGCACCCGGGTCGGGTCATGTTCGAGCTGTCGTACCCCAACGAGAAGGTGGCTCGTGAGGCGCTGACCCGCGCAGCTCACAAGCTCCCGATGAAGTGCCGGATCATCCGGCGCGAGGCAGGTGAGAGCTGATGTCGGCCGGCACCAAGGCTGCTGACCTCCGCGAGCTGGACAACGAGGGTCTCGTTGCCAAGCTCCGTGAGGCCAAGGAGGAGCTGTTCAACCTCCGCTTCCAGGCGGCGACCGGGCAGCTCGACAACCACGGACGGCTCAAGCTCGTCCGCAAGGACATCGCGCGGATCTACACCCTGATGCGCGAGCGCGAGCTGGGCATCGAGACGGTGGAGAGCGCCTGATGACTGAGAACACCAACGAGACGCGCGGCTTCCGCAAGACCCGTGAGGGTCTCGTCGTCAGCGACAAGATGGACAAGACCGTCGTCGTCGCCGTCGAGGACCGCGTCAAGCACGCTCTGTACGGCAAGGTCATCCGCCGTACGAACAAGCTGAAGGCGCACGACGAGGCGAACGCCTGCGGCATCGGCGACCGGGTGCTCCTCGCGGAGACCCGTCCGCTGTCCGCGACGAAGCGCTGGCGCGTCGTCGAGATCCTCGAGAAGGCCAAGTAACGAAGTTGATGCGGTACGGCCGTATGTGCACCGGGTCCCTTGCGGGCGCTGGTGTGAGCAGCGGCCGGCCCGTCAGCTCTCGTTGACGATCAGGAGAAAGCTGTGATCCAGCAGGAGTCGCGACTGCGTGTCGCCGACAACACGGGCGCGAAGGAAATCCTTTGCATCCGCGTTCTCGGTGGCTCCGGTCGCCGCTACGCCGGTATCGGGGACGTCATCGTCGCGACCGTCAAGGACGCGATCCCCGGCGGTTCGGTGAAGAAGGGTGACGTCGTCAAGTGCGTCGTCGTCCGTACCGTGAAGTCGCGTCGTCGTCCGGATGGCTCGTACATCCGCTTCGACGAGAACGCCGCGGTTGTTCTGAAGAACACCGAGGGTGACCCCCGTGGTACCCGCATCTTCGGCCCGGTGGGCCGCGAGCTGCGTGACAAGAAGTTCATGAAGATCATCTCGCTTGCGCCGGAGGTGCTCTAACTCATGGCGAACAGCATGAAGATCAAGAAGGGTGACCTGGTTCAGGTCATCACCGGCAAGGACAAGGGCAAGCAGGGCAAGGTCATCCAGGCCATGCCGGCTGAGAACAAGGTCCTGGTCGAGGGTGTGAACCGGGTCAAGAAGCACACCAAGCCGGGCCCGGGCACTCAGGGTGGCATTGTCACCGTCGAGGCCCCGGTGCACGTCTCCAACGTCCAGCTGGTCGTGGAGAAGGACGGCAAGAAGGTCGTCACCCGCGTTGGCTACCGCTTCGACGACGAGGGCAACAAGATCCGCGTTGCCAAGCGAACCGGTGAGGACATCTGATGTCTGAGACGTCTGTTGAGAAGGTGACCCCCCGCCTCAAGGAGCGTTACAACTCCGAGATCAAGGGGCAGCTGCAGGAGCAGTTCTCGTACGAGAACGTCATGCTGACGCCCGGCCTGGTCAAGGTCGTCGTCAACATGGGTGTCGGCGAGGCCGCCCGTGACAGCAAGCTGATCGAGGGCGCGATCCGCGACCTGACCGCGATCACCGGTCAGAAGCCGGCCGTGACCAAGGCCCGCAAGTCCATCGCGCAGTTCAAGCTGCGCGAGGGCCAGCCGATCGGCACCCACGTCACCCTCCGCGGTGACCGCATGTGGGAGTTCCTGGACCGTCTGGTCTCGCTGGCCCTGCCGCGAATCCGTGACTTCCGTGGTCTCTCCCCGAAGCAGTTCGACGGCCGTGGCAACTACACCTTCGGTCTGACCGAGCAGGTTATGTTCCACGAGATCGACCAGGACAAGGTCGACCGTCAGCGCGGTATGGACATCACCGTCGTGACCACCGCTCAGACCGACGACGAGGGCCGGGCGCTCCTGCGCGCTCTGGGCTTCCCGTTCAAGGAGGCGTGAGCCAATGGCGAAGAAGTCCCTCATCGCGAAGTCCGAGCGCAAGCCGAAGTTCGGCGTCCGGGCCTACACCCGGTGCCAGCGCTGCGGCCGTCCGCACTCGGTGTACCGCAAGTTCGGCCTCTGCCGTGTCTGCCTCCGTGAGATGGCGCACCGCGGCGAGCTGCCGGGCGTGACCAAGAGCTCCTGGTAATCCAGAGCTTTAGGCACCGCTAGCGAAGCAGAGGTGCCCGATCCCACACCGCCCATTTTTGGGCTGCCGTACGGATTCCCGTAAGGTAGTGGGGTCGGGCCCCCCGCCACGGCTTCCCCATGGATGCCCGTGGTCCTCTTCTGAGAGGGCTCGCACCCAGTCTTACTACGTCGTAGGTCCCCTGCGCTTGTGCCCCCGACGCACTCGTTCCGAGTGCGGTGGGGGGACCTGGTGCGGAGAAACCGCGGCGAGAGAGGCCTGAGGCCATCATGACCATGACCGACCCCATCGCAGACATGCTCACGCGTCTGCGTAACGCGAACTCGGCGTACCACGACTCCGTGGCGATGCCGGCCAGCAAGATCAAGGCGCACGTCGCCCAGATCCTGCAGCAGGAGGGGTACATCTCCTCCTACAAGGTTGAGGAGCCCGCTGAGGGCGAGGTCGGCAAGAAGCTGACCATCGAGCTCAAGTTCGGCCCCAACCGTGAGCGCTCCATCGCCGGCATCAAGCGCATCAGCAAGCCGGGTCTGCGCGTTTACGCAAAGTCCACCAACCTGCCGAAGGTGCTCGGCGGCCTGGGCGTGGCGATCATCTCCACGTCCTCCGGCCTCCTGACCGACAAGCAGGCCGCCAAGAAGGGCGTAGGCGGAGAAGTTCTCGCCTACGTCTGGTAATTCGGGAAACGGAGGTACAGCAATGTCGCGCATTGGACGGCTGCCCATCCAGGTCCCCGCTGGCGTGGACGTCACCATCGATGGCCAGACGGTCTCGGTGAAGGGCCCCAAGGGCTCGCTCACCCACGTCGTCGCCGCGCCGATCGAGATCGGTAAGGGCGAGGACGGCACGCTGCTCGTCACCCGCCCCAACGACGAGCGTCTGTCGAAGGCCCTGCACGGTCTTTCCCGCACGCTGGTGGCGAACATGATCACCGGCGTGACCGCGGGCTACCGCAAGTCGCTGGAGATCAGCGGTGTCGGCTACCGAGTTCTGGCGAAGGGCTCCGACATGGAGTTCCAGCTGGGCTACAGCCACCCGATCCTGGTCGAGGCCCCCGAGGGCATCTCCTTCGTCGTCGAGTCGGCCACCAAGTTCCACGTGGACGGCATCGACAAGCAGAAGGTCGGCGAGGTCGCCGCGAAGATCCGCAAGCTGCGCAAGCCCGACCCGTACAAGGCCAAGGGCGTCAAGTACGCGGGCGAGGTCATCCGCCGCAAGGTCGGAAAGAGTGGTAAGTAAGCGATGAGCGTCTCTGTCAAGATCGGCAAGGGCAACGCCTACAAGAGCGCCGCTCGCAAGCGCCGCGCGATCCGCGTTCGCAAGCGCGTCGTCGGCACCGAGGTGCGTCCGCGCCTCGTTGTGACGCGCTCGAACCGTCACATGGTCGCCCAGGTCATCGACGACGCCAAGGGTCACACCCTGGCGTCGGCGTCCACCCTCGACGTGTCCATCAAGGGCGTCGAGGGCGACAAGACCGAGCTGGCCAAGAAGGTCGGGAGCCTGGTCGCCGAGCGCGCCAAGGCCGCCGGCATCGAGTCGGTCGTCTTCGACCGCGCGGGCAACCGGTACGCCGGCCGCATCGCCGCCCTGGCGGACGCGGCTCGCGAGGCCGGGCTCGACTTCTAAGCCGCTCGTCGACTCTGTCGGCGGACGTAAACGAGAGAGGTAATTCCAATGGCTGGACCCCAGCGCCGCGGTAGCGGCGCCGGCGGTGGCACCGGCGGTGGCGAGCGGCGCGACCGTAAGCGTGACGACCGGGGCAACGCCCCCGCCGTCGAGAAGACCGCTTACGTCGAGCGCGTCGTCGCGATCAACCGTGTCGCCAAGGTTGTCAAGGGTGGTCGTCGTTTCAGCTTCACCGCGCTGGTCGTGGTGGGCGACGGTGACGGCACCGTGGGTGTCGGTTACGGGAAGGCGAAGGAGGTTCCGGCCGCCATCGCCAAGGGTGTTGAGGAGGCCAAGAAGAACTTCTTCAAGGTCCCCCGTATCCAGGGCACCATCCCGCACCCGATCCAGGGTGAGAAGGCCGCCGGCGTCGTGCTGCTGAAGCCCGCCGCCCCCGGTACCGGTGTTATCGCCGGTGGTCCGGTGCGCGCCGTCCTGGAGTGCGCCGGCATCCACGACATCCTGTCGAAGTCGCTCGGCTCGGACAACGCGATCAACATCGTGCACGCCACCGTGGCTGCTCTGAAGGGCCTCGTGCGCCCCGAGGAGATCGCCGCCCGTCGTGGCCTGCCGCTGGAGGACGTGGCTCCCGCCGCTCTGCTGCGGGCGCGTGCTGCAGGGGTGAGCGCCTGATGGCTCGCCTGAAGATCACGCAGACCAAGTCGTACATCGGCAGCAAGCAGAACCACCGTGACACCCTGCGTTCGCTTGGTCTCAAGCGCATGCACGACGTCGTGGTGAAGGAGGACCGTCCCGAGATCCGCGGGATGGCCCACACGGTCCGTCACCTGGTGACGGTTGAGGAGGTGGACTGATCATGGGCGACAACCCGATCAAGATCCACAACCTGCGTCCCGCCCCGGGTGCCAAGACCGACAAGATCCGCGTGGGTCGTGGTGAGGGTTCCAAGGGTAAGACCGCCGGTCGTGGTACCAAGGGCACCAAGGCCCGCTACCAGGTTCCGCAGCGCTTCGAGGGTGGCCAGATGCCGCTCCACATGCGTCTGCCGAAGCTGAAGGGCTTCAAGAACCCGTTCAAGATCACGTTCCAGGTCGTCAACCTCGACAAGCTGGCCGAGCTCTACCCGCAGGGTGGCGAGGTCACGGTCGAGGACCTGGTCGCGAAGGGCGCGGTTCGCAAGAACTCCCTCGTCAAGGTGCTCGGCACCGGCGAGATCTCGGTCGCCCTGCAGGTGACGGTTGACGCCGTCTCCGGCTCGGCCGCCGAGAAGATCACCGCCGCCGGCGGTACGGTCACCGAGCTCGTCTGAGCCCGCTGACCACCGGCTTCGAGCCCCGCACTTCCTCCGGGAAGTGCGGGGCTCGTGCTTTTTCGGGCCATTCCTGTATTGGCCGCATCGGCCCGGTAAGGCCCTCGTTCTTTTGTGTGGCAAAACCGGGCATCCCGTACCCCGTGAGTGGGGGAGCGGCCGTATGCGCTTCTTTCGAGTGGCCGCGCACTGTTAGAGTCCGTGGAGTTCCCTTGTAGGCTGCGCGTAGGCTCGCCTGTGCCGTCTGTACGGGAGCCCGAACCGCAAACTCCCCATTCAGGACCGACCCTCCCGCCGACGACGCGCGGGAGGCGCAGGAGGCACCGTGCTCAGTGCGTTCGCGCGGGCGTTCCAGACGCCCGACCTGCGCAAGAAGCTGCTGTTCACGCTGGGCATCATGGTGCTGTTCCGGCTGGGCTCGCACATTCCGATCCCGGGCGTGAGCTTCACGGCCGTGAACGAGTGCGTGAAGGAGACCAAGAACAACGGCCTCTTCGGACTCGTCAACCTGTTCAGCGGTGGCGCGCTCCTCCAGCTGACGATCTTCGCCCTCGGCATCATGCCGTACATCACGGCGAGCATCATCCTCCAGCTCCTCACCGTCGTGATCCCGCGACTGGAGGCGCTGAAGAAGGAGGGCCAGGCCGGTACGGCGAAGATCACCCAGTACACCCGCTACCTGACCATCGCGCTCGCCGTGCTCCAGGGCACCGGCATCGTCGCGACGGCCTCCAGCGGCGCGCTGTTCTCGGGCTGCCCGCTGGCCAACCAGATCGTGCCGGACACCTCGGTGTTCCGGATCGCCACCATGGTCATCACGATGACGGCCGGCACCACGGTCATCATGTGGCTGGGCGAGCTGATCACCGACCGCGGCATCGGCAACGGCATGTCGCTGCTGATCTTCACCTCGATCGCGGCGCAGTTCCCGGTCAACATGTGGGCGATCAAGCAGTCCGGCACCATCGGCGGCGGCTGGGTCGAGTTCCTCTCCGTCATCGCGGTCGGCGTCATCGTTGTGATGCTGGTCATCTTCGTCGAGCAGGCCCAGCGCCGGATCCCGGTCCAGTACGCGAAGCGGATGATCGGCCGCCGGGCGTTCGGTGGCACCTCGACCTACATCCCGCTCAAGGTGAACCAGGCCGGCGTCATCCCGGTCATCTTCGCCTCATCGCTGCTGTACATCCCGGCTCTGGTGGTTCAGCTGACCAACAGCCAGGCCGGCTGGGCGGTGTGGATCAAGCAGAACTTCGTCAAGGGTGACCACCCGATCTACATGGCCACCTACTTCCTGCTGATCGTCTTCTTCGCCTTCTTCTACGTCGCGATCTCCTTCAACCCCGAAGAAGTTGCCGACAATATGAAGAAGTATGGTGGCTTCATCCCGGGTATCCGGGCCGGCCGGCCGACGGCCGAGTACCTGAACTACGTGCTGACCCGAATCACGTGGCCGGGTTCGCTCTACCTGGGCCTGATCGCGTTGATCCCGATGATCGCCCTGGTCGCCTTCGGACAGCAGACCAACTTCCCGTTCGGCGGCACCAGCGTTCTCATCGTCGTCGGCGTCGGACTCGAAACTGTGAAGCAGATCGAGAGCCAGCTCCAGCAGCGCAATTACGAAGGGTTCCTCCGCTGATGCGTATCGTCCTCGTTGGTCCTCCCGGGGCCGGGAAGGGTACTCAGGCGCACTTGCTCGCCAAGACCCTGTCCATCCCCCACATCTCCACCGGCGACCTGTTCCGCGCCAACATCGGCCAGGGCACCCCACTGGGGCTCGAGGCCAAGAGCTACATGGACGCGGGTCGCCTGGTGCCGGATGAGGTCACCATCGGGATGGCCAAGGACCGCATGCTCCAGGCCGACGCGGCCAACGGCTTCCTGCTCGACGGCTTCCCCCGCAACCTGGGCCAGGCCAAGGCGCTGGACGAGTTCCTCGCCGAGCAGGGCATCAAGCTGGACGGCGTGCTGGACCTGGAGGTCCCCGAGGACGAGGTCGTCCGCCGGATCGCCGGCCGCCGCCTGTGCCGCAACGACGGTGGCCACGTCTTCCACGTGGACTACAACCCGCCGAAGGTCGAGGGCGTCTGCGACGAGTGCGGCGGCGAGCTGTACCAGCGCTCGGACGACACCGAGGAGAAGGTGCGCACGCGCCTGGAGGTCTACCACACGGAGACCGAGCCGATCATCGACTACTACGTCCAGCAGGGCCTGGTGGCGACGATCTCGGCCCTCGGCAAGGTGCACGAGGTCACCCAGCGCGCGATCGAGGCGCTGAAGCAGAACGGCTGAGTTCCCTCAGCGAGGTACGCGTGTACGGCCGGGGCGCCCGTGGAGCGGGCGGCCCGGCCGTTTCGGCGTCGTACGGTGGTAGGCAGTGGTAATCCGGACTTGGAAGGCGTGACCTGATGGTGGAGATCAAGACCCCCGAGCAGATCGCGAAGATGCGAGCGGCCGGGCTGGTCGTCGCCGAGGCGCTCAAGGCCTGCCGCGAGGCGGTCGCTCCCGGGGTGACCACCCAGGAGCTCAACGACATCGCGGACAAGGTCATCACCGGCCACGGCGCCACCTCGAACTTCCGCGCCCACCACGGCGGCCTGTGGTTCCCCGGTGTGATCTGCGCCTCGGTGAACAACGAGGTCGTGCACGGCATCCCGGGCGAGCGGGCGCTGCAGGAGGGCGACATCATCTCGATCGACTGCGGCGCCATCCTGGACGGCTGGCACGGCGACTCGGCGATCACCGTCGCGGTCGGCGAGGTCCGCCCCGAGGTCGAGATGCTGAGCCGGGTGACCGAGGGCTCGATGTGGGCCGGCATCGCCCAGATGAAGAAGAACAACCGCCTGGTCGACGTCTCCAAGGCGATCGAGGGCTACATCCGCCGCCAGCCGCTGCCGCCCAAGGGCAAGTGGGGCATCACCGAGGGCTACGGCGGCCACGGCATCGGCACCGCGATGCACATGGAGCCGCACGTGCTGAACTACGTCGAGCGCGGCCGCGGCAAGGGCCCGAAGCTGATCCCCGGCACCGTGCTGGCGATCGAGCCGATGGTCTCGCTGGGCACCCCGCACACCACCGTGCTGGACGACGAGTGGACGGTCGTCACCAACGACGGCACCTGGGCCTCGCACTGGGAGCACTCGGTGGCCGTCACCGAGCAGGGCCCGCTGGTGCTGACCGCCTTCGACGGCGGCAAGGCCGAACTCGCCAAGCTGGGCATCACGGCCGCGCCGGACCCGCTGGCGTAGTCGCGGCGGCGCCCGACCGCCGCTCCTGACAAGGGATCAGAGCCCTGGAGGTTTGGACCTCCAGGGCTTTTGTCCTATTTTTAACGGCTGGCAGTGGCAATCTACGGCTTGACCGGCCTTCGATCGATGCAGGAGAGAGCACGTGCTCAAGGGATTCCGCGACTTCATGATGCGCGGCAACGTCGTCGACATGGCGGTCGGTGTGGTCATCGGTGCCGCGTTCACCGCCGTGGTGACCGGCTTCGTGTCGGCCTTCCTCACCCCGCTGGTCGGTGTGGTGGTCGGCGCGGCCGGCGACTTCAGCTCGTACAAGGCCGACATCGGCGGGGTGATCTTCCCGTACGGCCAGTTCCTGAACGTGCTGATCGCGTTCTTCATGACCGCCGCGGTGCTGTACTTCTGCGTGGTGCTGCCGGTCACCAAGGCCACCGCGCGCTACCTGCCGAAGAAGCCGAAGACCCCGAAGCGCCCCTGTCCCGAGTGCCTGACCGAGATCCCCGAGGCCGCCCGCCGCTGCTCGGCCTGCACCGCCCACGTCGAGCCGCTGATCGTCTCCACCGGGGTCTGAGGCGCGGGTGTGACGTGTACCGCCTTCCGGGCCCCGGTTTTGGCCCATCGCACGCGCTGGCGTAGGATGGACCGTCGGCTCACTCGTAGCGTGCTTCAGCACGCCCTCTTCCCTTCGGGGCTGGGGTGAACCCAGGTTCGCACGAGCGTTCCGCATACGGTAGCCGGTCCCGGAAGGTGGATCTCGCAGTTCATGGCTAAGAAGCAAGGCGCCATTGAGATCGAGGGCACCGTGATCGAGTCTCTTCCGAACGCGATGTTCAAGGTCGAGCTGCAGAACGGTCACAAGGTCCTCGCGCACATCAGTGGCAAGATGCGCATGCACTACATCCGCATCCTGCCGGACGACCGGGTCGTCGTGGAGCTCAGCCCCTACGACCTCACGCGCGGCCGGATCGTCTACCGCTACAAGTAAGAACGTCAGATCTAGACCCGGAGAACCTGAACATGAAGGTCAAGCCGAGCGTCAAGAAGATCTGCGACAAGTGCAAGGTGATCCGCCGTCACGGCCGGGTCATGGTGATCTGCGACAACCTGCGCCACAAGCAGCGCCAGGGCTGATCTCTCCCCAGCATTTCTCGTAGTACTTCGCGCGACGCGAAAACGTCATAAGCGGGCTACCCGATCCGTCCTGGAACAGGCGGACTGCCGCCCCCGGTCAGAGGCCGGGGCTCCCTCACCGTGAGGTGTCGGAGTAGGTAGCACGCAAGACCTCTGAAGAACCACAGGAGCCTTGAATGGCACGCCTCGCCGGCGTTGATCTCCCCCGTGAGAAGCGGATCGAGATCGCCCTCACCTACGTGTACGGCATCGGCCGTACCCGCGCCCAGCAGACCCTCGCCGAGACCGGCGTCAACCCGGATGTCCGCGTTCGCGACATCACCGAGGACGACCTGGTCAAGCTGAGCCAGTACATCGACGCCAACTTCACGGTCGAGGGTGACCTCCGCCGCGAGGTGGCCGCCGACATCCGCCGCAAGGTCGAGATCGGCTGCTACGAGGGTCTGCGTCACCGCCGTGGCCTGCCGGTCCGCGGCCAGCGCACCCACACCAACGCGCGTACCCGCAAGGGCCCGCGTCGCGCGATCGCCGGTAAGAAGAAGCCGGGCAAGAAGTAGTCCGTCCCGTAACCGGACATCCCTCCGGCCCGCGGGTCAGCGGACCGACCACCTCAGTAGGAGAACAGACTTATGCCCCCCAAGGGTCGTCAGGCTGCCGGCGCGAAGAAGATCCGCCGCAAGGAAAAGAAGAACGTCGCTCACGGCCACGCGCACATCAAGAGCACGTTCAACAACACCATCGTTTCGATCACCGACCCCGCGGGCAACGTGATCTCCTGGGCCTCCGCCGGCCACGTCGGCTTCAAGGGCTCGCGCAAGTCCACCCCGTTCGCCGCGCAGATGGCCGCCGAGGCCGCTGCCCGTCGCGCGCAGGAGCACGGCATGCGCAAGGTTGACGTCTTCGTGAAGGGTCCGGGCTCCGGCCGCGAGACCGCGATCCGTTCGCTCCAGGCCACCGGCCTGGAGGTCGGCTCGATCCAGGACGTCACCCCCACCCCGCACAACGGCTGCCGTCCGCCGAAGCGCCGCCGCGTCTGACGCAGCGCCTTCGGGCACGCAGTCTCTGCTTTAAACCTGGTACGGGCTCCTACGCCGTTGAATCAATACAGCGCGCAGGAGCCCGTACTCTTGGTCCTGTCGGCATCAAATAGTGGGTGCCGAAGACAACTGGAGGAACCTCCCCATGCTTATCGCTCAGCGTCCTTCGCTGACCGAAGAGGTCGTCGACGAGTTCCGCTCGCGGTTCGTGATCGAGCCGCTGGAGCCGGGCTTCGGCTACACCCTCGGCAACTCCCTGCGCCGCACGCTCCTGTCGTCGATCCCGGGTGCCGCTGTCACCAGCATCCGCATCGACGGCGTCCTGCACGAGTTCACCACCGTGCCGGGCGTCAAGGAGGACGTGACCGACCTCATCCTCAACATCAAGCAGCTGGTCGTCTCCTCGGAGCACGACGAGCCGGTCGTGATGTACCTGCGCAAGCAGGGCCCGGGTGTCGTCACCGCCGCCGACATCGCCCCGCCGGCGGGTGTCGAGGTACACAACCCCGAGCTGGTCCTCGCCACCCTGAACGGCAAGGGCAAGCTGGAGATGGAGCTGACCGTCGAGCGCGGTCGCGGCTACGTCTCCGCCGTCCAGAACAAGGCCTCCGGCCAGGAGATCGGCCGCATCCCGGTCGACTCGATCTACAGCCCGGTGCTGAAGGTCACCTACAAGGTCGAGGCCACCCGTGTCGAGCAGCGGACCGACTTCGACAAGCTGATCGTCGACGTCGAGACCAAGCCCGCCATGCGTCCGCGCGACGCCATGGCCTCGGCCGGCAAGACCCTGGTGGAGCTGTTCGGCCTCGCCCGCGAGCTGAACATCGACGCCGAGGGCATCGACATGGGCCCGTCCCCGACGGACGCCGCCCTGGCCGCCGACCTGGCGCTGCCGATCGAGGAGCTGGAGCTCACCGTCCGCTCCTACAACTGCCTCAAGCGCGAGGGCATCCACACCGTGGGTGAGCTCGTCGCCCGCTCCGAGGCCGACCTGCTCGACATCCGCAACTTCGGCGCGAAGTCGATCGACGAGGTCAAGGCGAAGCTGGCCGGCATGGGCCTGGCCCTCAAGGACAGCCCGCCCGGGTTCGACCCGACCGCTGCCGCCGACGCCTTCGGCGCCGACGACCTCGACGACTCGCACTTCGCCGAGACCGAGCAGTACTAAGAGATTTGGCCGCGGGGGCGGTTCCACGGAGCCGCCCCCGTCGTCATGAAAGCCGTACGGGCACCGTGCCCGTACGCCCGCTGCGGTACCTGGTACGGCCGCAGTCGGAGATTCAAGGAGTAATTCCATGCCGCGTCCCACCAAGGGTGCCCGCCTCGGCGGCGGCCCGCACCACGAGCCGCTGCTGCTCGCCGGTCTGTGCCGGGAGCTGTTCCAGTACGGCCGCATCACCACGACCGAGGCCAAGGCCCGTCGGATGCGCCCGCTGGCGGAGAAGCTGATCACCAAGGCGAAGAAGGGCGACATCCACAACCGTCGCCTGGTGCGCAAGACGATCACCGACATCGCCGTGCTGCACACCCTCTTCACCGAGATCGCGCCGCGCTACGAGAACCGCCCGGGTGGCTACACCCGCATCACCAAGATCGGTCCCCGTCGTGGCGACAACGCCCCGATGGCCGTGATCGAGCTGGTCGAGGCGCTGACCGTCGCGCAGACCGCCGTCGGCGAGGCCGAGGCCGCCACCAAGCGCGCCGTCAAGGAGGCCGACGAGGCCGCTGCCGTCGAGACCAAGGCCGACGAGGCCGAGGCCGCCGAGCAGGCCTGACGCCTCTAGGTGTTGCCGCGGGCCCGCTTTCCCAGCGATGGGGGAGCGGGCCCGTTCCTTGTCCGCGAGGTCCCTGGGAGAAGAGAAGCAGTGGTCAGTGATTGCGCCGAGCAGCCGCCGGTGAAGGACGGTCCGGCCGACGGGTACGTCCGGGTCCGGCTCGACCTCGCCTACCACGGCGCCGAGTTCTCCGGCTGGGCCCGCCAGAAGGGCGGCCGCCGGACGGTCCAGGAGGAGATCGAGAGCGCGCTGCAGGTCGTCACCCGCAGCCAGGAGCTCTTCCCGCTCACCGTGGCCGGCCGCACCGACGCCGGGGTGCACGCCCGCGGCCAGGTCGCCCACGTCGACCTGCCGGCCGAACTGTGGGAGGCGCACCGGGAGAAGCTGCTGCGCCGGCTGGCCGGGCGGCTGCCCGGGGACGTCCGGATCTACCGGGTCGGCGAGGCGCCGGCCGGGTTCGACGCGCGCTTCTCGGCGATCTGGCGCCGGTACGCCTACCGGGTCGCCGACCACCCCGGCGGGGTCGACCCGCTGCTGCGCGGGCACGTGCTCTGGCACGACCGGCCGCTGGACCTGGACCGGATGAACGCGGCCGCGAAGCTGCTGCTCGGCGAGCACGACTTCGCCGCGTACTGCAAGAAGCGCGAGGGCGCCACCACCATCCGCACCCTGCTGGAGCTGCACTGGGACCGTGTCCCGGTGGACACCTACGCGGCGCAGGAGGGCTCGCTGGCGGTCGCCACCGTACGGGCCGACGCCTTCTGCCACAACATGGTCCGGGCGCTGGTCGGCGCGATGCTGCTGGTCGGCGACGGGCACCGGCCGGTGGAGTTCCCGGGCGAGGTGCTGGCCGGCGGGGTCCGCAACTCGGCGGTCAACGTGATCCGGCCGTACGGGCTCACCCTTGAGGAGGTCGGCTACCCGCCGGACGACCAGCTCGCCGAGCGCAACCGCCAGGCCAGGCGGATGCGCACGCTGCCCGGGCAGCCGACCGCCGGGTAATCCGTTTTGGCCGGGGGCGTCCGCTTGCGACAATCGCTCCCATGGGACACGTCGAGATTTCGCACCTGGAGTACTACCTGCCGGACGGGCGGGTGCTGTTCGACGACGCGTCCTTCCGGGTCGGCGAGGGCGCCGCGGTCGCCCTCGTGGGGGCCAACGGCGCCGGCAAGACGACGCTGCTGCGCATGATCGCGGGCGACCTCCAGCCGCACGGCGGCTCGGTGACGATCAGCGGCGGGCTCGGCGTGATGCGCCAGTTCGTCGGCACCACCGGCCGCGAGGACCAGGCGTCCACCCCCGGCGCGCTGCCGGCCGACGCCTCCGTCCGGGACCTGCTGGTGTCCGTCGCCCCGGAGCGGATAGCCGTGGCCGCCCGCGCGGTGGACGCCGCCGAGCTCGCGATGATCGCGCAGGACGACGAGAAGACCCAGATGGCCTATGCCCAGGCGCTCTCCGACTGGGCCGACGTCGGCGGCTACGACTACGAGACCGACTGGGACGTCTGCACCATGGCGGCCCTCGGTGTGCCCTTCGACAAGGCCCAGTGGCGCGGCCTGAACACCCTCTCCGGCGGCGAGCAGAAGCGGCTCGTCCTGGAGGCACTGCTGCGCGGCCCGGAGGAGGTGCTCCTCCTCGACGAGCCGGACAACTACCTGGACGTCCCGGGCAAGCGCTGGCTGGAGGAGGCCATCAAGGCCACCTCGAAGACCGTGCTGTACATCTCGCACGACCGCGAGCTGCTGTCCAAGACCGCCGACAAGATCATCAGTGTCGAGGCGGGCGCGGCCGGCAGCAGCGTCTGGGTGCACGGCGGCGGCTTCGACACCTTCCACGAGGCCCGCAAGGACCGCTTCGCGCGCTTCGAGGAGCTGGGTCGACGCTGGGACGAGGAGCACGCCAAGCTCAAGAAGCTCGTCGTCACCCTGCGCCAGGCCGCCTCCGTCAGCCACGCGCTGGCCACCCGCTACGCCGCCGCGCAGACCCGGCTGAAGAAGTTCGAGGAGGCCGGCCGTCCCGAGGAGCCCCCGCGCGAGCAGTCCATCACCATGCGGCTCAAGGGCGGGCGCACCGGCGTGCGCGCCTTCACCATGGAGCGGCTGGAGCTCACCGGCCTGATGCAGCCCTTCGACCTGGAGGTCTTCTACGGCGAGCGGGTCGGCGTCCTCGGCGCCAACGGCGCGGGCAAGTCGCACCTGCTGCGGCTGCTGGCCGGCGACGAGACGGTCGAGCACACGGGGGCGTGGAAGCTCGGCGCCCGGGTCGTCCCCGGCCACTTCCGGCAGACCCACGCCCACCCGGAGCTGTTCGGCCGCACCGTCCGCTCGATCGTCGAGGAGGAGCACGCGCTCAGCCGCGGCGCCGCGATGGGTGCGCTGCGCCGGTACGAGCTGGACCGCCAGGAGGAGCAGAAGTTCGAGTCGCTGTCCGGTGGGCAGCAGGCCCGGCTGATGATTCTCAAGCTCGAACTCTCCGGTGTGACGGCCCTGTTGCTCGACGAGCCGACCGACAACCTGGACCTGGAGAGCGCCGAGGCGCTGCAGGCCGGGCTGGAGGTCTTCGACGGCACGGTGCTGTGCGTCACCCACGACCGGTGGTTCGCCAGGACCTTCGACCGCTACCTGGTGTTCGGGGCCGACGGCCGGGTGTTTGAGTCGCCCGAGCCGGTCTGGGACGTCACCCGGGTGGAGCGCGAACGCTGAGTGACGACCCGATGGGCGGGAGGGGATTTTTGACCCCTCCCCGCCCGCCCGGTAATCTGGACGCTTGATGTGCGTATTGGCTCGCTCTATCTCACGTGAGAGGTCGGTACGCCGGAGACATCAGGTCGACGACCAGCGGTCCCCCTTGAATTGCGTCCAAGGTTGGCCAGGCTGCTCTTCCGTCCGGGTGCTCCTGTCAGGACTCACTCACTGAAAAGCGAAGGCTACGACCGTGCGTACGTACAGCCCCAAGCCCGGCGACGTCCAGCGTCAGTGGCACGTCATCGACGCGACCGACGTCGTGCTCGGCCGCCTGGCTTCCCAGGCCGCCAACCTCCTCCGGGGCAAGCACAAGGCGATCTACGCGCCGCACGTTGACACTGGTGACTTCGTCATCATCATCAACGCCGACAAGGTGCACCTGTCCGGTAACAAGAAGACCCAGAAGCTGGCCTACCGCCACTCGGGCTTCCCGGGCGGTCTGCGCTCGGTGCGCTACGACGACCTGCTGGCGAACAACCCGGAGAAGGCCGTCGAGAAGGCCATCAAGGGCATGATCCCCAAGAACAGCCTGGGCCGCCAGATGCTCTCGAAGCTGAAGGTCTACTCGGGCGACCAGCACCCCCACGCTGCCCAGCAGCCGGTGCCGTTCGAGATCACCCAGGTCGCGCAGTAATTCCGGCCACCAAGCCCCCCATCACTGAAAAGAGCTGAGGAACACCGTGGCCGAGACCACTGAAACCCTTGAGGTCGACTTCGACGAGGCCGTTGAGGCTGTCGAGGGCGAGTACACCTCCGAGGAGAGCTACACCTCCGAGTCCCTGGCCGGCCGCTTCGGCGAGGCCGTCCCCGGCGCCGGCCTCGGCCGTCGCAAGGAGGCGATCGCCCGCGTGCGCATCGTCCCCGGCACCGGCCAGTGGAAGATCAACGGTCGCACCCTTGAGGGTTACTTCCCGAACAAGGTGCACCAGCAGACCGTGAACGAGCCCTTCAAGCTCCTGGAGCTGGACGGCCGTTACGACGTCGTCGCCCGCATCAGCGGTGGCGGCGTCTCCGGCCAGGCCTACGCGCTGCGCCTCGGCGTGGCCCGTGCCCTGAACGAGGCCGACGTGGACAACAACCGCGGCGCCCTCAAGAAGGCCGGCTTCCTGACCCGTGACGCCCGCGCCGTCGAGCGCAAGAAGGCCGGTCTGAAGAAGGCCCGCAAGGCGCCGCAGTACAGCAAGCGCTAATCGCGTCCCCGGGGGTGCGTTCCGCCCTGGCGGCGCACCCCCTGGTTGCGCAAACCGTCGCCCCGGAGTACCTCGTGTACTCCGGGGCGACGTGTTCCCCGGCTAACGTGCGGCGGCCGGGATCATCGGTGGGTTCCGAGCATGGTGATGGAGGACGGGACAGTGGGACGACTCTTCGGTACGGACGGCGTACGCGGGGTGGCGAACGAGGGCCTGACGGCGGAGCTGGCGCTCGGCCTGTCGGTCGCGGCCGCCCATGTGCTCGGCGAGGCCGGCGCCTTCGACGGGCACCGGCCGGTCGCGGTGGTCGGCCGTGACCCGCGTGCCTCGGGCGAGTTCCTGGAGGCCGCGGTCATCGCCGGTCTGGCCAGCTCCGGTGTCGACGTCCTGCGGGTCGGTGTCCTGCCCACCCCGGCCGTGGCCTACCTCACCGGCGCGCTCGGCGCCGACTTCGGCGTGATGCTGTCCGCCAGCCACAACGCCATGCCGGACAACGGCATCAAGTTCCTCGCCCGCGGCGGCCACAAGCTGGACGACCGGATCGAGGACGCGATCGAGGCGCACTACCGCAAGCACACCGTCGGCGGCGAGGACTGGAACCGTCCCACCGGCGCGGCCGTCGGCCGGGTGCGCGAGTACACCGAGGGCTTCGACAAGTACGTCGCCCACCTGATCGGCGTGCTGCCCAACCGCCTGGACGGCATCAAGGTCGTCATCGACGGCGCCCACGGCGCCGCCGCGTACGTCGCCCCCGAGGCCTTCGCCCGGGCCGGCGCCGAGGTCGTCCACACCCTGGGGGCCGAGCCCACCGGCCTCAACATCAACGACGGCGTCGGCTCCACCCACCTGGACCGGCTGCGCGCCGCGATGAAGGAGCACCGCGCCGACCTCGGCATCGCCCTGGACGGCGACGCCGACCGCTGCCTGGCCGCCGACGCCGAGGGCCAGGAGGTGGACGGCGACCAGATCATCGCCATCCTCGCCGTCGCCATGAAGGAGGCCGGCACCCTGCGCCGCAACACCGCGGTGGCCACCGTGATGTCCAACCTCGGCTTCAAGCTGGCGATGGAGCGCGAGGGCATCGACCTGGTGGAGACCGCCGTCGGCGACCGCTACGTGCTGGAGGCGATGAAGGAGCAGGGCTTCGCGCTGGGCGGCGAGCAGTCCGGCCACGTCATTCTGCTGGACCACGCCACCACCGGCGACGGCACCCTGACCGGCCTGATGCTGGGCGCCCGACTGGCCGCCACCAAGCAGCCGCTGGCCGACCTGGCCGCCGTGATGACCCGGCTGCCGCAGGTGCTGATCAACGTCAAGGGCGTCGACAAGAGCCGGGTGAAGACCAGCGTCGAGCTGGCCGAGGCGGTCGCCGCGGCCGAGGCCGAGCTGGGCTCCACCGGCCGGGTGCTGCTGCGCCCGTCCGGCACCGAGCCGCTGGTCCGGGTCATGGTCGAGGCCGCCGACCCGGCGCAGGCCGAGACGGTCGGGCAGCGGCTGGCCGAGGCGGTGCGCACCCACCTGGGCTGACGGCCCCCCTGATAGGCACGCGCAGGCCCCCACTGGAGACAGTGGGGGCCTGCGGGGCGTTTCCAGGGCTCCGGGGGGCCTCCGGGGGCCTTCCCGGGCTTCGCGGGGGCTTGCTAGAGCTTGCGCAGCAGCGCCCGGCGGACCTTGTGGTCCGGGCCCTTCTGCAGGATCAGGGTGGCCCGGCCGCGGGTCGGCAGCACGTTCTCCAGCAGGTTGGGCTTGTTGATGGTGCGCCAGACCTGGCGGCCGTACTCCATCGCCTCCGCCTCCGGCACCTCGGTGAAGCGGCGGAAGTAGGAGTTCGGGTCCTGGAAGGCGGTCTGCCGCAGCTTGCGGAAGCGGTCCAGGTACCAGTGCTCGATGTCGTCGGTACGGGCGTCGACGTAGATCGAGAAGTCGAAGTAGTCGGCGACCGCGAGGCGGGTGCGGCCGTCGGTGCCGGGCAGGGCCGGCTGGAGCACGTTCAGGCCCTCGACGATCAGGATGTCCGGGCGCTCCACGGTCAGCCGCTGGTCCGGCACGATGTCGTACACCAGGTGGGAGTACACCGGCGCCGTGACCCGCTCCCTGCCCGCCTTCACGTCCGCGACGAAGCGCATCAGCGCCCGGCGGTCGTACGACTCGGGGAAGCCCTTGCGGGCCATCAGGCCGCGGCGGCGCAGCTCGGCGTTGGGCAGCAGGAAGCCGTCGGTGGTGACCAGTTCGACCCGGGGGTGCTCGGGCCAGCGGGCCAGCAGGGCCTGCAGCAGACGGGCCGTGGTGGACTTGCCGACCGCGACCGAGCCCGCCACGCCGATGATGAACGGGGTGCGGGTGCGCTCGGTGTCCGGGGTGTCCAGGAACGTGCCCAGGGTGCCGCGCAGCTCGTGCGTGGCGTGGATGTACAGGTTGAGCAGCCGGGACAGCGGCAGGTAGACGTCGCGGACCTCGTCCAGGTCGAGCGCCGTGCCGAGGCCGCGCAGCTGCTCCACCTCCTCGGCGGTCAGCGGAAGCGGCGTACGCTCGCGCAGCGCGCTCCACTCGGCCCGGCTGAGGTCCACGTAAGGGGACGGCGACGGGCCGGGCGTGGCGGCGCCCCGCGTACAGAGTTCGGTCAGCACATGCTCCATTGTGAGCCGTGGCGGTCTTCACGGTGGCTGTGGTGTCGGTCACGCAGAGTTGGCCCGAGGCGGGAAAACGGCCACAGAACCGCCCTTATGCTGGCACGCATGTGCGGAATTGTTGGATACGTGGGCGCGCAGTCCGCCCTCGACGTAGTAATCGCGGGCCTGCAGCGACTGGAGTACCGGGGCTACGACTCGGCCGGTGTCGCGGTGCAGGCGCAGGACTCCCAGGGGCAGTGGGGTCTGGTCACGGACAAGCGGGCCGGGAAGCTCGCCAACCTCGAGAAGTCGCTCGCCGAATCCCCTCTGCCCGGCGGCACCACCGGCATCGGCCACACCCGCTGGGCCACCCACGGCGGCCCGACGGACGCCAACGCCCACCCCCACCTGGACGACGACAACCGGGTGGCCGTGGTCCACAACGGCATCATCGAGAACTTCGCCCAGCTGCGCGCCGAGATCGCCGAGCGCGGCCACACCCTCCGGTCCGAGACCGACACCGAGGTCGTCGCCCACCTGCTGGGCGAGGCGTACGAGGGAGACCTCGCCGAGGCCATGCGGGTGGTCTGCCGCCGCCTGGACGGTGCCTTCACCCTGGTCGCCGTGCACGCGGACGCGCCCGGCGTGGTCGTCGGCGCCCGCCGCAACTCGCCGCTGGTGGTCGGCCGCGGCGAGGGCGAGAACTTCCTGGCCTCGGACGTCGCCGCCTTCATCGCGCACACCCGCGAGGCGATCGAGCTGGGCCAGGACCAGGTCGTCGAGCTGCGCGAGGGCGGCGTGACGGTGACCAACTTCGACGGCACCCCGGCCGAGGTGCGCGAGTACCACGTCGACTGGGACGCCTCCGCCGCCGAGAAGGGTGGCTACGACTACTTCATGCTCAAGGAGATCGCCGAGCAGCCGAAGGCCGTCGCCGACACCCTGCTGGGCCGGATCGGCGCCGACGGCCGGCTGACCCTGGACGAGCTGCGCATCTCCGACGCGGACCTGCGCTCGGTCGACAAGGTCGTCATCGTCGCCTGCGGCACCGCGTTCCACGCGGGCATGATCGCGAAGTACGCGATCGAGCACTGGACCCGCATCCCCTGCGAGGTCGAGGTCGCCTCGGAGTTCCGCTACCGCGACCCGATCATGGGCCCGGGCACGCTGGTCATCGCCATCTCGCAGTCCGGCGAGACCATGGACACCCTGATGGCCCTGCGGCACGCCCGGGAGCAGGGCGCCAAGGTGCTGGCGATCTGCAACACCAACGGCTCCACCATCCCGCGCGAGTCGGACGCGGTGCTGTACACCCACGCCGGCCCGGAGGTCGCGGTCGCGTCCACCAAGGCGTTCCTGACCCAGCTGGTCGCCTGCTACCTGGTCGCCCTCTACCTGGGCCAGGTGCGCGGCACCAAGTGGGGCGACGAGATCGTCACCATCATCCGCGAACTCGGCGACGCGCCGAAGCAGGTCGAGCAGGTCCTGGAGACCATGGAGCCGGTGCGCGAGCTGGCCCGCTCGCTGGCCGACGCCCGCTCGGTGCTGTTCCTCGGCCGCCACGTCGGCTTCCCGGTGGCCCTGGAGGGCGCGCTCAAGCTCAAGGAGCTCGCCTACATGCACGCCGAGGGCTTCGCGGCGGGCGAGCTCAAGCACGGCCCGATCGCGCTGATCGAGGAGGGGCTGCCGGTCGTGGTGGTCGTGCCCTCGCCGCGCGGGCGGTCGATCCTGCACGACAAGATCGTCTCCAACATCCAGGAGATCCGGGCCCGCGGCGCCCGCACCATCGTGATCGCCGAGGAGGGCGACGAGGCGGTCGTGCCGTACGCGGACCACCTGATCCGCATCCCGGTGACCCCGACCCTGCTGCAGCCGCTGGTCTCCACCGTGCCGCTCCAGGTCTTCGCCTGCGAGCTGGCCACGGCCAAGGGCCACGAGGTCGACCAGCCGCGCAACCTGGCGAAGTCGGTCACCGTCGAGTAGTCGCCGGGCCTCTCACGGCGCCCCTGCGGTGGCTGCGTCCTACCGCAGGGGCGCCGTGTCGAGCGTGAAGGAGAACGGGGCGGGGAGGTCGACGGGCTTGCCGAAGTCGGTCTGGGCAAGCGTCCTGTAGTCACCGTTCTCAGGTTCGGTGAACAGCGTGACCTTGCCTTCACTGCGGTCGATCAGCAGGTAGCAGGGGATGCCCGCAGCGGCGTAGCCCTTGCGCTTGGGCTCGCGGTCCTTGTGCGGGTTGGTCGAGGTGATCTCGAACACGAGCAGGACTCCTTCTGCTGGCGCCCAGGAGTCCAGGTGATCGAAGTGGTCCTCCGGGACCACGGTGCCGTCGGGGATGAATCGGCCTTTGGGGGTGATCAGGCCCTTGTTGCCCGCGATGTCCAATTCGATCGCGGCGTTCCGAAAGAATTGCTTGGCGAGCTTCGAGAACGCGCCCTCGTGCGGTCCGTCCGGCGGTGGCGTCACAACGATCTCCCCTTCGATGAGCTCGGCCTTGAATCCGGGCGGCGTGTCCAGCTCCAGGAACGCCTGGAGGACGCTGTCCTGGTCCAGCGGGTGCTCGACTGCTGGCATGGCAACCATGGCCCTTCTCCCTCCTGTGGGTCCGTGCCGACCCACAAGGTAGGCGTACGGGCCGACACCGGCGGGGAATCGAAGTGGGTGTCACTCGAAAGTGTGCCGCAGGCCCGGCCCCCGTGGGGCGGTGACGCGGGCTAGCGTCGGCGGGTAGCCCGCGCCTGCCGAAGGAGTTCTCCCCATGCGTCATGCACACCCTGTGGAAACCGTCCGGGCCGCCGAGGCCGCGCTGATGGCCCGGCTGCCGGAGGGCACGCTGATGCAGCGGGCGGCCGCCGGGCTGGCCGCGACCTGCGCCCGGCTGCTGACGCGGCGTCGGGGGCGGGTGTACGGCAGCCGGGTGACGGTGCTGGCGGGCAGTGGGGACAACGGGGGTGACGCCCTGTACGCCGGGGCGGCGCTGGCGCGGCGCGGGGCGCGGGTGACGGCGGTGCTGCTGGCGCCGCAGAAGGCGCATCAGGGCGGGTTGGCCGCGCTGCGGGCCGCGGGCGGACGGGTGACGGCGGAGCGGGAAGTCGGCCTGGCCGACTTCTCACGCGCGGACCTGGTGCTGGACGGGATCGTCGGCATCGGTGGCCGGGGCGGGCTGCGCCCCGAGGCGGAGCCGTACGCGCGGGCCGAGCGACGCGGCCCGGTGGTGGCGGTGGACCTGCCCAGCGGGGTCGAGGCGGACACCGGCGAGGTGCCGGGGGCGGCGCTGCGCGCGGACGTCACGGTCTGCTTCGGCACGTACAAGCCGGGGCTGCTGGTCGACCCGGGGGCCTCGTACGCGGGCGCGGTGCAGCTGGTGGACATCGGGCTGGAGCTGCCGGAGCCGGAGGTGACGGTCCTGCAGCACGCGGACGTGGCGGCGCTGCTGCCGCTGCCGGGCGCGGAGAGCGACAAGTACCGGCGTGGCGTGGTCGGGGTGGCGGCCGGCTCGGCGACGTACCCGGGGGCGGCGCTGCTGGCGGTCGCCGGGGCGCTGCGGGGCGGCGCGGGCGCCGTCCGGTACGTCGGTACGGCGGCCGAGGAGGTGGTGCGGCGCTTCCCGGAGGCGCTGGTCACCGAGGGCGGGCCGGCCGGGGCCGGACGGGTGCAGGCCTGGGTGGTCGGGCCGGGCGGCGGCGAGGGGGCGCGGCAGGCGCTGACCGAGGCGCTGGTGGCCGACGTCCCGGTGCTGGTGGACGCGGACGGGCTGACCGAGCTGGGCCGGCTCGGCCCGCGGGCGCTGGCCGGCCGCACCGCGCCGACCCTGCTCACCCCGCACACCGGCGAGGCCGCCCGGCTGCTCGCGGGCGCCGAGGGCACCGCGCCGCCAGCCGCCGAGGAACTGGCCGCCGCCCGGCTGACCACCGCCCGGCGGCTGGCGGCCGCCTACCGGGCCACCGTGCTGCTGAAGGGCTCCACCACGGTGGTGGCCGACCCGGGCGGGGCCGTCCGGGTGAACCCGACCGGCACCTCCTGGCTCGCCACCGCGGGCAGCGGGGACGTGCTGGCCGGTCTGGCCGGCTCGCTGCTGGCCTCGGGCCTGTCGCCGCTGGACGCCGCCTCGGTGGCCGCCTACCTGCACGGCCTGGCGGGCCGCGAGGCGGCGGGCACCCCGGGCGCGCCGGTGACGGCGACGGGCGTCGCCGGGGCGCTCCCGGCGGTCTGGCGGGCGGTGCGGCAGGAATAGTCGAACGGAACCGAACCATCCGTTCCGGGCGTCCCAGACACGGCGGACCAGTCGTCCGCCGCAGGTCGGCGGGGTGCCCGGCGCCCCGGTACCGACCGCCGCGCCGATGGGCCGTTCGGCGAGGACTCCGGGACGTCTGGGAGACTGACCCTGATGACAACTGCGAACACGATCGGCACAGCCACCCTCACCGACGGCGTACGGGCTGAGGCGACCATCGATCTCGCCGCCCTGCGCGGCAACCTCGCCGCGCTGCGCGAGCGCGTCGGCGGCTCCGCCGTGATGCTCGCGGTCAAGGCCGACGCCTACGGCCACGGCGCGGTCGAGTGCGCCCGGGAGGCGGTCGCGAACGGGGTCGGCTGGCTCGGCTGCGCGATGCCCGAGGAGGCGCTGGCGCTGCGGGCCGCGGGCATCCGCCCGGAGCGGGCCCGCATCCTGTGCTGGCTGTGGACGCCCGGCGGGCCGTGGCGCGAGGCGCTGCGCGCGGACCTGGACATCTCGGTCAGCGGCCAGTGGGCGCTGGAGGAACTGCTGCCGGCCGTCCGGGAGACCGGCATCCCGGCGCGGGTCCACCTGAAGGCCGACACCGGCCTGGGCCGCAACGGCTGCCAGCCGCACGACTGGCCGCAGCTGGTGGCGAACGCCCGGCGCGCCGAGGCCGAGGGGCTGCTGAAGGTCGTCGGCGTCTGGTCGCACTTCGCCGCCGCCGACGAGCCCGGCCACCCGTCGATCCAGGGCCAGCTGGACTCCTACCGCGCCGCGCTGGCGCACGCCGAGGCCGCCGGGCTGCGCCCGGAGGTCCGGCACCTGGCGAACTCCCCGGCCGCCCTGCTGCTGCCCGAGACGCACTTCGACCTGGTGCGCACCGGCCTGGCCGCGTACGGGCTGTCGCCGGTGCCCGAGGTCGGCTCCCCGGCGGACTTCGGGCTGCGCCCGGTCATGGCGCTGACCGCCCGGCTGGCGCTGGTCAAGCACGTCCCCGGCGGGCACGGGGTCAGCTACGGCCACCACTACGTGACGCCCGGCCCGACCACGCTGGGGCTCGTCCCGGTCGGCTACGGCGACGGCATCCCGCGCCACGCCAGCGGCACCGGCCCGGTGCAGATCGGCGGCAAGTGGCGCACGGTGGCCGGCCGGGTCGCGATGGACCAGTTCGTGGTGGATCTGGGCGGCGACACCCCCGGGATCGGCGACGAGGTGCTGCTGTTCGGCAACGGCGAACGCGGTGAGCCGACCGCCGAGGACTGGGCCCGCGCCTGCGGCTCCATCTCGTACGAGGTCGTCACCCGGATCGGCGCCCGAGTGCCCCGCCGCTACCTGGGCGGCAGCCACCGCGAGGGCCTGCCGGCATGACCGGCACGCCGGCCGAGAGCAACCCGGTCGCGGCGGTGGCCAAGGCGGCCGGCGCGGCGTCCGGGGTGAGCCGGGCCGGTGTGATCGGGATCTCCGTCGGTGTGCTGGCGGCCGGCGCGGCCGCGGGCGTCGCGATCGAGCGGCTGACGGTCGGCCGGGCGATGCGCCGCCGGGCCCGGGCCGAGCTGGACGCGACCGCCCCGTACGGCTCGCTGCGCGGGCTCCCGCTGACGGTGGCCGCGCCGGACGGCACGGAGCTGTACGTGGAACTGGAGGGCCCCCGCGAGCGGGCGGGTGACGGCTGGGCGGAGCCGGACGGCCACCGCCCCGAGCGCCCCGGAGGCGAGCGGGCGGGTCACGGCGGCGCCGAGCCGTTGACCGTGGTGTTCTGCCACGGCTACTGCCTCAACCAGGACAGCTGGCACTTCCAGCGCGCCGCGCTGCGCGAGGGCATGCGGCTGGTCTTCTGGGACCAGCGAAGCCACGGTCGCTCCGAGCGCTCCCGCTCGTACCTGGCCGGTGACCCGGCGAGCATCGATCAGCTGGGCGGCGACCTCCAGGCGGTGCTGGACGCCGTCGCGCCGACCGGGCCGCTGGTGCTGGTGGGCCATTCGATGGGCGGCATGACGGTGATGGCGCTGGCCGAGCAGCACCCGGAGCTGTTCCGGGAGCGCGTCGCCGGGGTCGCGCTGGTCGGCACCCTGGCGGGGGACTGGGACGAGGTGAGCCTCGGGCTGCCGAGGGCCGGGGCGAAGCTGTTCAAGAAGGTCGCGCCCGGGGTGATGCGGCTGCTGGGCCGTCAGGTGGACCTGGTGGAGGCGACCAGGCGGGTCGGCTCGGACGTGGCCGCCGTCTTCTACCGGAGGTTCTCCTTCGGCGGCCGGGACGTCGACCCCGGTGTGGTGCGCTTCGCCGAGCAGCTGCTGGACGCCACCCCGATCGACGTGGTCGCCGAGTTCTACCCGGCGTTCGACGCGCACGAGAAGTACGCGGCGCTGGACGCCCTGCGCGGTCTGCCCGCCCTGGTGCTGGCCGGGACGAAGGACCTGCTGACGCCCGCTTCGCACAGCGAGGAGATGGCCGAGCGGCTGCCCGGTGCCGAGCTGGTGCTGGTCGAGGGCGCCGGGCACCTGGTGTTGCTGGAGCGCCCCGAGCTGGTCGACCACGAGCTGGCGCGGCTGCTGCGCCGTGCCGCCGACTTCGCCGGCGCCGCGCCGCTGCCGGAGGCCGTCCTGGAGCTCGCCAGCGAGCGTCCCCGGGAGCCGGAGCCGAACCCGGTCGTCGACCCCGCCTGACTCCCGCCCGGCCCCCCGCCCGCCACATCGGGGTGCGGCGGTGTGGCACGGTAGCGGTGGCGGCCGGTGGTCGGCGCGCCGCTACGGACCGAAGGGCAAGACACGCGCATGGGCTCGCACGCCACTCTCACCATCCCCACTCCGGAGCGGATGGGCCGGCTCGGCCGGGAGCTGGCCGCGCTGCTGCGGCCGGGTGACCTGGTGCTGCTCTCCGGCGAACTGGGGGCGGGGAAGACCACGCTGACCCGGGGCCTGGGGGAGGGGCTGCAGGTCCGCGGGGCGGTGACCTCGCCGACCTTCGTGATCGCCCGGGTGCACCCCTCGCTGGTCGGCGGCCCGGCCCTGGTGCACGTGGACGCGTACCGGCTGGGCGGGAACCTGGACGAGATGGAGGACCTCGACCTGGACGTCTCGCTGCCGGAGTCGGTGATCGTGGTCGAGTGGGGCGAGGGCAAGGTCGAGCGGCTGTCCGAGGACCGGCTGGAGGTGCGGATCGAACGGGCGATCGGCGACACCGCCGGGGAGGACCACGACCCGCGCCGGGTGGTGCTGACCGGCATCGGAGCCCGCTGGTCGGGTGTGGAGCTGACGGAGCTCGGGTAGGCGTTCCCCGTTTTACCGACAGCCTGTCGGCATGGTGTTGCGGGCGGGGTGCCGGGCGTGGTGGGATGGGTGCTGAGGTTAGGTCTGCCTAACTAGGGAGGCGCCATGTCGAGCACCACCCCCGCCCCGGAGCGCGCCGCGCGCGACACCGGGGCCGGAGAGTCCGCCCGCCGCGCTCCGGGAGCGCCGATGCGGGCGCTGCTGGCCGCCTGCGCGGCCGCCGAGGCGGTGTCCACCCCGCCCGAACCGCGGCCGGAGCAGGCCGAGGAGCCCGAGGCGGAGACACCCCGGGCCGCCTAGGGGCCTGTCTCAGGCGACCACGACCACCTTGGTGCCGTTGGGCGCGAAGTCCCAGAGCAGCTGCCCGTCGGCGCGGCCGCTGCGGATGCCGCCGGTCTTGGTCTTCGGGTCGGCGGTCGGCGTCGAGCCGTCCATCGCCGAGCTGAAGCCGAACACCACGCCGTTCTGCTGCGCGAAGCGCACCACGTGCTCGATCTGCCGGCCGTCCGTCCCGGTGCCGACCGGGGTGCGGCTGTACACCGAGTAGCTGCCCGGGGTCGGCTCGACCGTGCCCGGGGAGACCTGGAAGGTGGCCGCGACCTGCGGGTTCTTCTTCGGGTCGATCAGCCAGACGTAGTGGCTGCTCACCGAGTAGACCACCCGCGTGCCGCTGCCCGAGCTGGTCGGCAGCGGCGGGACGGTCGGGGTGGCCGAGGCGCTCGGCGTCGCCGAGGCGACCGGGCCGGTGGACGTCGCGGCGGTGGTGGTGGTGGGACGGGCTCCGCCCGCGCGGTCCTGCGCGCCGCTGGCCTGGAAGGCCAGCAGGCTCACCACCGCCAGGGCCCCCAGGGTCAACCCCGTGACCACCACTCCAGGACCCATCTTCGCCACGTGCCGCTCCCGCCGCCGTCCTCTGTACGTACCGCCCTAATCGTGCCAGGTCCCCTCGGCCGGTCGGGAGCGCCCAGCACGTGTGTTCCGGATGGGGACACCAGCTCGATCGGTCGGCCGGTCCGACGGCGGTCTAACCTTGACCCCGTGCTGCTGCTCGCGTTCGACACCGCTACCCCCGCCGTCACCGCCGCCGTCCACGACGGCACGGCCGTCCTCGCCGAGACCCACCAGGTCGACGCCCGACGGCACGGCGAACTGCTTCTGCCCGCGATCGACCAGGTCCTGCGGGCGGCCGGGGTGGACAAGCACCGGCTCACCGGCATCGCGGTCGGCGTCGGCCCAGGCCCGTACACCGGCCTGCGGGTCGGTCTGGTGACCGCCGCCGCGCTCGGCCACGCCCTCGGGCTGCCGGTGCACGGCGTCTGCACCCTGGACGCGATCGCCTTCCAGGCCCGCGCCGAGGGCCTGGCCGGGCAGCCGTTCACGGTGGCCACCGACGCGCGCCGCAAGGAGGTCTACTGGGCCTCCTACGACGCCGAGGGCCGCCGCACCGAGGGCCCCGGCGTGGACCGCCCGGCCGAGCTGACGCCCGAGGCCCGGTCGGTGGGCGCCGGCGCACTGCTCTACCCCGACGCCTTCCCGGGCGCCCACAGCCCCGAGCACGTCTCGGCCGGTTCCCTGGCCGGCTTCGCCGCCGCCGAGCTGGCCGCCGGCCGCGAGCTGCTGCCGAACCTCCCGCTGTACCTGCGCCGCCCGGACGCCCAGGTCCCCGCCGGCTACAAGGCGGTGCTCCCGGCGTGAACCACGGCACCACCCTGCGCCCGATGCGCTGGTGGGACATCGAGCCGGTGATGGAGCTGGAGCTCAAGCTCTTCCCCGAGGACGCCTGGTCCCACGGGATGTACTGGTCCGAACTCGCCGAGGCCCACCCCGGCGGCACCCGCCACTACACCGTCGCCACCGCCGGGGACGGCGCCATCGTCGGCTACGCCGGGCTGATGGTCGTCGCCGGCGAGGGCGACGTCCAGACCATCGCCGTCGACGAGCGCCACCAGGGCGCCGGCCTCGGCGCGGCGCTGCTCACCGACCTGATCGGCGAGGCCGCCCGGCGCGGCTGCGCCGAACTGCTGCTGGAGGTGCGGGTGGACAACCTGCGCGCCCAGCGGCTGTACGAGCGCTACGGCTTCGAACCGGTGGGCATCCGGCGCGGCTACTACCAGCCCGCCAACGTCGACGCGCTGGTGATGCGCCTCGACCACCCCAGCACTGACAGCACTGACCCGAAGGACATTGAGGACACCCGCCATGGCTGACGAACCGCTCGTCCTCGGCATCGAGACCTCCTGCGACGAGACCGGCGTCGGCATCGTGCGCGGCACCACGCTGCTGGCCGACGCGGTCGCCTCCAGCGTCAACGACCACGCCCGCTTCGGCGGCGTCGTCCCGGAGATCGCCAGCCGCGCCCACCTGGAGGCGATGGTCCCGACCATCCAGCGCGCGTTGGACACCGCCGGGATCAAGGCGAGCGACCTGGACGGCATCGCCGTCACCGCCGGCCCCGGCCTGGCCGGCGCGCTGCTGGTCGGCGTCAGCGCCGCCAAGGCGTACGCCTGGGCGCTGGACAAGCCGCTGTACGGGGTCAACCACCTCGCCTCGCACATCTGCGTCGACCAGCTGGAGCACGGCCGGCTGCCCTCGCCGACGATGGCCCTGCTGGTCTCCGGCGGGCACTCCTCGCTGCTGCTCAGCGAGGACATCACCACGGACGTCCGCCCGCTCGGCGCGACCATCGACGACGCGGCCGGCGAGGCCTTCGACAAGGTCGCCCGGGTGCTCGGCCTGGGCTTCCCGGGCGGGCCGATCGTCGACCGGACGGCCCGCGAGGGCGACCGCAAGGCGATCAACTTCCCGCGCGGCCTGAGCGGCAGGAACGACCCCGAGTACGACTTCTCCTTCTCCGGCCTGAAGACCGCCGTCGCCCGCTGGGTGGAGGCCAAGCGCCGGGCGGGCGAGGAGGTGCCGATCGCCGACGTCGCGGCCTCCTTCCAGGAGGCGGTCACCGACGTGCTCACCCGCAAGGCCGTCAAGGCGTGCAAGGACAGCGGCGTCGACCACCTGATGATCGGCGGCGGCGTCGCGGCCAACTCCCGGCTGCGCGAGATGGCACAGCAGCGCTGCGACCGCGCCGGGATCCGGCTGCGGGTGCCGCGGCCGGGCCTGTGCACCGACAACGGCGCGATGGTGGCGGCGCTGGGCTCCGAGATGGTGTGGCGGGGCCGCACGCCCTCCGCCCTCGACCTGTCCGCCGACTCCTCGCTGCCGGTGACCGACGTCCACGTGCCCACTGCGGACATCGGGCACGGGGATGTCCACGGCCAGGCCTACGACGCCCTCGGTGGGGGTGCCGCGTGACCGTCGCCGCGATGTGGGAGGCCAGGGCGGCGGACGGCCGCGGGGTCGAACTCGCCGCCTGGGTGCGGGAGTTCGCGCTGCCTGCGGTCCGCGGCGCGGCCGGGCTGGAGCGCCTCGAACTGCTTTCCGCTTCGGGTGAGCGGGTACTGCTGATCACCTGGTGGAGCGGCGAGCCGACCCCGGTCGCCGACCCGCCGGCCGAGCTGCTCGGCCGCCCGGTGCACCGCTGGTCCTTCACCAGCGACCACGTCGAGTAGGCGGTGGTCGGGAACCGCCACCCCGGCCGTTACCGTGCATAGCCGAGAGAAAGCTGGACGGGACCGGGAGCGCGGTGCGGTGAACAGGGACGGGCGAAGCAGGACCAGGACGTACGCGGCGGGGGCGCTGGCCCTGCTGGCCTTCGCCACGGCGTGCGGCGACAACGGGGGCGGCGGCAGCGCCGCCCCGGCCGCGACGAAGAACGCCTCGGCCGCGCCCCAGCCGTCCGGCGGTGCCGCACCGGCGGCCGCGGCCACCACCTCCGGCGCGGCCCCGGCCGAGGGTGATGCCGCGGCCTGGGCGAAGTGGAACCTCAAGCCGCTCGCCCCGGCCCCCGCACCGCCCACGGACAAGCCGATCAAGCTCGAACGCACCGGCACCGTACCGGTGTTCAGCGACGTGAAGACGAGCGACAAGGTCGTCTTCATCACCATCGACGACGGTGCCGAGAAGGACCCGAAGTTCGTCGAGATGCTGACCGACCTCAAGGTGCCGATCACGATGTTCCTGACCAAGGACATCGTCAAGAACGACTACGGCTACTTCAAGCCGCTCCAGGCGCTCGGCAACCACATCCAGAACCACACCGTCACCCACCCGGTGATGAGCAAGCTCCCGGCGGACAAGCAGAAGTCCGAGATCTGCGACGACCAGGCCACGCTCACCCAGCAGTACGGCACCGCCCCGCTGCTGTTCCGCCCGCCGTTCGGCGACGGCGCCAACACCCCGATGCTCAACACCTCGGTGCAGCAGTGCGGTCCGCGCGCGATCGTGCTCTGGCGCGAGTCGATGCA
Source organism: Kitasatospora sp. NPDC101155 (assembly GCF_044768305.1). Taxonomy (NCBI): domain Bacteria; kingdom Bacillati; phylum Actinomycetota; class Actinomycetes; order Kitasatosporales; family Streptomycetaceae; genus Kitasatospora; species Kitasatospora sp. NPDC101155. The sequence goes on along the minus strand of NZ_JBIWPN010000005.1, from coordinate 4,469 downwards.
GATCCACGACATGCAGTACCAGGCCGCCGACAAGAAGCTGAAGCCCGGCGACATCATCCTGGCGCACTTCCGCGGCCCCAAGGAGCTCAAGGGCGCCACGATGACCCAGATGTTCGGCGAGCTGCTGGCCCGGATCCAGGAGCAGGGCTTCTCGGTGGCCCGGCTGGACGACTACATCCAGCCGCCCGCTTCCTAGGACGCCCCTCAGGGCGCCTGGACGGGCCGGCCCAGCATCATCAGCGGGCCGTGGTCGGTGCGGCTGAGGATCACCGTGACGGTGTTCGGCCCGGAGGGCTTGAGCTGACGGCGCAACTCCTCCGGGGTGATCGCCATCCCGCGCTTCTTGATCACCACCGTGCCGACCTGACGCTCGCGCAGCAGCGCCTTCAGCTTCTTGATGTGGAACGGCAGCACGTCGGTGAGCTCGAAGGCGTGCGCGTACGGGGTGGCGACCAGCTCGTCCGAGGTCAGGTAGGCGATCTTCGGGTCGATCAGCCGGCCGCGGACCTGCTCGGCCACCTCGGCCACCAGGTGCGCCCGGATCACCGCGCCGTCCGGCTCGTACAGGTACCGCCCGACCGGGCCGGCCGGCGGGTCGGGCAGGTCACCGCCGGTCAGGCTGGCGCCCTGCGGCAGCAGGGTGGCGCGGTGCGGGCGGGCGGACTCGGTGCCGAACCAGAGCACCGCCTCCTTGACGTCCCCGTGGTCGGAGACCCACTCCGCCTCGGCGTCCGCCGGGACGGCCTCGTGCGGGATACCCGGCGCCACCTTCAGCGCGCCGATCGGGGTCCGCCGTCCGGCCTCGATCGCCCAGGACAGTGGCGGGGTGTACGCCTCGGGGTCGAACACCCGGCCGCGCGAGGTGCGGCGGGCCGGGTCGGTGAACACCGCGTCGTAGCCGGTGACGTCCACCTCGGCGACGTCCGCGCAGCGCACCTCGACCAGCTCGGACAGCCCCAGCGCGGCGGCGTTGGCCGCGGTCGCGGCGCAGGCCGCCGGGTCCTTGTCGACGGCCAGCACCTCGATCCCGGCCCGGGCCAGCGCCAGCACGTCCCCGCCGATGCCGCAGCACAGGTCGGCGAGCCGCCGCACCCCCAGCCCGGCGAACCGGCGCGCCCGCCACTCGGCCACACTGCGTCGGGTGGACTGCTCGACCCCGTTGGGCGTGAAGTACATCAGGTCCGCGTCCGCCCCGAACTTCGCCCGCGCCCGCTGCCGCAACCGCGCCTGCCCGAACGCCGCCGACACCAGCTCCGCCGGATGCTCCCGCCGCAGCCGGGTGGCGAGCGCCAACTCCTCCTCGGGCGTGAACTCGCGCAACTCGGCGAGCAGGGCCTGACCCTCGGGGGTCAGCAGGGGCTGGAGGTTCTCGGTGTCCACGGGGCCATTCTCGCCGGTCAGTCGAGCAGCCACAGTGCCAGACCGAGGGTGAGTGGCGTGGCCAGGAGGACGACCGGCGTGATCCGGTACCCGCGCCGCCGGGCGCGCCGGGCCGCCCACCCGGCCGCCAGGAGCGGGATCGAGAACCAGACGGCCTCGACGATGCTGCCGGTGGTTGCCGAGTGCGGGGCGCTGTCCCACATGAGGACGATGACCACCGCGGTCTCGACCACCATCCCGACCGGCACCGCCACCGCCGCGAGCAGCGCGGAGGCCACGTCTCGCCCCCGGGTCGGCCCGGTCACCGGAGGGCGCCCGAGCAGAACAGCGCCGGCAGGACGAGCGGTGCCAGCCCGGCGATGACCGGGAGGAACCGGTACCCCTTCTGCCAGGTGCGGAAGGCCACCGTGCCGGGGACCCCGAGGACGAGCGCGGTGTCGACGAACAGAGCGACGGTCAGGACCAGCTCCTGGGCGTGTCCTGGCACGTTCAGGACGAGTGCGATCGTGAGCGAGACGGCGACGAGCGGAAGAACCGCCAGCAGGGGCAGGAGCAGCAGGGCCGGAACCAGATCGTCCGACAGCGCCGGGCCGATGCGCTTGGGCTTCTGAGGCATGGCCCGAGTGTCGGTCGCGGGGGAGGCGTCGCACATGAGTACGGCTACTCATCCGTAGCACGGTACTTCAGGGCGCGCCGTTGGCACTCTGGTTGACTGAGTGCTAACACCGGCCTATGGTCGTCCTTGGCACTCCCCACTGGGGGAGTGCTAACGCGACGACGCGTGTCTGACCCCCGCGACGGCAGACTCGCAGGTTCGCCCCTACCCGTTAGAAAACCCCGTAATCTCCGAAGGGGAGCTCGGACGTGACCACCAGCAGCAAGGTTGCCATCAAGCCGCTTGAGGACCGCATCGTGGTCCAGCCGCTCGACGCCGAGACCACCACGGCCTCCGGCCTGGTTATCCCGGACACCGCCAAGGAGAAGCCCCAGGAGGGCGTCGTCCTGGCCGTCGGCCCGGGCCGCTTTGAGGACGGCCAGCGTCTGCCGCTCGACGTCGCCGTCGGTGACATCGTCCTGTACTCGAAGTACGGCGGCACCGAGGTGAAGTACCAGGGCGAGGAGTACCTGGTGCTCTCCGCTCGCGACGTTCTCGCGATCATCGAGAAGTAAGACGTCCCGACCCGCCCCGGATCCGTGTCCCAAGTGACAGGGGCCCGGGGCGTGGTTGTTGGTTCACGTAGTTCGGCGGCCGCTGGGCCGGCCGCAGCCCCGAGGGAATAGGGAACATGGCGAAGATCCTGCAGTTCGACGAGGACGCCCGCCGCTCGCTGGAGCGCGGTGTCAACAAGCTGGCCGACACCGTCAAGGTGACCATCGGCCCCAAGGGCCGCAACGTCGTCATCGACAAGAAGTTCGGCGCCCCGACCATCACCAACGACGGTGTCACCATCGCCCGTGAGGTCGAGCTGGACGACCCGTACGAGAACCTTGGCGCGCAGCTCGTCAAGGAGGTCGCCACCAAGACCAACGACGTCGCGGGTGACGGCACCACCACCGCCACCGTGCTGGCTCAGGCCCTGGTCAACGAGGGTCTGCGCAACGTCGCCGCCGGTGCCGGCCCGGCCGCCCTGAAGAAGGGCATCGACAAGGCCGTCGCCGCCGTCTCCGAGCACCTGCTGTCGGTGGCCCGCGAGATCGAGGGCAAGGACGACGTCGCCGCCGTCGCGTCCCTCTCCGCCCAGGACACCCAGGTCGGCGAGCTGATCGCCGAGGCGATCGACAAGGTCGGCAAGGACGGTGTCATCACCGTCGAGGAGTCGAACACCTTCGGCGTGGAGCTGGACTTCACCGAGGGCATGCAGTTCGACAAGGGCTACCTGTCGCCGTACTTCGTCACCGACGCGGAGCGGCAGGAGGCGGTCCTGGAGGACCCGTACATCCTGATCAACCAGGGCAAGATCTCCTCCATCCAGGAGCTGCTGCCGCTGCTGGAGAAGATCCTGCAGGGCGGTGCCTCCAGGCCGCTGCTGATCATCGCCGAGGACGTCGACGGCGAGGCGCTGTCGACCCTGGTCGTGAACAAGATCCGTGGCACCTTCAACGCCGTCGCCGTGAAGGCCCCGGGCTTCGGCGACCGCCGCAAGGCGATCCTCGGCGACCTGGCCGTCCTGACCGGTGGCCAGGTCATCTCCGAGGAGGTCGGCCTCAAGCTCGACCAGGTCGGCCTGGACGTGCTGGGCACCGCCCGCCGCGTGACCATCACCAAGGACGAGACCACGGTCGTCGACGGTGCCGGTGACGCCGAGGCCGTGGCCGGCCGCGTCGCCCAGATCAAGGGCGAGATCGCCGCGACCGACTCCGACTGGGACCGCGAGAAGCTGCAGGAGCGCCTGGCCAAGCTGGCCGGCGGCGTCTGCGTCATCAAGGTCGGCGCCGCCACCGAGGTGGAGCTGAAGGAGCGCAAGCACCGCCTGGAGGACGCCATCTCGGCGACCCGCGCCGCGGTCGAGGAGGGCATCGTCGCCGGTGGTGGCGCCTCCCTGGTCCACGCCGCCAAGGTGCTGAACGACGGCCTGGGCCTGTCGGGCGACGAGGCCACCGGTGTCGCCGTGGTCCGCAAGGCGCTGCACGAGCCGCTGCGCTGGATCGCCCAGAACGCCGGCCTGGAGGGCTACGTCATCACCCACAAGGTCGCCGAGCTGGAGACCGGTCACGGCTACAACGCGGCCACCGGCGAGTACGGCGACCTGCTGAAGGCCGGCGTCATCGACCCGGTCAAGGTCACCCGCTCCGCGCTGGAGAACGCCGCCTCGATCGCCTCCCTGCTCCTCACCACCGAGACCCTCGTGGTGGAGAAGAAGGAGGAGGAGGCCGAGAACGGTCACGGCCACTCGCACGGCCACGGCCACTCGCACTGAGGCTCCGACGCCTGACCGGAGGCCCGGTCCGCTCCCTCGGGGAGGCGGGCCGGGCCTCCGGCTGTAATGCTGTTATTCGCCCGCTCGCCTCCGGGGCGCTCTGATCCGGTGCCGACGGTCGGCGGGCACTGCGCCACCTCCTTCGTCGGCGGCTTGGCCCTTCTCCCTTTC